>NZ_MUGV01000043.1:0-148343 GCF_002217275.1 Flavobacterium frigidimaris
GAAACAGCTCCTTATTAAAATAATGATTCTTCTCTAAAAAACCCTTCCTTTATATTATAGTATAAAAGTATCCCTGTTTATTTATAAAAATAAACCCGACAGCTTTTGTAAAACTGTCGGGTTGTAAAACTATATATAAGTAATGCTATCTATCTTTAGCCTCTTCGGTTTTGGTTTGCTTTGCTTTTGCTTCCCATTGATTCATTAGGTCACCATAGTTTATAGGTTTGGCTGGTTTTTGATTGACCAATCGGCCTGACTCAAATGCTCTTTGAAGAATGGTTTCTATTAAATAGTCTTCATTGACTTCGTATGGATTGTATTCTTTCTTTAAACTAATGTCGAATAAATTGGCGGTCGTATTAGATACAAAAGCTTTGAAACCGCTTTTTAACGTGCGAATCAATTCATATGTTGTGATTCCGGTTTGTCTGTGTACTAGTTTTACAAGAATTTGACCTTGTTTACGCGAAAGCTTTTTTAATCTAGCTTCGAATTCATTATTAAGGTAATCTTCTACAATTTTAAAATACTTCTTTTTTTCGCGATTGGTTTTCAGCCGCGCCATTCCCTGATTTAAAGCCGTCAATCTATCAGCAGCCAGCTTTGCGTAGGGATATACTTTATACACTCTGTTTTGAAGAATCATAAATTGCTTTTGCGCTTCGGGATCGAGTTTCTCTTTGGTGATAATAATTTCAGGCAATTCAATTGTATCGCCCAAAATAGAATCTCGTTCTGTCAATACATAGCCCATTTGCTGGTTCTCTTTTGGCGTAACCTGAGCCTGGCCTGAAAACGAAATCAATATAAAGAATAAAAGAATGTAGGTAAATCTCATCGAGTCATAATTTAAATGTAAAATTATATATTTATACACAACTCTAATACCAAATTTATAAATTAGCAAAAAAATATTTTTATGAGTACTGAATCTATCTTAAAAGATACCTCAATTGCTTTTCTGGAAAGCTACCTAAATAATGCATCGCCTACCGGATATGAAAGTGAAGGACAAAAACTTTGGATGAATTATTTAAAACCATACGTTGATACTTTTATTACCGATACTTATGGAACAGCGGTTGGAATTATTAATCCTGATGCTCCTTTTAAAGTTGTAATAGAAGGTCACGCAGATGAAATTTCATGGTATGTAAATTACATTACAGATGATGGTTTATTATATGTAATACGTAATGGAGGTTCTGATCATCAAATTGCGCCATCGAAAAGAGTTAATATTCATACTAAAAAAGGAATTGTAAAAGGTGTTTTTGGATGGCCGGCGATTCATACCCGCTTGCGCGACAAGGAGGAAATTCCCAAATTGAGTAACATTTTCATTGATCTGGGATGCGAAACCAAAGAACAAGTTCTTGAAATGGGCGTTCATGTGGGTTGCGTGATTACCTATCCCGACGAATTCATGATTTTGAACGAGAATAAATTCGTTTGTCGTGCTATCGATAACAGAATGGGTGGTTTTATGATTGCCGAAGTTGCCCGTTTATTGCATGAAAATAAAAAAACACTTCCGTTTGGGTTGTATATTGTAAACTCGGTTCAGGAAGAAATTGGTTTGCGAGGTGCTGAAATGATTGCACAAACGATTAAACCAAATGTGGCAATTGTTACTGATGTTTGCCACGATACGACTACGCCAATGATTGACAAAAAAGTAGAAGGTGATCTTAAAATGGGTAAAGGACCTGTAATTGCTTACGCACCCGCTGTTCAAAATAAACTGCGTGATTTAATTGTAGACACAGCAGAGGAAAATAAAATTCCGTTTCAACGTCACGCTACTTCGAGAGCGACCGGAACAGATACTGATGCTTTTGCTTATAGCAATGGCGGTGTAGCATCTGCATTGATTTCGTTACCTTTACGTTATATGCATACTACTGTTGAAATGGTTCATAGGGAAGATGTTGAAAATGTGATTCAGTTGATTTATGAATCGTTATTGAAAATTGAGAATAATGAGACTTTCTCTTATTTCAAATAAAAAGAAAACTTAAAACGTCAATTCGGTTATTGTTAGCCGAATTGACTAATAAAATATAGCATGAAAATACTACTACTCGAAGATGATTTTACGTTGTCTAAAGAAATCTCTGCATTCTTTACTTCAAAAGAATTCGAGTGTGTACCTTATTACGATGGTTCTTTATTACTAAAGAAATATCTTCCACAGGAATACGATTTAATTATTCTTGATATTAATGTTCCTGGAACAAACGGAATCGACGTTTGCAAAGGAATACGGGAAATTGATAAAAAGACACCTATTATAATGCTAACGGCTTTTAGTGAAATTGAAGATAAATTAGCTTCATTTGATAATGGTGCCGACGATTATCTGGTTAAACCATTTCATTTTGAGGAATTGTATGCCCGTATTTCATCACTTTTACGACGAAAAGATATTCCACAGCAAAGTGAGAATAAAATTAGTATTGAAGATTTAGAAATTCTGGAAGATGATATGAAAGTATTTCGTTCAGGTGAAGAAATCAAATTGACACCAAAAGAGTTTAAATTGATTCTGATTCTGGCTCATGCTAAAGGAAAAGTATTATCTAAACAATTTATTGCCGAGAAACTTTGGGATTACCATATTGAAACCAATCAGAATACAATTGAGGTTTACATTAACTTTTTAAGAAAGAAAATTGATAAAGACCACGAAATAAAACTAATTCGGACCAAAATTGGTTACGGATATTATTTAAGCGCTCAGGAATGACATTAAAAAACCGGATATCACTTTTAGTTAGTTTGCTTTTTACAATCCTATTTGGGTTGGCATCTACTGTGATATTTGTGTTGTACTCTAATTTTAGAAAAGAAGAATTTCGTGATCGTCTTGAAATAAAAGCACTTTCAAATATTAAACTTTTGGTCAATGTAAAAGAAGTTGATGATCAGCTTTTAAAAATAATTGATCAAAACTCTATCAATAAATTGTATGATGAAAAGACTTTGGTTTTTGATTCTCATTACAATTTAATCTATAGTAGTATTGATGATGCCAAAATAACCTGGTCCATTGATGATTTAAAATACCTTAAGCAACATAAAACCTTTTTTAAGCAACAAGGAAATTATGAAGTTTATGGCGTTTTCTATGATACCAAAGACAGAGATTTTTATGCCTTAATATCGGCAACAGATGATTACGGGAAACGGAAACTGCTTTTTCTTAGATATACTTTAATCGTTTCTTATATATTTTTTACTTGTATTTGTTGGGTTTTGACTTCGTTCATGGTAAGAAAAGCCATGAGCCCGTTGAGCATATTCCATCAAAAAATAAAAAACATAAACGAGAACAATCTTGACACACGTATTGAGTCAAAAAGTACTAAAAATGAAATTGATTTGATTGCCAATGAATTTAACTTCATGATGGACCGAATTGAAATGTCCTATCAAAAACAAAAAGAATTTACTGCACACGCCTCGCATGAGCTCAGAACTCCACTTTCAAGAATTACTTCGCAAATTGAAAATACCATTACAGATCGAGCAACATCTGACAAAGGAAAATCTTTCTTAAAAACTATTTTATCAGACGTTAATCAATTAACAGAACTTATTAATTCACTTTTGATTCTTTCTAAAATAGATGATAAAAATCACGAGAATTATGAAGTTCAGCGAATGGATGAAATTCTTTTTTCGTCAATTGAAAACTTAAATAAAAGCTTTCCTGATTTTATTATTCTTTTCGAAATGGAAGAAAATGACAATTTAGATACTGCTTTAGAAATTAGAGGGAACAAAAATTTACTCGAAATTGCCATAGGGAATGTTCTCAAAAATGCCTGTGTTTACTCTACTAACAAACAAGCCAAAGTAAAAATCAGCTCTGAAAAAGATCATCTAATTATTTCTGTTTTCAACACTGGAAAAACTTTAAATGAAGAAGAACAAAAAAGACTTTTTCAAGCATTTATGCGTGGGGAAAATTCGAAAGGCACTTCTGGTTTTGGGCTTGGATTACGTATTGTAAATCGTATCTTGACACTTCATAAAGCAACCATAACCTACAGTGTTCCAGATATAAACACAAATTTATTTCAACTATTTTTTCATTTGTAAGAAATTTTAAGGTATTTTTAAGGTAGATTTTAAGGTCTCTTAAAGTCCCTTGATAGCATATTTGTACAACTTAAAATTGATACAATGAAAAAACTATGTGCATTATTCCTACTTGTATTATTCAATCAGGTAGTTATGGCTCAAAAAACAGTAACACTTCAGGACTGTGAAAGCCAGTTTCTTAAAAAAAATCTTTTTTTGTTGGCATCTCAATATAATATTGATGCTTCGAAAGCACTAACGATTCAGGCACGTATTTGGGATAACCCAACACTTAGCGCAGAATTGAATGCCTACAATCCGGAAAGAAATCAATATTTTGATATTGGTAAGGATGGGCAAAAAGCATTCGGTATCGAGCAATTAATTTATCTGGGAGGAAAAAAACGCAATGAGGTAAAACTAGCGCAAACCAATGAACAATTGGCTGAATTGCAATTTAATGATCTTTTAAGGACATTAAAATTACAATTACGCAAAAGTTTTTACACTGTTTATTACAATACAAAAAGTCTTGAAACTACTGATAAGCAATTGGTGCATATAGAAGATTTAATCAACTCCTACTCCATTCAGGCTCAAAAAGGGAATGTCCCTTTAAAAGATGTTGTTCGTTTGCAATCTTTGTATCTCAATTTTAAGAACGAGCGAATGGAAGTCGTGAATGATAATATTGAAGAACAGGCGAATTTGAAATTATTATTGAACGAAACAGAAACTGTAGTTCCAAATGTTTCTGATTCTGAATTTAATAAATATTTGAAAACATTGGCTTTTGATATAAAATCATTTGAAAATGATGCCATCACGAATCGTCCCGATTATTTAGCCAAGCAAAAAGAAATTGATGCTAACGAAATCAATGTAAAATGGCAAAAATCGCTTTCTGTTCCAGACGTTACTTTAGGTGCAAACTATGATCAACGTAGTGGTGCCTTTAATAAAGAAGCCAATTTGACATTGGGAATTCCATTACCACTTTGGAATAAAAACAAAGGAAATATCAAATATGCACAAACCATTTTAGAACAGTCTAAAGTTGATAAACAAAGTTTTTACCTGCAATTGCAAACTGAAATTACTTCGGCCTGGAATAAATGGGATGAATCACGCAAAAACTATACAGTAATAAATCCAACTGTTAACGCAGATTTTGAGGCAGTTTACAACGGAATGCTAACGAATTTTCAAAAACGAAATGTTAGTTTACTAGAATTCACTGATTTTATGGAAAGCTACAATCAGGCATCAATTCAGGTAAATGAATTAAAGAAAAAAGTAGTGCTTTCAGGAGAAGAATTAAACAGTACCATCAACAAAGACTTATTTTAAAACTAAATAAAATGAAACATAAACTAATCATAGGAATTGCAATAGTAAGTTTATCTCTTACAAGCTGTAAAAAGGAAGTCGAAAATCCGCAAACGAATACCTCTTTTGCATTAAGCGACTCTATGCTAAAATCGACGACAACCGCTGAAGCACAAACAAAACCTGTAACTAATGAATTGAATTTTTACGGAAAAATTACAGCTGACAACAATAAAATGATTGATGTTTACCCGCTTGTAGGTGGAAATGTAATTAAAGTAAATGTGGAGCTTGGCGATTATGTTCGCAAAGGTCAAGTTCTAGCTACTATCAGAAGTACCGATATTGCAGATTTTGAAAAACAATCACTTGATGCAAAAAGTGATTTACTAGTAGCCAAAAACAGTTTGAAAGTAGCTCAGGAATTATTTGATGGAAAATTAAATTCTGAAAGTGACGTTCTTCAGGCAAAAGCAGAAGTTGCTAAAGCACAATCGCAGGTAGGGAAAATTCAGGAAACTTATAAAATCTACAACATCAAAGCCGGTTCTATTTATGAGGTGACAGCTCCAATTAGTGGTTTTATAATTCAAAAAAGCATTAATCAGGACATGCTTTTGAGAAATGATCGTTCTGAAAATATTTTTGATATTGCTGAAATCAGCGAAGTTTGGGCAATGGCCAACATCAATGAAATGGATATTAATAAAGTAAAATTAGGAATTGATGCCGATGTAACTACTTTGAGTTACCCTGATAAAGTTTTTAAAGGAAAAGTAGATAAAATCTTCAACGTAATTGATCCCGAAACTAAAGCAATGCAGGCTCGTATTAAATTACAAAATCCAGGTTATTTATTAAAACCGGATATGAATGCCAATATAAAATTATCATTTAAAGAGGAAGATAAATCAATGATTGCTATTCCGAGTAACGCTATTGTTTTTGACAAAAGTAAAAACTTTGTTATGGTTTTTAAAGATCGTCACAATATTGAAACCAGACAAGTTGAAGTTTACAGAGTCGTTGGAAACACTACTTATATTTCAAGTGGATTAAAAGACAATGAAAAAATAATTACCAACAATCAGTTATTTATTTACCGCGCCTTAAATGAATAATTAAATGGAAAAATCTGTAAACATATTGAGTTTTGCAACGTTGCTGATTTCGACGTTTTCATTTTCACAAGAAACAGATTCGATACGAAAATATAGTCTTAAATTTCAAATGACGTCTATATATCAATATCATCCATCCTTTCATGCTAACTATTCAGGAACCAACAGTATGACTCCCGAAGAAGAAAGTGCATTGTCCCTGACATCGACTTTATATTTTGATCTTCCGCTCTGGAAAGGTGCTACAGCAACTTTAAATCCTGAAATGTCAGGCGGCCAGGGTTTATCACAAGCCAGAGGTTTAGGAGGTTTTCCTAACGGAGAAACTTTTAGAATTGGAGATTCAAAGCCTGTCGTTTATGTTGCGAGAATGCTATTAGAACAAAAATTTCAGTTTAAGAATAATAAGTCGTTGCAATTGGTTTTTGGAAAATTCGGGTTATCCGATTATTTCGATAATAATACCTACTCACACGATCCTAGAACACAATTTTTGAACTGGTCGCTAATGACCCATGGAGCTTGGGATTATGCAGCGAATACCCGCGGATATACTGACGGATTATATGTTAATTATCAATTTGATAGCTGGCAGTTACGAGCTTCATTAACCGCTTTGCCAACTTATGCTAACGGGCCGAATGTTGAATTTAGTTTTAAAGATTCTAATGCCGTAAACGTTGAAATTGAAAAGAAAGTAGTCTTCAGTAATAATGACACAAGTATTATCAAGTTACTAGGATTTCGAAATGTGGCAGGAATGGGAAATTACGCTGAAGCCAACTCAAATTTTACAACAATTCCGGATATTAAAAGTACACGGGAAAATGGTCGCACAAAATATGGTCTGGGTTTAAATTTAGATTATACACATGGAGAAAATTGGGGACTTTTTGCCCGAATGAGTTATAATGATGGTAAAAATGAAACCTGGGCTTTTACAGAAATTGACCGATCAGCGCAATTAGGAATTAATCTGAAAGGAAAAATTTGGAATCGCGAAAATGATTTTGGTGGTATTGCAATAGTAGCCAACGGACTATCAAACCCACATAAAGAATATCAAAAACTTGGAGGAAATGGTTTTATGATTGGTGACGGGACTTTGAATTATGGAACAGAACAAATTGTAGAAGTTTTTTATTCCTTTCTAGTTCCCAACACCCATATTACACTTTCACCAGATTATCAATTTGCTGTAAATCCCGGATATAACAAAGACAGAGGTCCTATTCAGTTTTTGGCATTGCGTTTTCACACCGAGTTCTGATACAAAAAAAATTATACAAATTAATGATGCTTATTATCAAGCATTTTAGTTTAAAAATAAAAATTCATCATTAAAAATACTTTTAAAATGAACAAATTCATTAGAAATATTATTGCTTTTTCACTTAAGAATAAAGCATTTACCTTTTTTTGGGTTGGATTATTGGCTGTTGCCGGATTTATTTCCTTCAAAAATATGCCAATCGACGCCTTTCCGGATGTAACGAATACTCAAATTATTATCATTACGCAATGGAACGGCAAAAGTGCTGAAGAAGTAGAACGTTTTGTGACTTCACCCATCGAAATCTCTATGAACTCGGTTCAGAAAAAGACCAGTGTTCGTAGTATTACCATGTTTGGATTATCTGTTATTAAAATCATTTTTGATGATGGAGTCGATGACACTTTTGCACGTCAGCAGGTCAATAATTTATTAAAAAATGTTTCGCTTCCAGATGATGTTGAACCAGATGTTCAGCCTCCATACGGACCGACTGGAGAAATATTCAGATATATTGTAAAAAGTAACAGCAGAGATAGTAGAGAATTATTGACTTATCAAAACTGGGTTATCGACAAACAACTTCGCTCCGTTCCTGGTGTGGCCGATTTAAATGTTTTTGGAGGACAAACTAAAACGTACGAAGTTGGTGTTGATCCAATCAAATTAGCAAAATACAACATTACTCCATTACAAGTTTACAATGCTGTAAATGCAGGAAACTTAAATGTTGGTGGAGATATTATTGAGAAAAACGGACAAGCTTTTGTAGTTCGCGGTGTCGGGCTTTTAAAATCGATTCCGGATATTGAAAATATTATTGTTGATGATGCCGGAGGAAATCCAATTTTGGTAAAAAATGTTGCTTCTGTTTACGAAAGCGCAATGCCAAGAGTTGGTCAAACCGGAATTGGTAAAAACGATGATGCTGTTGAGGGAATTGTTGTAATGCGAAAAGGCGAAAATGCTCAGGAAACTTTAGCCTTAATAAAAGATAAAATCAAGGATTTAAATGAGAATGTTCTTCCGAAGGATATTAAAATAGAAACTTTTTACGACCGTGATAATTTGATGAATTTCACGACTGAAACAGTAATGCACAATTTATTTGAAGGAATTATTCTGGTTACTTGTGTCGTATTTCTTTTCATGGCCGACTGGAGAACTACTTTTACGGTCTCAATTGTTATCCCGTTATCCTTATTGTTTGCTTTTTTATGTCTGAAGATGATGGGAATGAGCGCCAATTTGCTGAGTTTGGGTGCGGTCGATTTCGGAATTATTATTGATGGCGCGGTGGTTATGGTCGAGGGATTGTTTGTGGTATTGGACCACCGGGCACATCAATTAGGAATGACAGCCTACAATAAAATAGCTAAAGGAAGTTTGATTAAAAAAACCGGAACAGAAATGGGTAAAGCTATTTTCTTTTCTAAATTAATCATCATTACTGCTTTATTGCCAATATTCTCGTTCCAGAAAGTAGAAGGAAAAATGTTCTCGCCCCTAGCCTACACTTTAGGTTTTGCCTTAATGGGAGCTTTACTATTTACTCTTACATTAGTTCCGGTTTTATCGCATATACTGTTGAATAAAAACGTAAAAGAAAAACACAACCCGTTTGTGAATTTCTGGGACAGAATTGTAGGCAAAGGTTTTGCCTGGACATTTAAACATAAAGTCCAAACACTTATAGCTTCCGTAGCGATTGTGGCTTCGATTTTCTTCTCAGCTACCTTTTTAGGAACTGAATTCCTTCCGCAATTAAATGAAGGAGCTTTATGGGTAACTGCAGAATTACCAATGAGTACATCACTTCCAGAAAGTGTTCAAACGGCGGCAATGATTCGAAAAGATCTCGAAAGTTTTCCGGAAGTCAAAAATGTATTGTCGCAAACAGGACGAAGCAATGACGGAACAGATCCAAACGGATTCGGGTTTATTCAGCTTCAGGTTGATTTAAAACCAAAATCGGAATGGACTCGAAAAATCAGCATGGATGAATTAATTAATGAAATGGATAATAAACTGAAAGTGCATCAGGGAATTACCTATAATTATTCACAACCCGTTATTGATAACGTAGCCGAATCTGTAGCTGGTTTTAAAGCATCAAATGCCGTGAAAATTTATGGAGATGATTTAGATAAACTCGATGAATTATCAAATGAAGTTTTAGCCAAGATCAAAGACATTCCAGGTATAAAAGATGCCGGGATTCTTAGAAACGTTGGTCAGCCAGAAATTAGTGTGATTCTGGACAGAGAAAAAATGGCCGCTTACGGTGTTACATTGAGCGATGCACAAGCCGTTTTAGAATTGGCTTTTGGAGGAAAAACGGCCACTCAAAAATATGAAGATGAAAAGAAATTTGATGTGAGAGTTCGTTTTTCTAAAGAATACCGTAAAGATGAAGAAGACTTGGCCGAACTTAAAGTTCCAACTATTAGTGGAGTTAAAATTCCACTAAAAGAAATCTGCGATATTAAAACCGTAACTGGTCCTGCTTTTATTTACAGAGATAATACAAAACGTTTTATTGGTGTAAAATTCTCTGTTCGCGATAGAGATTTAGGAAGTACGATTGCCGAAGCACAGAAAAAAGTAGCTGAACTAAAAATGCCTACAGGTTATACAACAGGCTGGACAGGAGAATTTGAAAACCAGGTTCGTGCCAGTGCACGTTTGGCTCAGGTTGTACCAATCAGTTTAATCGGAATATTTGTATTGCTGTTTATTCTTTTCGGAAATATTAAAGATTCTTTGCTTGTTTTAGCAAATGTTCCGTTTGCCATTATTGGGGGAATTATGGCTTTACACATTACTGGAATGAATTTTGGAATCTCTGCTGGTGTTGGTTTTATTGCTTTACTTGGAATTTGTATTCAAAATGGAGTAATCTTAATATCCGAATTTCATCATAATCTGAAGGCAAAATTCACATTAGAAGAATCCATTTTTATGGGAGTAAAAGCAAGAACAAGAGCGGTAGTTATGACTGCATTAATGGCATCAATAGGTTTAATGCCAGCCGCAATTTCAACCGGAATTGGTTCTGAATCACAAAAACCATTAGCCATTGTAATTATTGGAGGTTTAATAACAGCCACTATTTTAACACTATTGGTTTTCCCAATTATATTTTGGGTTTTCAACCGCAAGAAAAATGTTCCCATTGAATAAGAATTTCAAAATAAATTAATTGGTTAAATTAATTTGGTTAAAGAGAAAGCATCATTATTTTTAATGGTGCTTTTTTGATTCCATTACATTTTAGTTTAATATCTTGCATCATAATCAAACCCATTTATGAAATATATCTATTTTTTAATAACGCTTTTTTCAATTTCATTATTAGCTTCAGTGATAAATGCAAAAGAAGGATTTACTTGTTTTCTTGAAGTTATTCCGGCAATTATTGGATTTATAATTCTCGCTTTCACTTTTAAAAAATTTCGCTTTACAAATTTCACTTATACATTAATCTTAATTCATTGTATCATCTTATTTATTGGCGGACATTATACTTACGCCGAAGTTCCTTTTTTTGATTATATAAAAGAAGTCTTTCATCAAAGTAGAAATAATTATGATAAAGTGGGGCATTTTGCACAAGGATTCGTGCCAGCAATGATTATAAGAGAACTATTTATTCGAAAAGAAGTAATCAACAATAAAAGCTTTTTCAACTTTATTATTGTCAGTATTTGTTTAGCAATCAGCGCCACCTACGAATTTATAGAATGGTTTGTTTCGCTGGCAACCGGCGAAGGCGGAGATTCTTTTTTAGGAACTCAGGGATATATTTGGGACACACAATCTGATATGTTGTATGCAACTATTGGAGCAATTGTAGCTTTGGTTCTCTTTTCTAAAATTCAGGATAAACAAATTCAGAAAACGCATTTTTAATTAATTCTTTTAAATTATATAAAATAAAAAACGACCTTCTGCTCAAGGAAGGTCGTTAAGTATACTAACTCAAACTCGTTTTAAACTTTTATTTTAAATCTTTCAAAATTGCAATAGCATCTGTTGCATTTGACAATTGTGCATATTTCAATGCTGTGAAACCTTGTTCGTTTTTATCTTCCGGACGAGCACCATTTTCTAATAAAACTTTTATTATTTCAACTTTATTATAACGTGCTGCAATCATTAATGGTGTCATGTCTTCTGATTTTTCATTAACATCAGCACCGTAAGCGATAAATTTTTTCACTACTTCTACATCTCCTTTACTTACCGCTACATGCAATGGAGCAGAGAAATTGTGTGAAACTTCAATTTTTGGATTCACTACTGATGATGTGTGATTCGCTGCCATTGAAACATTGGCAAAAGCTACTAAAGCTACTCCTAAAACAATTACTGAATTTTTCATGTTGATTGATTGTTAAATTGATTGATTATTGATGATTTTTAAATTCTATGTAAATGTACTCTATTTTTTGTATTATGCATTACCAAGTACCTTGTTTTAACTAATTCTTAACATTCATTTAATAAAAAACTGATAAACGCTCCTGAATGTTAAATTACCGTTTCATATATAGACGCTCATTTATTCAATATGTTACAGTTTAAATCAAAAAAATATAAAAAATCTTATATTTTTTTCCCGATACCGTAAAACAGCACTTTATCTTTTTTAACTTTACTATGCTGAATCGTAGCAAAATAAACTAATATTAACCTTTAAACCATTGAATATGCTTATCATCAAAAGAATGCTGCTTATTCTGATACTGATTGTGTCAATTGTTTTAATTGCTGCTTACTTTATGCCAAAAGATTATGCAGTAGAAAGAGAAATCACCATTAACAAACCTTCTGATAGTGTTTTTAATTATGTGAGATATTTAAAAAATCAAAATGAGTTTAGCGTCTGGGCTAATATCGATCCCAAAATGAAATCAACCTATAAAGGAACTGATGGAAATGTAGGTGCTATTTCAGCCTGGGAAAGTAGTGTAAAAGATGTGGGAGTTGGAGAACAGGAAATTACCAAAATAACAGAAGGAAAACGTATTGACTTTGCTTTACGTTTTAAAGAACCTATGAATGATACTGCTGTTGGATTTATGTCTACTGAATCTATTACAGGAAATCAAACAAAAGTAAAATGGGGAATCAACGGTGTTTTTCCTTATCCAATGAACATCATGATGCCCATGATGAATATGGATAAAATGATTGGAAAAGATTTACAAAAAGGACTTGAAAATTTAAAAATCAAAATGGAGCAATAAAAGTTTAGCCACAGATTACAAAAATTAAAAGGATTTTTAAAATCTCTTTAATCTGTGTAATCTGTGGCTAAAAAATTTAGGCTTAAAATCTAAGTTTAAGCTTTGCTATTTAGATAATCTAAAACATTTTTATTAATACGTTCATCGATATTATTGATATCAGCCTTAACGAATTTTTCTCCTAAAATATTCTCGTATAACTCAATATATCTTTCAGAAACAGATTCGATGTATTCATCAGTCATATTTGGAATTTGTTGTCCTTCCTGACCTTGAAAGCCATTTTCGATCAACCAACGACGCACAAACTCTTTTGATAATTGTTTTTGCTCTTCTCCTTTTTCCTGTCTTTCGTGGTATCCTTCTGCATAGAAATAACGGGAAGAATCGGGAGTGTGAATTTCATCAATTAAAACAATAACACCATCTTTCGTTTTACCGAACTCGTATTTTGTATCAACTAAAATCAAACCACGACTTGCAGCGATTTCAGTTCCTCTTTGAAATAAATCACGAGTGTATTTTTCTAAAACAATATAATCTTCTTCAGTAACAATTCCTTTTGCCAAAATATCCTCACGCGAAATATCTTCGTCATGAGAACCGTTGTCCGCTTTTGTAGTTGGAGTAATAATTGGTTCTGGAAATTTATCATTTTCCTTTAAACCTTCAACCATAGTTACACCACAAATTTGTCTTTTTCCTGCAGCATATTCTCTAGCAGCGTGTCCTGAAACATAACCACGAATTACCATTTCTACTTTAAATGGCTCACATAAATGTCCGACAGCAACGTTTGGATCTGGTGTAGCAATCAACCAATTTGGAACAATATCTTCAGTCAGTTCCATAAATCTGGTTGCAATCTGATTTAAAATTTGTCCTTTGTACGGAATCCCTTTTGGTAAAACGACATCAAAAGCCGAAAGTCTGTCGGTTGCGACCATTACTAAAAGTTCATCATTGATGTTGTAAACTTCTCTAACTTTTCCGCGGTAAACTGATTTCTGATTCGGGAAATTAAAATTTGTTGTTGTAATTGTATTGCTCATTATTGTAAGTTGTGTTGTTGTTTTACGAATGCAAATTTAAAACTAATTAAAAGAGCAAACAAGAAAGTATTCAGTTTTCAGTCACAGTTTAGAGTTTTGATGCTGCAATTGAAAACTGCGACTGTAGACTATTTTTTAAGAAGTGTTGAATTAAATAAATTTAAGATTCTTCCGTATTCGTCGATCCATGAATACGTTTCCTTGAAACCATGAGTCTCTACAGGGAAGGAAGCCAGGCTCCAGTTCTTTTTCTCTAATTCTATAAAACGCTGAGACAAACGTACAATATCTTTATACTCTACATTGTCATCAACCATTCCGTGCAACATTACAAGGTTTCCTTTCAAGTTGTCTGCAAAATATATTGGCGAGCTTTTCTTGTAAGCTTCCGGATCCGTTTCTGGAAAATTTAAAATATTTCCTGTGTATCCGTGATTGTAGTGTGCCCAATCTGTAACAGAACGCAAAGCTGCTCCAGATGTAAATTCGCCGGGTGTTGTAAGCATTCCCATTAAAGTAATAAAACCACCGTATGAACCACCATAAATCCCTACTCTATTAGCATCAATTCCATATTTATCCACTAATAACTTCTTACCATCAAGATGGTCAGACAAATCTTTTCCTCCCATGAAACGATAAATTCCAGTTCTGAAATCTCTTCCATAACCATCACTACCTCTATAATCGATATCCAATACGGTGTAACCTAAATCAGTCAGCAAATTATGAAACATGTACTCTCTGTAATAATTACTCCAAAAATTATGAGCATTTTGAAGATAACCAGCACCATGAACAAAAATTACAGCTGCTTTGTTTGCTACTTCTGCTTTTGGCGTATAAATTCTCGCATTAACAGGCGTTCCGTCTTGCGCTTTAAAGGTGATCACTTCAGGAGCTCTCCATTTATATTGCTTGAAAGCTTCTGTTGTTGAAGAAGAAATTTGCTGTAAAGTCGTATTTTTTTTATTATCAGCCAGATAAAAATCCCAGGGAATATTTTTATACGAATAACGAACTAATAGTGATTTTTCGTCTGGAGAAAGTACTACTTCGTGTGCGCCGTCTTTAGTTAAAATGGGTTGTAGGACACCATCAGCAAGAGCCAATTTATAAAAATTTCTATTTCCCGGATGAGTAGTATTGGTGCTTAAGTAAAATACTTTTTTATCTTTTGATAATGTAACATCACGAACTTCCCAATTTCCATTTGTCAATTGTGTTTTCTTTTTGGTCTTTACGTTATAAGTATACAAATGAGAATATCCTGTAACTTCAGATTGAAAATAAATCGTTTCATTATCTGCAAGAAAATCTAAATTTCCAGAAGAAAAAGAATAACCCGGAATTCCAGGTCCGCCAATCCAGGCTTCATCATGTTGATGTTCTATTTCTTCGAAAGTTCCTTTATCCAAATTTAGACTAACTAACCATCTGTCTTTATTATCCTGACTTCTGATTTCTACAATAGCCAATGATCCATCTTCATTGTAAACAGGAGCCTGAGGAACAATTAGTTTATCTTCTTTTGGTTTATTTTTTAAATTGTCGTACGATTCATAATACTTAGGTGTATCCTGAATATGACTTAAAGTTGAAAAATTCACATAATAAACAGAATCTTTTGCAACAGAATAAATTCCGAATTTTGTTTTTACAAAATTTGCTGTAGAAACTTTTTCCTTTGTATCCGGTGTTTGATTATAACCGTCAGCAGTTATAAAAACTTCCATTTTTTCTTTTTTTACTTCAGTATCTTCTACTAATCTAAAAGTGGCAAAATTTCCGTTTGGATTTACTTTTAGAGTATTAAAATCGTCTTTACCATAAAAATATTCCTTTGCAAAATCAGATTTTACAGCTTTACTTTTGGCAAGATTCCATTGTTTCCTGGCTTCTTTATCTTTTATAAACTGAAATAATTCTTTTTGCTGCGTAGTTAAAAAAGTCTCTTTCTCAGGTTTTACTTCTTTTTTAATCCCTTTGCTAAAGTTCGTGATTTGCAAAATCGTACCTTCTTTAGTATTGTATTTAAAGATGTTATCGTTTTGTTCAAAAAAAAGTATTCCGGCTTGAGATCCTAATTGCAAATTAGAAATTGGAGTTGATTGCTGAATCATTTTCTTCGAAATTTTCGATTGAATTGAGTAAGAATACAAACTTCCTTTATCTAAATAGTAAACAACATCAGATCCTGGTTTTGTTTTAAAATCCATTTGAGAAAAAACAGCTTCTTTTGGTAAGACAATTTCTGGTTTTGCCATTCCTTTTTGCCAGAAATAAGTACTTGTTCCTAATTCATCTTTCGGATTCCATTCAAAATAGACTTTCTTTCCGTCTAATGACCAGCGTCCATTTGTTGGTTGATTTCCAATAAAAGATTCCCCTTTCATTATTTCTTCTAATTTCAGATTCTGGCTATGGCCAGTAACAGAAAGAAATAAAAAGGCAAGGATAAAAATGTTTTTTGTCATGGTAATTGTTTTTGAGAAAACAAAAATACACTTTGAAAGCAATTAAAAAAATTGTTTTTCCTGTATGATATATAAACTATTAGTTTGCAAATGATTAAAAACAAAAATCCCCGAAGATAACTTCAGGGATTGTTTATATTATATATTAGAGAAAATCATTTAAAACCTAAAATTCCTTTTCCTAATGATTTTATTGATTCATCCAGACTTCCTAAAGTTGTCTCTGGCAACCTTCTAATATTTGATGCACTTACGACATAAATTTGCCCGTGATCTTTAGAAGGTGCTGCGGGTACAAAAACTACGGCATTTCCATCGGCATTTTCTTCAATTAGATGAGCAGGTTGCCAGTATTCACCATACTTCAATAATATTGGTAAATTAGGATTCGGCTTAGCCACTTTATGTGCCAATTTTTCTTCAGCCAATTTTTTATTCTTTTCATATCCTGGTAAAAAAACCATTAATTTATCATCTACCCAGTCTGCGAACTTTTTTAAGAAAGACAATCGTACTAAATATCCACTGAAGTAAATCAATAATATTAAAAATAATCCTCCAAGAATATCACTCCCAACTGGTCCTAAAATTTTATCTAAATGCAATATATGAGAAACTTTGTCTCCGTATTTTCGAAAAAATCCCCATACTTTCTCCAATATCATAAAAAAAACAACCAAAGGCAAAAGCAAAATAATTCCAGAAATACAATTTTTTTGAAGCTGATGTAAAAATTTTTCCATGTTTTGATGATTAAATTAATATTCAAAAAAAAAACTTATCTAAAATAAGATAAGTTTTATAAAATTATAAATTTGACCTCAATAAACAATGTTTTTTGAAGATAAATATCTAAAAATTAAGCTTCTGCGAATTCTTTGTTTAATATTTTTGAAGCAATATATTTAGCAACGCCATCTTCAGCATTGGTCTTAATAACTTCTAAGTCTGGCAACGTTTCTTTTAATAAAGCTGGCGCATTACCCATAATTAAACCTTTTCCGGACGCGGATAACATTTGAACATCGTTGAAACCATCTCCAAAAGAAACTGCTTCTTCCAGAGTATATCCTTCTTTTTCTAAAACTCTCTCGATTGAAACAGCCTTGTCTATGGCTTTATCCATAAATTCCAAACAAGTTGGCAAACTAAAAGCGTGATGCAAGTGTTCTGAAGAATTGGCCAAAATAGCATCTTTCAACTTTACTAATTTTTCGTGATCATCGCAGGAAAAGAAAATTTTGATTGCTCCAAAATCTTCCAAAGTTTTATAATCAACCAATTCCGGGCGATATTTCAGTTCCGTTTGAAAAGCATTTAATTTTTCATTTATTCTGTTGGTTTGCCAAACATTTTCTTTGAATAAAACCACTGTAATCTCCGGGTCGATTTCAACATTCAATGCATTTTTTACAACCTCGCTATCTAAGTTGAATGAAAAAAGTTCTACTTTATTAGGAGAATGAATTCTCGCTCCGTTTGAACTCACTAAATAAACCGGAACTTCAAGTGTTTCAATAATAGCCATAGCATCAAGATGATGGCGGCCTGTAGCAACTACGATAAGGTAATTTTGATTGTGAAGTTCCTGAAAAATGGATTTGGTATAATCTGAAATTTTGTGTTGAGGGTTGAGTAAAGTTCCGTCAAGGTCGCTTACTACAACTTTTATATTTTTAAGCTTAGTCATATTAAAGATCAAATGTTTATGAAATGCAAATTTACGGCTTTAGGCTTAGAAGAGCAAAGATTACAAAGCCCAAAAGCCCGAAATGAGAGAAGTTTATTATTTATTTAACTATTTCGTTAAATATTGCATTTTAGCTATTTTATACTTTTATAATTCCGGAATTCTATAAATTTAATGCTTTTCTAACAATCGTTTCAATTTGTTCCAATGGTAAATCTTCATCAGGATTTAGTAACATAATTTTCATTCTTGAACGCGCTTCCTGAAGCAAAAAGGGTTCATCAAAATGTTTTCCTTCCACAATTCCGATGTAAGGTTGTTTGTGTTTTTTATGAATCCATAAATAGCAGAACATTTTTCCCTTGTAGCAGAAAAAGGGCATTCCGTATTTTAGCACGTGTGTGATATTATCGTCTTGTTTTAAATTAATTTCTCTCAATGCAAGAAACACTCCTTTTACAGGTTCTTCTTGTTTTAAATAGAAATCATCTAGTTGTTTCATTTTCTCAAAATACTTTTTGTTTTGTTTTTTGCCACAGATTAAAAGATTAAATTGATTTATTAATCCTTAATTATATAACCACAAATTAGCACAAATTAGCACAAATTAATTCGAGTAAATTTGTGAAATTTGTGGTAAAAAAATATGCGTTTCCTGCATTTCTTAAAATATGTACAAAAAAATTATAAACTGTTGTATTTCTTGCCGCAGATTGAAAGATTAAATTGATATATTAATCCTTAATTATATAACCACAAATTTCACAAATTAGCACAAATTAATTCGCGTAAATTTGTGAAATTTGTGGTAAAAAAAATCTTCTCAAATCATCTAATCTGTGGCAAAAAAAATATTCGTTTTCCACATTCTAAAAAGATGATGTAGAAAACGAATATTAGTAAATGTCAAAACACATTTCACGATTTACATTTGACATTTTATAAAATTAATCGTGATTTTCAATTTGTTTATAAGCGTCAATTACCTTTTTAACTAATCTGTGACGTACGATGTCTTTATCATCCAGATAAATAATCCCGATTCCGTCAACGTCTTTCAGAACCAAAATAGCTTCTTTAAGACCCGAAATAGTTCTGCGTGGTAAATCGACCTGTCCAGGATCTCCCGTAATCATAAATTTGGCGTTTTTTCCCATACGGGTCAAAAACATTTTCATTTGTGAGTGGGTAGTGTTCTGTGCCTCGTCGAGAATTACAAAGGCGTTATCAAGTGTGCGCCCACGCATAAATGCCAGTGGCGCAATCTGAATAATTCCTTTTAAAATATAATCTTCGAGTTTTTCGTTCGGTAGCATGTCGCGCAAAGCATCATAAAGAGGTTGCATGTACGGATCTAGTTTTTCTTTCATATCGCCGGGCAAGAAACCAAGATTTTCTCCTGCTTCTACCGCCGGTCGGGTAAGTATGATCCTTTTAACTTCTTTGTCTTTAAGTGCTTTAACCGCCATTGCTACACCAGTATAAGTTTTACCGGTTCCGGCAGGACCAACAGCAAATACCATATCATTTTTTTTAATGGTATCTACCAATAGTTGCTGGTTAGGCGTCATGGCCTTAATTATTTTACCTCCAACTCCATGAACTAGTATTTTGTCATGATCGTATGATTTTTTTTCATCCTGACCATCACTCATAATTACGCGTTCAATTACATTATCATCAATGTTGTTGTATCGGGTAAAATGGAGCATTAACCTTTGAAATCTTTTTTCGAATTCATCTAAAACTTCTTTTTCGCCAAATGCTTTTAAAGTTGTCCCTCTCGCTACTATTTTAAGCTTTGGGTAATACTTTTTAATTATTTCAAGATGAGAGTCTTGAGCGCCCCAAAAGTCTTTTGGAGCGATGTCTATTAGCTCGATAATTCTTTCGTTCAAATGAAGTAGTTTTAAATTAAAAATAAATCAGTTTTATAAATCGGTGGTTGTCGGGTTTCTTTTTTTTAGTCGCAGTCTCAGTGACAGTTTTTCAGTTACTGAGACTGAGACTGTAAACTGAGACATTTTCATAAATTGTCTTTTCTTTCTTTCAATTTGCAATTACTATTATTAGATTTGCATTTCTCAAATTTAATGAAAATTAGATTTAAATACTACCAATAGTTATAAACAAAATTATGTCAATAATTACCCTTACTACTGATTACGGCTTAAAAGACCACTTTGTTGGTTCGCTAAAGGGTAAAATTCTTTCTGAATATTCAGAGGTTCAAATTATTGACATTTCGCATGATATAGATCCATTTAATACAGCTGAAGCAAGTTATGTTATTGGCGCCTCCTATTTGAGTTTTCCTAAAGGCACTGTGCACCTTATTGGTGTTGATATTGAGCGCAATAAAGAAAATCAGCATATTGCGATGCAATGGAACGATCATTACTTTATTTGCGCTGATAACGGAATTTTAAGTATGCTTACGCAAAAAATCGTTCCGCAGAAAATCGTCGAAATCAACATTCATGACCGTTTTCCTGCTGAATTTAGCGATTTGGATATTTTTATACAAGTAGCCTGTCATATTGCAAAAGGCGGTTTGCTGAATGTTATTGGTAAAGAAGTTGCCGGAATTAAGCAAATTACCGAATTACAAGCTGTAGTTGCTAATGACGGAAATTCACTAAAAGGATATGTTATTTACATTGACCATTTTGGAAATATTGTGACCAACATCTCAAAACAGCAGTTTATAGAAGTTGCCAAAGGCCGTCCGTACGAAATTGTGATGAAACCAAAAAGCATCAAAACCATTCTGCCGAATTATTCGGCGATCGCAACATCTGATAAATATCCAATCAAAACATATGAGGGCGAAAAATTAGCTATTTTTAATGAAGCGGGTTTTCTTGAAATTGCCATTTTCAGGAGTAATCCTTCAAAAGTGGGTTCTGCAAATAGTTTGTTGGGATTGAATTATCGCGATGTTATTACGATTCAGTTTCTATAGAGATTTTAGATTTTAGATTAAAATCAACTACCGATACTTGAATAAAATCGATTTACATTGATATTTAATCTGATTTGCTCATATTAACAATGAAATTATTCATTGCATTATAAACATAGCCCTCGGTTTCAACCGTGGGAACGCATGGTGGTAAGCATCCCGTATTTGCATTGTAATAATTACCGTTATATCTAATGTATCACCACGGTTGAAACCGGGGGCTATATTTGAAATACATTAAGGCGTTATAATTCGAAGAAAATATGTCTTTAGAATATTTTATTTTTTAATAAAAAGAACAATCAATTTTGGTACTTTTGCGCGCGTATTGTAGATTTTTCAATCTAAAATCAATAATCTAAAATCTAAAATTGTATACATGTTCGTTAGAATAGTAAAAATGAGTTTTCACGAAGAAAAAATTCCGGACTTTTTGGAGAATTTTGAAACCGTAAAAGACAAAATACGAAATGCTGAAGGAAATCGTTTTTTAGAATTGTATCAGGATAAAAATGATAAATGCGTCTTTTTTACTTACAGTTATTGGGAAACTGAAGCTGATTTAGAAAATTACAGACAATCTGAATTGTTTAATTCTGTTTGGAGTTTTACAAAACAATTATTCAATGCAAAACCTGAGGCGTGGAGCGTCGATAAAATAGTTAGTTTAAATTAGTTTCAAATTAAAAACGAACTTAACCGCAAGGTTCGCAATCCCGATAGCTATCGGGATACGCAAAGTTCGCAACCTGAAACCTGAAACTTGAAACATTAAAAACAACGAAATTTAACCGCAGAGGGCGCAAAGATTATATTTAAAGGTTTTAGAAAACGTAAAGTTCGCAAGGCTTTAACAACTTGAAACCTGAAACAAGAAAAACTTGAAACAAAATTAAGTACATGAAATCAATCATTTTACGAGAAATAAAATCCTTTTTCGGATCTCCTATTGGCTATTTGGTCATTGCTATTTTCTTAATTAGCAACGGACTATTTTTATGGGTTTTTGAAGGAGATTACAATATCTTAAACACCGGTTATGCCGATTTGACTCCGTTTTTCACATTAGCACCCTGGATCCTGATTTTCCTGATTCCGGCGGTTACGATGAGAAGTTTTTCAGACGAAAAAAAACAAGGAACTTTGGAATTGCTTTTGACCAAACCATTATCGATTTGGGAAATTGTAAACGGTAAATTTCTGGGTTCATTACTCTTGATTGTTTTAGCAATTGTACCAACCTTTATTTATGTGAAAGTGATTTCGAATTTAGGTTTACCTGAAGGAAATATTGATATGGGAAGTACAATTGGTTCTTACTTTGGATTGTTGTTTTTAATTGCTTCTTATTCAGCAATTGGGATCTTCACTTCTACCCTTTCAGAAAATCAAATCGTGGCATTTATCATCGCAGTTTTTCTATGTTTTTTCTTTTATTTTGGTTTTCAAGGGCTGGCTTCTTTGATCCCCGGAGAATCTAATATTGTTTCTGCATTTGGTATGCAGGATCACTTTAAAAGTATGAGCCGAGGCGTGATTGATACTCGTGATGTAATTTATTTTTTAAGTATTACAGTATTATTCTTGTCTTTTACCGTTTATCAATTAAAATCTTTTAAAGCATAATGAAAGCATCTACTCAACAAAATATCAAAGTTTTAGGTATTACCGTTTTCGTTCTAATTGTTTTAAATGTACTAGGAAGTTTATTTTTCCACCGATTCGATTTAACCAAAGACAAACGTTATACTTTATCTGAAACCTCTTTACAAATTGTAAAACAAGTAAAAAACCCGCTTTCGATTAAGATTTATATGCAGGGCGATTTACCTGCTGATTTCAGACGTTTACAATTAGAAACAAAACAATTATTAGAAGAATTTCAGGCTTATAACAGCAATATTGTTTTTGAATTTGTTAATCCGATGGAAAATGGAGAAGACAATATGGAAGTCGTGAAATCACTTTACCAAAAAGGATTAACTCCAATAAATATAACTGTTGACGATAAAGGAAAACAATCTCAGGCAATGGTTTTTCCGTGGGCAATTGCGGTGTATGACAATAAAGAAGTAAATATTCCTTTATTAAAAAACATTATGGGCGCGTCGACTACAGAGAAAGTAATTGGGTCTATTCAGCATTTAGAATATTCCATTGCTGACGCTATCAATAAGATCACTAAAGCCAAACAAAAGAAAGTTGCCTTTATAAAAGGAAATGGCGAAATGAACGAGGTTCATGTTGCCAAAATGTTGAGACAAATCAAAGAAAGCTATTATATCGGGCCTTTCACATTGGACTCCGTTTCAAAAAATCCAACGGGAACTTTAGAAGCACTTAAAAAATATGATTTAGCTATTATAGCAAAACCAACAGAAACTTTTTCTGATGAAGAAAAACAGGTTTTGGATCAGTTCATCATGAACGGCGGAAAAACATTATGGCTAATCGATCAGGTTTCTGCAGATATGGATAGTTTGTACAACCAATCTGGTGCTACTCTGGCTTATCCGAGAGATTTGAATCTGAACGATATGTTCTTCAAATACGGTTTCAGAATTAATCCTGACTTAGTAAAAGATGAATACGGAAGTCCAATAAAACTGGCAACCGGAGAACAAGGAAGTGCAACTCAATACCAGGAATTTAAATGGAAATACGCTCCTATTGTAATACCTTCTAGTAAACACCCAATCGTTAAAAATTTAGGCCAGATTAAATTTGATTTTGCAAGTCCAATTGACACTTTGAAAAACGGAATAAAGAAAACCGTTTTATTACAATCATCTCAATATTCTAAGAAAATTGGAACTCCTACCGAAATCAATTTAAATATTGTAACGGAACAGACTACTCCACAAGAATATTTGAATAAAGGAAACTCACCTCTGGCTGTTTTATTAGAAGGAGATTTTCATTCGGCTTTTGAGAATCGTGTTTTACCTTTCAAAGAAAATGGATTTCAGGCGAAAGGAAAACCAAACAAAATGATAGTGATTGCTGATGGAGATTTAGGAAGAAATCAATTGGATAAAAACATGATGCCAGTTGAATTGGGTTATGATCAACGTACCGGAAATTTATACGACAACAAAGATTTCATGATGAACTGCATTAATTATCTTCTAGACGATACGGGACTTATTAACATTAGAAGTAAAGATGTTGATTTGCCTTTATTAGACAAAGATAAAGTTTATGAAAACTATACGATGACGCAATTCATAACTATCGGACTTCCAATTCTAATTTTATTGGTTTTCGGGCTTGTATTTACTTACATGAGAAAAAGAAAATACAGCAAATAGATGTTAATAAAAAAATTGCGAAACTAAGATAGTTTACGATATATTTGTAATCCGTATATTTAGCCTCTAATTGCTAAAAAACACATCAAAAAATAAAACAAAACAGATGAAATTTATAGTATCGAGTTCGTACTTATTAAAACAATTACAAGTTTTAGGTAGTGTAATTAACAGTAACAACACGTTGCCTATTTTAGACAACTTTTTATTTGAACTTGACAATGATGCGTTGACAGTTTCTGCTTCAGATCTTGAAACTACAATGTCGGCTACATTATCAATCGATTCTAAGAGTAAAGGAAGCGTGGCTGTGCCTGCAAAACTTTTACTTGAAATTTTAAAAACATTTCCAGAACAACCTTTAACTTTTACAGTTGAAGACAACAATACAGTTGAAATTAGTTCTAATTCAGGAAAATATGCATTGGCATATGCAGCTGGAGAAGAATTCCCTAAATCTGTAAATCTTGAAGATCCATCTGTAACTTTAGTTCCTGCTGATGTTTTGGCAACTGCCGTAAGCAAAACTATTTTCGCAGCCGGAAATGATGATTTACGTCCGGTAATGTCTGGAGTTTTCTTCCAGTTTTCACCAGAAGGACTAACGTTTGTTGCTACAGATGCTCATAAGTTGGTAAAATATGCCCGTACAGATGTAAAAGCATCGCAGGTAGCTGATTTTATTATGCCAAAGAAACCTTTGAATATCTTAAAAAGTATTTTAGGTTCTTCTGACGCTGAAGTAAAAATTGAATACAACGATTCAAATGCGACTTTCTCATTTGACAATTATATCTTAATGTGTCGTTTGATTGATGGAAAATACCCAAATTACGAAGCGGTAATTCCAAAAGAAAATCCAAACAAATTAATGATTGACCGTTCTCTATTTTTAAGTTCAGTTAAGCGTGTTGCGATTTTCTCAAACAAAACTACACACCAAATTCGTTTAAAAATTGCCGGAGCTGAATTAAATGTTTCTGCAGAAGATATTGATTACTCCAACAAAGCAGAAGAAAGATTAACTTGTGATTATCAAGGAGATGATCTTCAAATTGGTTTCAACTCACGTTTTTTAACTGAAATGTTGACTAACTTACAATCAGACATGATTATGTTAGAGATGTCATTGCCTAATAGAGCTGGGATTCTTACGCCAGTTGATGGTTTAGAAGAAGGAGAAACAGTTACCATGTTGGTAATGCCTGTAATGTTAAATAGTTAACATCAAAACTTCTTTTTGTTACAGGGATTTTTTTTAGTTTCAAATTAAAGACATATCATTGTAAAAAAAAATATCGCTATTAACCAACCATTTTTTATACCTAGAAACCGCAATTCTTTTTAAAAGATTTGCGGTTTTTTATTTTATCTATTTAAGACTATTCTTTATTCTTTATTCTTTATTCTTTATTCTTTATTCTTTATTCTTTATTCTTTATTCTTTATTTCTTTTTAAAACCAAAATAATAATTCATTCCAAGTCCAAGTGTTGTACTATCATAATGGGTATTTGATTTTTTTACATCAGTTAAAGCTTCCCCCATATCTACACCAGTATAATATAAGTTAATTGCCAAAGAATTATAATTTTTATCTGAAAGCATAATATCAAGACCAAGACCAATTCCTAAGGAATGTTGCCATTCCGTTACAATATTGTTTTGAGTTTTTGACTGAGCAGGATTACTTTGATTGATTAGCGTGTAATTTTGCTGCGCTTCGATTCTGGATATGTTATAGCGAGGCAAAATCTGTAAAACGGCATCTCCGGCACCGAACTCTCCCCACGAAAGACATATTTTTGGTGTAAAACCAAAGTTTATAGCACTTGCATTTGCTTGCGAAATACTGATAATATTTCCTTCCTGATCTAGTTTGTTATAATCTTCTAATCTTCCAAAATAATAACTTACTGAAGCTTCGGGTTTAAAAAACTTATATACTTTAACATCAACTCCAGACGCTACTTCTAAATAGCCCGATTCCTGAAAATCAGTGTGGCGATAATAACTTGCTCCGGCAAAAGCTCTTACCTGAGCATTTAAATTAATTGAAAATAAAATAAACAGAAAATAAAAAATAGTTTTATTCATAAGGAGAATCATATTTCATTTGTATCAGTGAATTAATTTTTGCTGATATTTTTGTACTAAAATACCTTATTTTATTTACTAATAAATCATTCTGCTAAATGATTTTTCTATTTTAGATTCTGAAATACTTTGTCGAGCTACTTGCAGGGATTTGCTCCGCCAGTCGCTAGGCTCGAGTCTCCTTCGTCGAAATGACAAAACTGGCGCAAAAAACGAAGTTCCAAAGTAAAACCTGAAACTTGAAACTTCAAACAAATAAAAACCTGAAACAAATTTTTCTTATTTTTGTATTATGAAAATAGAAATTTGGTCGGACATTATGTGTCCGTTTTGTTATATCGGAAAAAGACAATTGGAAACGGCTTTGGAAGCATTTCCTGGAAATGATTTTGAAATTGAGTGGAAAAGTTTTCAGCTTGATCCAACTATTACGTCACAATCAGGAAAAGACGTTTATACGTTTTTAGCCGAACGAAAAGGTATTTCAGTTGAGCAATCAAAAGAAATGCATAAAGGTGTAGTAGAACGCGCAAAAAGCGTTGGTTTGGATTATCATTTTGATAAAGCTATTATTTCGAATTCACTGACAGCACATCGTATTATTCATTTGGCGAAAGCTAAAAAACTAGGCGACGAAATGGAAGAGATTTTCTTTAAAGCTTATTTCACTAATGGAAAAGATCTAAATGATTCACAAACTTTAATTGAACTGGGAATACAGGCTGGATTAGATTCTAATGAAGTAAAGGAAGTCGTAGAGAATGAAAACCTTTATTTAAGCGACGTAAAAGGCGATATTAAAGAAGCACAGGAAATTGGTGTGCAAGGAGTTCCATTTTTTGTTTTTGATCGAAAATATGCTGTTTCAGGTGCGCAGCCCGTGGAAGCTTTTGTGAATACTATCAAAAAAGTACAGAAATGATTTTAGATTTTAGAATTCAGATTTTAGATTAGTGAACTTTAAGATTTTACCGCAAAGAACGAAAAGATATTAGTGACTTTTTTAGATAAAAAAAGTTCGCAAAACTTTATGTAAATCTTTGCGAACTCTGCGTAAAACCTTTGCGTTCCTTGCGGTTAATTTCAGCAATCTAAAATCTGAATCCTAAAATCTAAAATCCTAAATAACTCCCATTTTCTGCATTAAAAATGTCGCGCTTTTATTTTTGCAAATTCCACTACGTAATTTATAATCGAAATGCAATTCGTTGTTTTTGATTTCGACTTCAAAACATTGATTTGTTAAAATATCCGGATATTCATTTGTTGTAAGGCAAACTTCAATATCGTGTGTTGCTATAGCGCCTATCGCTTTTTTAGCAATCACTTTCTTAACTACTTCAATTGTTCCGTTTCGTTTATCATCGGAGTTTGTTCCTCTCAAAATTTCATCAAGTAAAACAAAAGCTGGTTTCTCTTCTAAGGCATCCATAATTTGTTTTAAACGCTTAATTTCAGCAAAGAAATACGATTCACTATCCGCCAAAGAATCGGACAATCGCATTGAAACTAAAACGGGAAGTGGGTGAATATTAGCTTCTGAAGCACAAACTACTGATCCTATTCCACCTAAAACCATATTCATTCCTAAGCTTCTTAAAAAAGTACTTTTTCCAGACATATTAGAACCCGTTAAAATCATGAAAGATTCCGGATAAAAATGAGTATCATTCCCTACTCTTGTTGCCGGATTCAACAATGGATGACTTAGATTTTTAAATCCAATTTTATATTCTGAATTGATTTCAGGAAAAACAAAATCAGGATTATTATAGGCTAAATTTGCCAAACTATTTAAGGCTTCAAATTCTCCAATAATAGCGATCCATCTTTCAAATTCTTCAGAGTAATTATCCTTCCATTTCAAAAGCGCTTTTAAAACGTGAAGATGAAACAAAAACGTTCCGTTAAATAAAGTTGCAGCTACCAAATTACTAATGGTATCCATTCTGGAAAACAACTCAGATAATTGTTTCAAATGTAGACTTGCCGTTGTATTTTTAAAAATAAGTTGCTGTTGTAAATCTCTTAATTTTTTGGATTGAAAAGTTTCGTTTTCAATTTTCTGAACCAATAAACTATATTGCTTTATAATTTTATCAACGTTATCCGACCTTGCAATTTCAGACTGGATTCGTTTCAACGATCTACCCACAACCATCAAATTGGCAATAAAAATATAACTCAGATAGGATAATAAAATAGTTTTTGAAGTAATAAAATAAGCCGTTAAAATTCCAAAAAACAAAGCTGGAAGAGCAAATGAAAGTAAAACTAAAACTTTAGATAAAGTATTATTTTTAAATGAATTCCAATATAATATAGAATCATAAGAAGCCTTTGAATCATTACTGATTGTGGCCAATGCCTGAAAATCGTGTCTCCAGTCAATTTTCGTTTTTAATTCCTCTATTGCTTCCTGATTCTCCAGAATTACTTCATTAGAAAATTGATTTAAGAGTTGGTTTGCCAATGTCTTTTTCCCAATATAAGTAGCCGTTCTATTCAAATTTTGAAACAAGGAATGTTCGCCAAAAATATCTAAATCGTAAGCATAAGGATGATGAAAATCGTTGAATTCGATACCGTTTTCAAAAGGAATCTTTTCTCTTTTTAGATAGGCGATTTCGTTTTGATTGATTTTTAGAAGTGCCGTAGTAAGTTGTTTTTGAAAAGATAACTTAGAGTGGATTCTCATTAAAAAAATAAAACCAACAAAAGACAAAAAAGCGAAAACTACAAACAGCGTTTCATCGGTTTTGATGTAATAAAACAACATAAACAAACACAGAAAAACACTTAATAAACGTAGTAAACTTATGCTATTATACCTTTTATTGATTTTACTTAAAAGTTCTGAATAATGGGTAACCTTATTTTGATATGAATTCATTTTATTGATTTGATGAGATACAAATATAAGTTTTGCATCATAAAATCAATCTTAAAAAAACCGAATTTTACGTTTCATGCATAACTAAAACAGGAACCGAAACTTCTTTGGCAATTTTTTTAGTAAAACTAGATTCGAAGATACTTTCGAAGAAAGATCTTTTATGTGTTATTGTGGTCAAAATATCAATGTCTTTATAAAGAATAAAATCAATAATGGTTTCCTTAACTTCATCGCTTGGTAAAACTAAAAACTCGACGTTATCTCCCTTAAATTCATTTTCCCATTCTTTAATTGTAGTAGCTAAAACATCTGAATTAGAAGTTTTAACATATAAACATTTTACTTTTGCATTTGTTTTTGTAGCAATTTCAATTACTTTACGAAGTTCTGTTTTGTCTTTTTCGCGATAGCGGGTAGTAAAACCAATAACTTTTATTTTGTGAAATTTTGCAGTAACAGGAATACATAAAACGGGAACTTTGACCTCAGAAATTACCGAACTTGTATTTGATCCCGTAAAAAATTTAGTCCAGTCAGAAACACCTGAGGTTCCCATAATAACAAAATCAATCTTATCCTCTTCAACGGCATTTTTCAAATTATAAATTAAATCACCATCCATCAAACGATGTTTTATTACTATATCTTCTAAGTTTCGTTCGATAGCAATAGTTCTAAGTTTAGGAATTTCATCCTTAAACATCTCAAATTTAGCCAATTCAATTGAGCTGTATATCGAAGCGTAATTTTCTGGAAAAAACTGACTATCATAAACCGGAATTTCAAAAGTATGTAACAAAACCAGTTCGGCATTGACAATTTTTGCAAATTCCAAAGCATGAACAAATGCATTAGTAGCTGCTTCAGAAAAATCTGTTGGGAATAATATCTTTTTCATTTTGCTTAGTATTTAAGTATTGTTTTCTCAAATTTAATCATTCTAAAAACAAAACAGCCTGATAATTATCAGTAATTTAACATTTAATAATTCCTTAAAAATAGCAATTTAAAAAACTAAAAACAAGATATAGTCCCCTACTTCCTCTTCGGAACTTTATGCCTTTTTTTATACCTTTGCACCATGATAAATCAAGATTCTATAGTTGCATTGGCTACTCCATCAGGAGCAGGTGCTATTGCTATCATTCGTATTTCAGGTTCCGAGGCTATCACTATCGGAAATTCGGTTTTTAAATCCATCAAAAACAAAGATCTGACCAGGCAAAAAACACATACCTTGCACTTGGGTCATATTATAGACGGTTCAAAAACACTGGATGAAGTATTAGTTTCTGTCTTCAAAGGGCCTAATTCTTATACTGGTGAAAATACTATCGAAATCTCTTGTCATGGATCAACTTACATTCAGCAACAAATTATTCAACTGTTATTGAGAAGGGGGTGCAGAATGGCTGATGCGGGAGAATTTACGCTTAGAGCATTTTTAAATGGAAAACTGGATTTATCACAAGCAGAAGCTGTTGCCGATTTGATTTCATCAGACAATGAAGCTTCGCACCAAATTGCCATGCAACAAATGCGGGGTGGTTTTAGTAATGAAATTGCTAAACTACGAGAAGAGCTTTTGAACTTTGCTTCATTAATCGAACTGGAATTGGATTTTGCAGAAGAAGATGTTGAATTTGCAGACCGAACACAATTTCATGAATTATTAAACAGAATTGAATTTGTACTGAAACGTTTAATCGACTCATTTGCTGTTGGAAACGTAATTAAAAATGGAATTCCGGTTGCAATAGTTGGAGAACCAAACGTAGGTAAATCGACTTTGTTAAATGCTTTATTAAACGAAGAACGTGCCATCGTCTCTGACATTGCCGGAACAACCCGAGATACGATTGAAGATGAATTAGTAATTGGCGGAATTGGTTTCAGGTTCATTGATACTGCAGGAATACGCGAAACTAAAGATGTAGTAGAGAGTATCGGAATCAAAAAAACTTTCGAAAAAATAGAGCAGGCACAGGTGGTGATCTTTTTGTTTGATGGTTTCAGGTTTCAAGTTTCAGGTTCTGACTATATTGTCGAAATCGAAAAAGTAAAAAATAAATATCCGCTGAAACCCATTTTGGTTGTTATAAATAAAGTTGATTTATTAAACGCAAATGAAATCGAAAACATTAACCAAAAACTTGAAACTTTAAATCTGAAACTATTAAAAATTTCCGCAAAAGAAAATATTGGTGTTGAGGAATTAAAAAATCAACTACTGTCTTTTGTTAATACCGGAGCTTTAAGAAATAATGAAACAATTGTAACTAATACAAGACATTACGATTCTTTATTAAAAGCTTTAGATGAAATACAAAAAGTAAAATTTGGCCTTGAAACCAATCTTTCCAGTGACTTAATCGCGCTTGATATTCGCGAGGCCTTATACCAATTTGGTTTGATTACAGGTCAGGTCTCAAACGACGAATTGTTGGGGAATATTTTTGCTAATTTCTGTATCGGCAAGTAAATGACAATACAAGATCTAATTGGCACCTATTCCATTTCCGGAAGCAATCAGGATGAGAATCAAGAGATAACCTATAAAGGAATTTTGAATTTATCCTTAGATAAAAACAACCGCATTATTGCGCATTGGGTTATCAATAGCACACAAGAACAAAAAGGCTACGGTTTCTTTAAAGACAATATTTTGGTAATTAATTTTAATTACAAAGGAGATAACAGTAAAACGTTTAAAGGTGTTGCCGTTTACCGATGCATAACCAAAGATGTACTAGATGGCTTTTGGTCAGAAAAACATGGAAATCCGCTCTATTTGGGAACCGAATATTGTTTAAGAATGGAAAGTATTGAAAGACCAAACTAAATTTTGCTCTAAGAACGGGGTTTAGACAAGTTTCTGTCGTACATAATAATAGTTCCTGCCACCGCTACGTTTAAGCTTTTTTCCGATTTAAATTTTACTAAATGATGACATTTAGCCATTACTTTTTTTGATAAGCCATGATCTTCTGCTCCCAATAAATAAACACAACGTCTTGGATGTTCAAAGGTTTCTAAATCTGAAGCTTTTTCATCTAATTCAACACCAACCAAACGCGCTCCTTTTGGTAAGTTTTCGAAAAAAGCTTCAAAAGTATCATAATGAAAATAAGGAATTGCTTTTACAGCATCATGAGTATCAGAGGCTTGTTTGGCATAGCGATTACCAATAGTAAATATAAAAGTAGCGCCTAAATTTTGAGCCGATCGCCACAAAACACCTAAATTTTCAGGCGTTTTACCATTTTGTATTCCTATTCCAAAATATTCATTTATAAAATTATCATTCATAAATGCAAAAATACAAACTGTCAGTACATAAATCAATTTTTTATTGAAATGAAAAGAAAACTATATCAGTTACTACTTTACAAATTATACAAATGCTCTCTTCGCGGTTCATCAACAGACCGATAAAACTATCCCAAATCTTCCAAAACGTAATTGATTACTGAATATTTTTGAAACAAAAAAACCTCCAAATGATTTTGGAGGTTTGCCTGAACTGCTTAGGAACTTGACTACATTTAGCAAAAAACTAACGCCAGCCCAACTCGGGAGCAATATATTTTAATATCGAGGATAGTATATGTACATTATAATCGACACCTAATGTGTTGGGTATGGTCAGTAGCAGCGTATCCGCTTCCTGAATAGCTTCATCCTGTGCCAGCTCTGCAATCAGTTTATCCGGTTCAGCTGCGTAGCTCTTTCCAAAGATTGCGCGCTTATCTCTTTCTATATTTCCAAAACTATCAGAACCTTTGCCTTGATCTCCAAAGTAATATTTGTCCTGATCATTGACCAATGCAAAAATAGAACGGCTCACTGAAACACGTGCTTCATGTTTATGACCCGCTTTTTTCCAAGCTTCTTTATACAATCGAATCTGTTCGGCCTGTTGAATATGAAAAGGCTTGCCATTTTCGTCATACTTCAGTGTCGAACTTTGCAAATGCATTCCGTTTTCAGCTGCCCAAATTGCTGTAGCATTAGATGCAGCACCCCACCAAATCCGTTCTCTAAGTCCTTCAGAATGAGGTTCAAGGCGTAATAAACCAGGTGGATTTGGAAACATAGGATAAGGATTTGGCTCTGCAAATCCCTCACCGTTAAGTCTCTCTAGAAACTCCAGAGCTTTTTTTCGTCCCATATCAGCGTCTGTTTCACCCTGCATTGGTTCATAACCAAAAGAGCGCCAACCGTCAATAACCTGTTCCGGTGATCCTCTGCTAATTCCTAATTGCAAACGTCCTCCTGAAATTAAATCGGCTGCACTGGCATCTTCTACCATATACAACGGGTTCTCATACCGCATATCGATTACACCTGTTCCAATCTCTATTTTGCTTGTTTTAGCGCCAATAGCCGAAAGCAACGGAAAAGGTGATGCCAGCTGTGTTGCAAAATGATGCACTCGGAAATAAGCACCATCGATACCTATATCTTCTGCAGCTACGGCCAAATCTATAGACTGAAGCAGCGTATCAGCAGCAGTTCGAGTTTGATAAGAAGGGTGATTGGCCCAGTGCCCAAACGATAAAAATCCTATTTTCTTCATAGATAGCATTATTATAATTTACAATTCCAAATATACGCATCATTATCGAGTGAATCTACAGCATTTTGACAGAAACATTTATACAGACATCATAAACTTATTATCGATTGTTGGTGAAGCTTAATTTCCTTAAAATAGAATAATATGGAATTCCATACCTGTGGAGATTAAAACAAAAGCTCTTATTTTGTTTTAATTAGGTTTTGTAGTTTTAATATTTATCTTCAATGATATACGGGATTCAGTTCTTTAAAAACTCTTCAGGATACAACAGGATAGATATCGAGCCTTATTTTTATACTTTTGAAATTAACCATTACAAATTAAAAGAACCTCCATTAAAAAAAAATCGGACACTTTCTACATTACCGATTTTTAATAAATCAAATATATGTATTCCAATAAACTGATTTTCCAATCCTTAAGCATTTTTCTTGTATGTACTTTTAATCTTTTTAGTCAGGTTACACTCCCGAAAATTTTGGGACATAACATGGTTATACAACAGCTAAAAAATGTACCAGTCTGGGGAACCGCTGGTCCTGGCGAAAAAATATCGGTAACCTTTGCCGGACAAAACAAAACCACAGTTGCTGATAGCTCTGGTAAATGGTCTGTGAAACTCAAGCCGATGAAAGCATCATTTACACCACAAGAAATGATCATTAAGGGAACAAATACAATCGTTCTGAAAAATATATTGATTGGAGAAGTCTGGCTGTGCTCCGGTCAGTCAAACATGGAGTATGCCATGCGAAAATACAGCAAATTTGAAACGGCAGTTAAAGGACAGCGACCTCCTGAAGATGATTTGAATAAAGCCAATAACCCAAATATTCGCATTTTTCTGGACCGTCGAAAATACATGGATCCAAGTCCTGAACATTTGGGATGGGAATCTGCAATGGGAAAACCATTAGTTGATTTTTCGGCTGTAGGTTATTATTTTGCAAAAGACTTATATTCCAAATTACATGTGCCAATCGGAATGATTTCTGCGGCAGTTCCAGGAAGTCGAATTGAACCCTGGATTGAAGCTTCGAAAATGGAGATATCACCTAAAATGAAAAACGGAAAAATACTGGATAAACTGAGTAAAGATGGTGGCGATCCCGGTAAATTTTATAACACAATGATAGAACCCTTGATTCCGTTTTCTTTAAAAGGTTTTCTGTGGTATCAGGGAGAATCAAATTGTTTTCTGAATGAAAATATCCGTTATGCCTATAAGTTTAAAACACTGATCGAAAGTTGGAGAAACGACTGGAACGACTCAAAACTACCTTTTTATTTTGTACAGATTGCTCCCTACGCCTATTCAACTACCAAAGATGATCGTCAGCACACTGCTGAAAATCTCCCTGAATTCTGGGAAGCACAGCAGCTTGCTCTTCATTTAAAAAACACCAACACCGTTGTCATTACTGATTTGGTAGATAGTATTGCCGATTTACATCCGGGATACAAATGGGAAATTGGCCGCCGATTGAGTCTTGTTGCTGCAAATAAGGCTTATGGACAAAAAAATATCATTTGTTCCGGGCCTGTTTACAAAAAAATGAAAATAGTAGACCACGCTATCGAAATCACTTTTTTAAATACAGGAGGTGGTTTAACCAGCCGTGACGGAAAAGCACTTAACTGGTTCACTATAGCTGGAACTGATGGGAAATTTAGTGCCGCAAAAGCAGTAATAAAAGAGGACAGAATAATTCTTTCAGCGCGCGAAGTTCCGAATCCTGTTTCGGCGCGTTTTGGATGGAACGAAGCTGCTCAATCTAACTTCATTAACAAAGAGGGACTTCCCGCTGTTCCGTTCAGAACAGATAATCCTTGGGATAAACTTTTTTAACAACTATTTTTTAGAATATTTAAAGCTAATTATAAGATTTGAAAAACTCATAAGCTCTTTTTTCTGCATAAGAATAGGTTGAATTGCGTAGAGGAAAAGCACAGTGTCCTCCATATTTTGGAGTTTCAAGATAAACATAAGCACTGTCCTGAGCTATTGCTCTTGGGTAACATCTTTCACTTAGAAAAGGATCGTCAAGAGAATTAATAATTAAGACTGGCGTGGTAATATCCTTAAGGGAAAATTCAGGAGAAACACGCTGATAATAATCATCCCGACTGGCAAAGCCATGTAATGGTGCAGTAAAATAATGATCTACTTCATCAAAAGAAGAAATACTATCAATTTGATCACTGTTTATAAAATCAGGAAACTGTGCTGCTTTGTATTTCAGCTTTTTTTTAATGTCGATTGTAAAATTCTTTAAATAAACCCTGTTAAAGCCTTGCTTAAGTACTTCTGCGCTTGTTGCAATATGGGTTGGTACCGAAATAGAAACTCCAGCCTTTACGCGCTCATCAATTTTAGACCATCCAAAATAATTCAGAAGCTGTACTCCTCCCATTGAATATCCAATCAAATAAACATCTTCAAATCCTTTTTTTAAAACAAACTGAACCACCTCATCAAGGTCATCAACTGCTCCATGATGGTACAGTCTCGGAAGACGATTCATTTCTCCTCCACAAGTACGATTATTCCATGCGAAAACGGAAAACTCTTTTTGCTGAAAATAATCGGCGCAGCTATTATTATAAGTTCTGCGGGAATCTCCTTCTAAACCATGACATAAAATCACAGCTTTTTTAGGATCATTAAGTATAAAATCAATGTTGATAAAATCTCCATCAGTCAGCTCAAGTTTTTCTCTGGTGTATCCCGGAACTTCAAACTTTTTAAACAGAGCAGCATAAATAGTAGAAACGTGCCTGTTTCGATGAATAATCGGAGGAAAATTATAGTCTGATTGCTCAATTACTGGCATGATAAGAAATTTTTTTGGTGCATTATACAAAGCTAAGCAATGAATCAATATGTAGTTTAAAACTTTCTTTTTTATTTTACCTTTTCATAAATTAGCAATATAGAAAAGGTATTTTGAGAAAAGCAACGAAAAAAAGCAGGTATATCCAAATCATACAAAATCAAAATAGTATTATATAAAAAAAACATGCTGAAAAAGAAATAACTTTGGTATCCATTATTAAAAAAACTGCTATGAAAAATTTCTTAATCCTTTTACTATCAATTTTTTTCTTTTCATGTCAACAAAAAGAAAATAAGAATACTACTGTTGCGGTTTCAGATTCAGTTCTATCAAAGAAAACTAACAAAGATGACAAACAAACAACAGCCGAAAATAAACAAATAACGGATACAATCGTTATGAATTTCAGGAATGAAAAAGGTTTGTTTGAAGCTGAAGGCTCACTAGATTCTATTCACTCAAAAGTATTCATCAAATTTAAAAATGAAAATTTAGGTGAATTGAATGCGCAGATTATTCCAGCTGAAGGAAAGGGAAATATACGTTTCAATCAAATTCTTTTTCCTGATAAAACATCAGATGGACCTTTTGGAATGGATTTAAAAATCGAGCTCAAACAAAAAGGAGATTATATTTTAGTGATAGGACATTCCCTAATGGCCGACAATCCTTATTTTGGTAAATTCAAAGTGCAGCTAGAGAATAAAAAGAAATAATTTTGGGATTTTAGTTAAACTACATATAACTAACAGAAATTCAGATAATTGAATTCCATTATATTAATTCTGAAGAATAGAGCGTCTTTTCTACTGTGTTATTCTGTGATATATTTTGAATGTCTACCATGACATCAATATCATTTTTAAAAATGGTATGCAAGAATGCAGTGACTTCCTCTGCAGTAACTTCATTAGAATATCCCAGAAACTCAATGGTCTTATCTTTCCTTTGGTGCATTTTAAAACCTGCCAATGGCAATTCTGATAAACCATTCGAAATATCAATATTATTGACTTTTATATTTGATTTTGTATAAAAAAGGATTGGATTGCGTGCTTCTAAACCAACTATAAACGGAACTCCATTTTCTATTTTTAAACTACAAAAATCTCCTGTTCTATACCGTATTAATGGCAGAAAAGGATTATTGCCGCCCGTAACCACTAATTCGCCTCTTTCGCCATAAGGAAGTTTCACATTTTTATGTTCATCAAAAACTTCCAAATACAAATCTGGTCGAATAATCTTATGTCCGATTTCAGTAGCATATGCAATATTTCTACATTCGGTCAAGGAATAAAGATCAATAACGGGACATTTAAAATAATTTTCTAATTTGTTTTTAGTACCCTTAGTTAATTTCATCGCAGAAGAAATCATTGCTTTGGGATTCAACTGCGGTGCTAAATCTAACAATGCCATAAAAGCTATGGGATCACCGGTAAGAATTTGAGGATTATATTTCTCCAGATATTTTACAGCATGATCAGGCTGATTCCACTCTGACGGATTTAGATTTATTTTTAATATCCCTGCTCCTTCTAAATAGGTAGATAAGGAAGCATAAGTCAATGTTTTTTCCTGTGCGCAAATCAAAGCAATAGCTGTTGTATGCTTACCTTCCGTAATGGCAATGTCAAAATCTTTTAGAATAGATTCTATTTGAGGCAACCAACTGGCCTGAGAAACAGCATCAAAAAGCACATCTAATTTCGGTCCCGTAGATCCGGAAGTATGATAGACCAATAACTCATTTAAATTTGCCTCATTAGAAACAAATAAATGAGGAAAATTTCTAATATCTTCTCGTGAAATGGTGGGAAAAGAATCTAAATCATTCCCTTTATTTTGGTAAAACGGAACAGTTTCAACACACCAATGTAAATAATCTTTTAGCCAAATTGGCATTTGTGCTGCACTCCAAAATACTTTTTCCTTGTAATATTTTATTTTGTGCCAATGAACTCTTGAAAGCTGTGCTTCGTTTAACCGGTCACCACTTTTAAAATTAAATTTTGGAGCAAAAACATCTTGTCTAAGTGCATTTAAAAAACTTAGATCATCAAGCAACGGAAAACGTTCCTCATCTGTTAATGCTATTTGTGGGCCACTACTCACGGCCATATGTATTTGCCGCTTCTCTGGCTTTTTGCTCTTCCATTTCTCTTTTAATCTTCATTATTCGTTCATGCGCTTCATATGATTGCTTTAAAACTTTATGTCGCTCCACACTGCTTAAAGAAGATAATTTGTCTGCTGCTTCATCCTGATTTTCACCAAAAGGAATAATTTCACAACAATATAATAATAAACGTACCATTTCTTCTGCACGTTCATCGTCGTTTATCCATTCATTACACTTTACATAAGCAGAAGCCTTATGTAACTCGATAAACCAAAAACTATATAATTTATCTTCTATAACAGGATTATTTATGAAATCCGGGTTAGAAAGCAGCCATGTCGAAATATGAATTGCCCGCCAATGATTATCATCAATGGTGCCTAAATTGGATGAAATATTAAAATCATTTCGTAAAAAATCATTAGTTACAAGTCTATAGGTATCTTGTACCAAAGCAATAGAATTCACTCCTTCCGTTGAAAAAAAATCAGAAGATTGTAAGTAAGCCTCTGGACATTTCCTTAGATGTGTAACCAGTTCAAAAACATCATATTTAGACATAGGCATAATTTTGTTGTGAAAATTCAGCTGCAAACTTTAAAAGTTCTGTTTCGTTTGTAACATAATAGATATTCCAACCCATCTTTTGTAATCTCATCACTAAATCTTTATTATAATCCGGAGGAGAATGTAAAACCATAGTGCCGTGTCCGCCAGCATTTTTTAATGCTATTTCGGCCAACTCCCAATGTGTCTGATCGGTGTGTGTATCTGAATCTAACATACTAAATATATCATTATCTGTCACGATTACGATATGTGATTTTTTATTGGGTTTTACTCCAAATGGTTTTCGCAATCGTTCAATTCCATAGGCATAACCTGTACCCAAATAAGAGGTTAAGGTGGTTAGTAAATCGGTTTCATCTGTAATAAAACCATCTGTTTCCAGGTAATCTCCCGGTTCCCCAGAGAGGCATCCCATAACCGATGCTCCGGCACGCAAAGCAGATAATCCTATAATAGTCGCTGCCAGAATTGGCCACGAAAAATTATGCCTTGGATTTCCCATCGAGCCTGAACAGTCTATTCCCAAATATATATTTAACGGGCTTTCTGAAATGCTGTTGTCCGAATCTGATCCGTATGTTCTTTTCTGAGTTGTTAATCCGGGAATAATTGTAGGTGATAAAATTGCCGATTGTAACCAATCTACCTCTTCGATTGCGTCGCCGATATCCCAGGTTTCTAATCCTTCTGGTAAATCCATGGACTTGTTTTCTGAAATTTCTACAGGAAAATCAATTAAGTGTGGCAAAGCAATTTCTTTATAATAAGCATTAACCAAACGTTGTTCGTCTGCTTTTGGATTGACCTGTTTCATCAAATCAATGTAATTTCCAGGTCCCATATAGCCATTTCTGGGTCCATGGCCGCCAGCTGGATTTTTTTCTATCCCCAGACTATCTCTATCCTTTTTGTCGTGATGATCTTCTTTTGAGGTAATAGCTTCTTTTCGCATATCAATTACTTCATCATAACCTTCTAAATCAAGTTCAGTCATACCAGAAATATCCATTGCTCCTTTACCCGCATCTTCAGCATCTAATAATATTAAAATCTTTTTACGTGCCTCTTCAAATTTTTTGTCATCCATTAAATACGGATATAACATTACAGCAAACCTACCGCCACCATGAATCCAGCCTTTGGAATAACTCCTTACCAAAGACGCTAACAACGAAGCATCTGCGTCTATTTTTTTACTATGAAATGATAAGTTTGTTGCTAATTCTCCCCGATTTAAACGCCATAAATATTCATAAGTACGCATCATTAGCGTCCATAATTCAGTAAAATTATCCTCTGAATTAATTGCTTTATAAACTTCAGCCATTCTTAATTTATTGGTACGTTGCAATTTATCGTTGATCAAAAAATCAGTATATAAATTAGATACCATCGGTGCCCTGTCTTCAATACCCGGCAGCGCAAAACGAATCCTGTTCAGTAAAATAGCATTGTCGTATAAATTGGCGGGCGCAAAAATATGATGTCCAATTTCATGCGCCAAAACTTCAATAGCATAATCGGTAATACCACGTTCTGTAATTTCTTCCAGATTAATCACTATACGATGATCTGTTAATCGAATCATTGCAAAACTGCCGGTAAGTCCTTCTTTCCAGGCGTCTTGTTTTGAAAGGCACCAAATAGGCTCCTGCAAACGCAATAGAGGATTCCACTCCAATTTTGCCTGCTGCCAATGCGATTTCCATAACACTAGTATTGCTGCTATTTCAGATTGATTATGCATTTCCAAGACTGAATAAGTATAAAAAATAAGAGTTTTGCAAGGTAAAAACCAAAGTGTTTTCCGTTGCTACTACAGATGAAATGTTAGCTGCATCAATTTTGTCACTGTCTTTTCCCAGCCATTTTTCCAAGGTTTCTAATCGCTTAGAATTTGATAAAATATAAGTTGCATCAACGGTATTTGCCGGAATTAATACCTTTCCAAACTGATCTGCAAAAAGTGCATAACTGCTTATCGAATCTGTTGCAAATATATGTCCATCTATCTGTGCGAGCTTTGGAGGATTTTCAAAAAATCCGGTTGTCCCTTTAAAACCGCCTTGTACGCCTTCAAATTTTGTGCTATTATTTATCCATGGATTTTCAAAAACTTCGATTGTATTTTTATCTGAGTCCACAATAGTACCAACGATTTGTTGCAGATTTTCAGAAAGTACCCCAAAATCTGTTTTTAGACGAATTCTTAAATGTGCCAAACCGCATTTCCACGCATAAATACGTCCCACAATTTTAAAATCATCAATGGTTTTAATCTCTGAGCTACTGTTGCTAATAAGCTTGCACCAATCTGTTATTTTTTCTGGTGCATACAAATGGAAATTCGAAAGCACATCATTTAATAGTGAAATGGTTTTTATCGGAAATTTCACTACTAAGTTGGGCATTTCTGCCATTAAAAGCCAAGCCTGTTTATATTCATCTTTATAACGAATTGCAGATCCGCTTCCAATTAATTTTAGTGATTCCTGATAGAGCGCTTTTACTACTTCATGTACTTTTTCCGGAGCAGAATTGAAAGCAATAGTTTCTTTTACAATAGGTTCCACAACTTCTGTCATCCAACCCGCAATGATATGAGCAAGCAAACTGCCATACTTCATTTCGCTCTCGTTGTACCATTGATTGTACAAGGCACTTTTTTCGCTTAATTCTGCAATAAGAGGTGGAAAGCTTATTTTTTCCATTGCAGCCATCTTTTATAATTCGTATAACGTTGATGCAGATATTTTAACTTTAAAATATCATCGGCTCTATATCCGTACAGTTTTTTCTCTTCCGACCATTTCTGTAATTGCTTTTCAATATTCAAAAGTCGAGTATCAATTTCTTTTGACGATATGTTCTCAAGTCCTTTTTTAAATTCCTCTTCAAACTGATCAACAGGATCATTTCTATCCAGATCCTGACTCACATATTCATCACATGACAAATCGAACAAATTTCGCAACCATACAATTCTATCCACTCTGTAAACTTCATTGCCTACCTGATCGAAAAATGGAGATTCTAAATGTGGCGTTAAACTGTCGTGTAAAATGAACGGTAAAACCTGTCTGATATCTTCTAATTCTACTTTTTTATTGCCTCTAAAATAGGCCAATGCTTTAGAAAACATTAACAGCGTCATGATTTTTCTAACCGATAAACCGTTCTTTGCCTGCGAACCTAAATCTTTAATGGGATCCTTTCCGGTTTCTTTTCTAAAAAGGGTACGCATATCCATTCCTGACAATTTTGCTGTGTCTTTGGTCATATACTCCAATCGGTTGGATGCAGGTTCAAAAAACTCAAACTGACGGCAGAAAAACTCAATGCGTTTTCTTAAAGCGGGCTCTATCTGAACACCTCTAATTTGTTTATTTATAGTATTTAATTCCTCTTCTGTAAAAATAATCTCTTCGGGAATTATAGCTTCCGGCTTAAAATTGAGTTCAATGCGCTGCAATAAATCTTCAACAAATCTGGTGTTAAAATGCATGGCTCTAATCACGATATCAATTCTGTCCTTTAAGGCTTCAATAACCTGATACGTTCCTCCACCCGCATCATCATTGGCCGTAAGGTACCATGCACCATCCGGGCATTCGTAAATCTGATCGAAAATTTCAGCATAATTATCAGCCAAAACGGTTAATAAAGCCGATTGTGTTCTGGTCGGGATTCGATTGTATTCATCGATAATTTTGACTCTCATTCCTAACCATTTTCGCCAGGCAATTCTAATATCTGAAGTTTTCTCGGCCTTTACCATGTCAGAAGGTAATGGGTGACCTAATAAATCTGAAATTGTCATTTGAGGCTGACCGTGCTGAATAGCACGCATCACATCCTTATTGTCATATCCTGCCAACAAACCCATCAATACAGAAGTAGCTGTTTTTCCACGACCAGGTCCACCAACAATCAAACATTTACCTCTTGCGGCTAAGTTCAATAAAGGCATTAATACGAAGCTCGAATAACTTTGATCTGTAGGCAAATAAACAGGAACTTTACTGTCTCCAAATGAAAACTTTTTAGGATCGTCATCATTGAATTCAATATCATAATACGGACTGATAATGGCCGTATTCGTGATCCAAAAATAAGCCTGACGCAATTTTTCATCCAAAGTAATGGAATCGCTCGATTCGTTTTGATTGGTATCACTTGAATAAAGATCTTCTACTTGAAATTTCTTATTAACCGTGGCCTCTTGAGGATTTGTAGGTGATTCAGGGACTTTTTTAAAAAATCCTATTGTTTTATTTAGTAAGTCAGACATGGTTCTTTTTTGGTTCTAAGTTAGTTAAATTTACTGTTTTCTGCAGCAGACAATACTTTTGAAACGTGTTCAATTCTTTCCTCGACAGTTCCTCGGAGCATATAATATTTAAGGTTTCGGGCATTTAAATCTTCTATTATTTTTTCCTGAAATACTTTTCTTTTCACATCACCAGATCGATCCCAGGTATCATCATATGGAATATCAGTGTCACAAACAAAAATTATATCATGTCTGTTTTCTGCCCTTTTTGCTAAATTTTCTAATTCTTCTAAAGCTTTACCATGATAATCTAATGAGAATAAAAACGTAGTAATCGCATTGGTATCGGAAAATAAAAAACGGTTTGATTGTGCCACCAAAGCGTCTTCTCTTTCAATGTGACCTTCTGCTATTTTTAAAAGATCTTCTAAAGTTAATCTTTTATTGACCTGATGTTTTTCCCAATACTCTCTTCCATATTCCGGCATCCATTGTGTATCAAAATGTATGGCTAGTTTTTCTGCCAAAGTAGTTTTACCAGTAGATGGCGCACCAAGTAATACCACTTTCGTAATCAAATCGGCATAGACTTTAGGATGAACAAAATTTTTATTTACAAAAGGATCTTTTCTAATTTTTGTGGCAGATATCGGAATGATATTTCTACTAACATCAACCTGTCTATTTATCGCATTTAAGGCTACACTCATATGTAGTCCATAAGGTTCACTAGAGTAAAAATGGGATATCTTATGATTACCTAAAATACTTAAGACATAATCTTCCTGAATTTTCATAATCTCAGCAGTATATCCCGTATCATTTGGCGAATTTACACCTTCAATAACTACAATATGTGGATAGATTTCGCGTATCCAACTGGCTCTGGTTGCTAAAGGAATATTGATTACCGGATCGTCATAAATGAGCACGATCAATTCATCAACTTCCTTAATAGCCGTTTCTATTAATAACTGATGTCCTTTATGAAAAGGAGCAAATTTCCCTAATGTCAATCCAACTTTATGGTCTCTCATACACAAATTCTTCATTATTAGCTTTTTTCCATTCTAAGTAGCCAATTATAGCCATAACTAAAAAAAGCACATATAACGCTGTTGTAAAATATAAGTCTTTGTAGGCATAGATGATTATCGCTACCACATCCACTATTATCCAAAATAACCAGGACTCTAATACCTTTTTTATCATTAAATATTGCGCAACCAAACTTGCGATCATTATAAAAGCATCTTCATAAGGATAGGATGCATCCGTTTTTGTCTGCATGATATATCCCGTAAAAAGTGTTGCTATAACGGTCAAACCAATCCAAAACGTTGTGTTTTTTAGGAATGTGACACGCAAGGTACTTTTATTTGTTCCGCCATACTTCCAATTATACCAGCCGAACACTTGCAGGAATATATAAATAATGTGCAAAATCATATCTGAATATAATTTTGAGGTATAAAAAACAAAGCAATAAAGTGTTACCTGAAGTAACCCAAAGTACCAGCACCAGATATTTTGCCTGATCGTAAAATAGACGGAAAGAAATCCGAAAATTGCGCCAAATAGTTCTATAGTTGTATCCATAATATGGAGATAAAGATATAATAATGAATTAATTTTTTAACGAACAACGAATAACATTTGATTAATTACTGTTGTTTTACTCTCTTCCAATATAACAGATACAGAATACCAACGCATAGTATGATTATATCTGTTTTCATTATTAGTGGTATACGTGTAATTATATCACTGTAGTAACTACCGCCAATCAACGCTCCAAGACCTATTCCTAATTCCATAGAAATGTACATTGTTGCAATGGCTTTTCCTCGATGTTGCGGACTGCTGAGATCGATTGTCCACGCGTTTATTGCCGGTGACAATGTACCTGTACCCATTCCGTAAATCGCTGCGCCTATTAATAATATCGTAACATTTGTACTTTCACTTATTATGAATAATGAAAAAGCGGTCACTATCAAACCGGCTAATATCACACTCGTTCGACCGTAACGGTCAGAAACTTTGCCAGCAACAAACCGAACCAAAACTGATGCGGCCGTAAAAGAAGTAAAAAATACTCCTTTGTTTACTGCACCCAGATGTTCGCTCCAGTCCGGAATCAAAGTAAGTATTAAACCATAAGCCGTATAGGAGAAAAAAGTTATTATTCCGGCAGGAAGTGCGCCAATATCAATAATATCAGTCCGGCTGATGTAGAACATGGATTTATGGAGTTTTTCTTTTACTGCTAAAGTTTCCTTCATGTTCATGACTATAATGATCGATAAAAAAGCGAGAAATGAAGAGCTGTAAAACATGGCATCCATACCGTAAGCATTTACAATTATACTACCTACTGCTGGCCCCAAAGCTCCTCCAATGCTAAAACATAATCCATGCATGCCCAGCGCTTCTCCCCATCGCTCCTGTGGAATAATATCGGCTACATAGGCTGAAGTTGCCGTAGGTTTAAATCCTGTTGAGAACCCGTGAACCAATCTTAAAAGAAGAAAACCAGAAACGGAGCTTAAAACCGGATATAAAAACCCGCAAATTAAGCAAACGACAGAACCTACAGCCATTACAGGCACACGTCCCCATCGATCAGTAAGTTTTCCGCTAAATGGGCGTGATATAGCAGCTGTAAGGGTAAATAGTGAAATAATAAGTCCTTTATATTCAGCTCCACCCAAACTACTCAAATAAGCGGGAAGCTCTGGTATAATCATATTAAAACTGGACGAGAATAAAAGAGAGCTCATACAGAGCAAAATAAACTGAAGTGTGTAGATTGATTTTTTGTTTGGTGACATTCCGGAATTTTAAAAAAAACCAAATATAGTAGTTTTGACTAAATAGCTAATTCGCTAATGACAAACAATGCCCATTTTTGTAAATTCAAAGTGCAGCCTGAGAATGAAAAAGAATAATTTTCAAGAATTTTTATTTAAGATTTTTATTCCTTCATTTTCCTAAACAACATTTTCATTGCTTCCGGATCAATTGTATCCATGTCAATGAGTTTTAATGACTTCACCATTTTAACGGTAGTGGTTTTGTACTTTAGAAAATGAGGTGTTTTTAAATGAGATTGATAAGCATCATTATCCTGATACATTTCTAATATTCTTATTTGAGTAGAATCCTTTTTTTTGTACATGGGAAAGATTGCCAAAACTCCAGGTTCTAACTTAACTGAGGCCGAAGATTCCTCTTTTAATATTGCCTTATATTCTGATAAATGTTCAGGATAAATTTCAATTTCTGAAATACGAATCATAATTTTTTTTTCCTGAGCTGACATAGTATTGAAGGCTAAAATTATACTTAAAAATAATAAGCACAAAAATCTGTTTTGAAAGCGGTGGCTAAAATCTTCCATATCTAAATTCAATTAATTATTATGGTGTGGTTATTTGAAATCTCTAATATAAGGGATTTTTAGCTTCTTTTTCTTGTTTGCTTACCTTTTGTATTTAAGTTATTTCGTTCCTCCTTTTTGTTTAATCAATCTGACGATTTCATTGAAATATCTTTCAGGTTTTACTTCAAAGAATAATAATTCACAAACAAATAACCGTAATGTAGTGTTCTAAATGTATTTTTCACACATAAAAAAGTAACAAAACAGAGCTTAAAGTGGGCTAATAATCACGTAATGTTTCATCATTTTTCTCTAACTTAGCACTGTAAATCTTAAATTTTAAGATGGATACAAACTTTGTTATTTCTGCAAAGAACTGAACGAAAAAGAATTACTATTTTTTCTACTCCTTTTTTCAGAAAAACATTTTATAATAATTTTAGTTAATTGAAAACTATGAGCAAATTTGATTTTGGAATTGTAGGATTAGGTGTAATGGGTCGTAATTTACTTTTGAATATAGCGAGCCATAACTTTGCTGCAGCAGGTTTAGATTTAGATACCGAAAAAGTTAATTCTCTTCAACAAGAAGCCGGTCCTAATGATACCATTGAAGCAACAACAGATGTTAAACATTTTGTAGAACTTATTCAACAGCCAAGAGCTATTATGTTACTGGTTCCTGCAGGAAAGCCTGTTGACAGCGCAATAGCAAGTTTACTTCCGCATTTAGACAAGGGAGATATTATAATTGATGGTGGTAATACTTTTTTCACCGATACAGACAGAAGATTTTTAGAATTATCTGAAAAAGGTATTCATTTCTTTGGAATGGGAATTTCAGGAGGTGAAAAGGGAGCCCGTTTTGGTCCTGCGATGATGCCAGGTGGAGATCAGAAAGCATACGAGAGACTTCGCCCTATTTTTGAAGCGATTGCAGCAAAAGTGGATGGAGAGCCTTGCGTAGAATATCTAGGAAACGGATCTGCCGGTAACTATGTAAAAATGGTGCACAACGGAATCGAATACGGAATCATGCAACTTATTTCTGAAATTTATGACCTTATGAAAAGAGGTTATAATCTGGATGAAGATACGATTCAGAAAACTTTTGAAGAATGGAACCAAACTCACGATCTTAAATCGTATCTGATCGAAATTACCGGAAACATTCTGAAACAAAAAGACGAAGACGGAAGCAGACTTATCAATAAAATTTCAGACTGGGCAAAATCGAAAGGAACAGGAAAATGGACTTCGCAAAACGCAATGGATTTGCAAGTGCCGATTCCAACTATCGATGCAGCCGTTTTTATGCGCGATATGTCTAAAACGAAACCGGAAAGAATTGAAGCTGCAAAAAAACTTGTTTGGAACGCTCCGACAACTGATGTAAATACAAGCGAGGCAATTGCGGCATTAAAATCGGCTTTATACTTATCTATTGTTGTGACTTACGCACAAGGATTAGCACAGTTACATACTGCATCTAAAGAATACAATTACGGATTAAATTTAGAAACTGTTGCCAAAATCTGGCGTGGTGGCTGTATCATTCGTGCCAACATTCTAGAAGATTTCAGAAAAGCATATGTTGCAAAAACAGATTTGCCAAACTTACTTTTAGATGCCGGAATCGCTTCAAAATTAACAGAGAACCAGGCAGGAATGAGAGCCGTTATTCAATTTGCTGTTCAAAAAGGATTACCTGTAGCAGGACTTATGAATTCGTTAGCCTATTTTGATGCCTACCGATCTGAAAATCTTCCAACAAACCTAATTCAGGCACAGCGCGATTATTTTGGAGCACATACCTACGAACGTATTGATACTACTGGTGTTTTCCACACACAATGGTCTGAATAAGGAACTTTAAGCAACACAACACACAAATGAGTAAGTTCAAAAATATAAATCCAACAATCATAGTCATTTTTGGAGGAACCGGAGATCTGGCAAAAAGAAAACTATTTCCCGCATTTCAAAATCTCTACCTTGACGGCCGTATGTCGAAGAAGTTTCAGATTATTGCTCTTGGAAGAGCTGAAAAAAGCGATGAAGAATTCCGAAGCTATGTCTTAGAAAATCTGGAAACTTTTTCAAGAAAAAAAGGTCTGTCTGATCCTGAAACTGAAAAATTTCTTTCGCACATCACCTATCATAGCCTTGATATTGACAAAGAAGAATCGTATCAGGGATTGAATGAGAAAATAAATAATATTGATGAAGCCTTTGGAGAACGTGCCAATCGTCTTTTTTACCTTTCCATTACTCCTTCTTTCATCAGTACAATTTCTGGTAACATTAAGAAAATAGGTCTTGCAGCGAATCCAAAGCAAGATCGAATCATAATTGAAAAACCTTTTGGTTACGATAAAACTTCTGCAATTGCGCTTAATGAAATGCTTTCGCAGACTTTCAAAGAAGAGCAGATTTACCGGATCGATCATTATTTAGGGAAAGAAACCGTTCAGAATATTTTGGCTTTCCGTTTTGGAAATTCAATGTTTGAACCTTTATGGAGCCGAAACTTCATCGACTTTGTTCAAATTACAGTAGCAGAAGAAGTTGGTGTTGAAGAACGGGGTGGGTTTTATGAAGGAGTTGGTGCCTTAAAGGATATGATCCAGAACCATTTGCTTCAAATTTTGTGTATGACCGCAATGGAAGCTCCGGCTTCATTGGAAGCAGATGACATTCGAAATCGTAAAGCTGATGTATTAAAATCGATTCGCCGTATAAAACCGGAGGAAGTGGATCATTACGTTGTCAGAGGACAATACGATGCTGGTACGGTAAAAGGAAATCCTGTTCCCGGCTATCGTCAGGATAAAGGAATTGCTCCTGATTCTATTACAGAAACCTACGTTGCCATGAAAATTTATCTGGATAACTGGAGATGGCAGGGAATTCCGTTTTATCTACGCACCGGAAAAAGGATGGAAGAAAAACAATCTTCTATCATTATACAGTTTAAACCAGTTCCCCATTCCTCCTTTTCTTATGGAAAAGAAGGTATGACGCCCAACAGGCTTATTATCAATATTCAGCCTGCAATGGACATCAAGCTACAGTTTATGACCAAAAAACCAGGTCTGTCACTTTCTTTGAGACCTGCTGAAATGATATTTGATTATTTCGCCTGCTCCACAATGTCACCGGAAGCTTATGAAACGCTTATCGCCGATGCACTGGCAGGAGATCCTACGCTATTCATGCGTTGGGATCAGGTTGAACAGGCCTGGGATGCTATCGATACGATTCAACAAGTATGGAAAGATACAGTACCGGTTAATTTTCCTAATTACAAGGCAGGAAGCTGGGGACCTGAAGAAGCTGACGAGCTACTGGCACGTCAGGGACACAAATGGATTCCAAACACACAAACAAAAGAAGAACTTTTAGAAGATGATACAGATATATAATACTACAGAAGAAATTAATATAAAAGCAGCAGAACTTTTTGTAGCAGCAGCGCAAAAAGCAATTGCTGAAAAAGGCCAATTTACGGCCGTACTTACAGGAGGTTCCTCTCCTGCAGGGATTTACAAATTATTAGCTTCTGATGCTTACAAAACTAAAATAGACTGGAGCAACGTTTTTATTTTCTGGGGAGATGAACGTTGGGTACCTCTGAATGATGATCTTAGTAATGCTAAAATGTCTTACGCTACCTTACTGAGCCACGTTGCTATTCCATCAGAAAATATTTTTGAGATGTACAAAGACGGTGTAACAGCAGAAGAATTTGCTGTTACCTATGAACAATCAATTAGAAAGGTTTTAGGTGACGATGGAAAATTTGACCTTATTCTGTTAGGAATGGGAGATGACGGACATACAGCTTCCCTTTTTCCTGGTCAGGCCGTTTTGGAAGAACAAAATAAATGGGTTGCTGCCTATTATCTGGAGCCTCAAAAGATGTTCCGTATTACACTTACGGCACCCCTAATCAATAAAGCTGAAAAGATTATTGTAGTCGCTTTTGGAGAGAAAAAAGCACCTGCATTGAAAGAAGTAACAACGGGAGCATATAATCCAGCAACTTACCCGATGCAATTGATTAAACCCGTTTCCGGAGAATTATTGTTTCTTGTAGATAAAAGCGCTGCGGGAACGAAATAAGAAATTATTTGTAGATTTATAAAATAGAGTAAAGTATCCAAAATAAAAAAAGTGTNNACACTTTTTTTATTTTGGATTCATGTTGATTTATTAAAATCTTAGTTTGTTTGTGATTGTAAATTACAGACTACTATTATTTGTATAATGTTATAGTATCTGCCAGGTTTTCTTTATTGATAAATGCCGTAATATATTCCTGTACTTCATTTGTAGTTTCAACAGGTGTTTCAAAAGAGTTAATATGAAATTCATCATCCTGATCCAAAATATGTATAATTTCAGTATAACCTTTAGAAATTAAACTCCCTTTCAATTTAATTATATTCAATTGTTGCTGGCCATTTAACTCCTTGCGTACTTTTAATTGTATAGCTTTTTCCATAATAAATATTTTAAATTAATAAGCCGTTAATCATTTTCAAATATAAATATTAATTATTTCAAATCACACATCAATTTACACTATAAATCATTATTTATCAACACATTAATAACACATAAACAAGGGTCAGTTCCAGATTTAGAATACGCTAGTTCCAAAGTCTGTACATACATCACGAACAAATTTATCTTTTATCTATAATCTAGTTGAATTTAGGGGATTTAAATTCTCTGTTATTATAGTCTGTTGCTTCGGCTCCAATACCATATTTTAATACTTTTTTGAATGTAAAAGGCTCATAAATATAATTATATGGATGTATTTCTTCTCCATGAATACTCTCTTTTAATTTACGGCTCATAAACAACCAATGATCGGCAGGCATCACTATAATTTTATCCTCCCTACAGCTTTGCGGCTTTTCTTCAAGTATAAAAAGTTTCCAATCGCCAAGCTGCACACAAAAACCTTCAGGGAGCTGATCCATATTTGAAAATTCGTAACAAATTGTTTCTATACTTTCTATAGACCCTTTAATCAGTATACAATTATCTGTTTCTATAAGTTTAATGTCTAATGGCAAAACAATCGAATAAGTCATTTGCTCCACACTCTGGTCAATTATTCTTTCTGCATTACTAACACGTTTCTTTAGTTTATCTTCATCTTTTTTATTCAGGGCTGCACTTATGCTTCCGGAAAAATTGGAAACTAAAATATTCTGTTCTTTGTGTTTGAGTATTTTTCTTCTGATAGAATACAAATAAGCAGTATATCCGAAAATGACAAACATTAGAAAAATTATTTGAATTAATATTGAATGATTTTTAAACTCCATAATAGCAACAAATTAAAATTATACAATATTCTAAAATAGGAAAGAAGAAACTTTTTTATAATAACACATTAAAAATCAGGATCGTTATCTTCACAAAACTAAGCCAACTATAAAACAAAAAAAATACTCCAAAAGGAGTATTTTTTTTTTTAAAAAGTAATAAGCTTAAATCACTCCCTGAAGAATGCAGTTTTTTATAAGTTCTGCTGTGTTTTTAGAATCAGATTTAGTTAAGATATTATTGCGATGTTTTTTTACTGTTAAAGGGCTAATAAAAAGTTTTTCAGCAATTTCAGTATTGTTCAAACCATCTCCTATCAGTTTTATTATATCAATTTCCCTTTTAGAAAATTCTGTAAATTCCTTATTCTCTTCATCAAGACTTAAATTCATAAAAGAAGGCTCACCATTTAATCCTATAAGCGATATTTTATACGTATTAAAAGAACTTAAATGATCGATACGGGTATGAATATTTAATGATTTTCCGTATCCTCCACTATCATCCATAGTCAGCATTAATGCCTGATGGTTAAACAAAACATATTCGCCATTTTCTATCCTGCACCTGTGACTATAACTTATTTTATAATTCAATAACTTTTCACGACCAACATTTTCGTAAAAAAACTTAGTCAAAAATGCTTCCGCTTTTACTACAAAATCAATATCATCCGGATGAATTGCGCCTAATACATCATTAAAATTTATAGTATCAGGATCGAATCCGTGCATTTCAAATAAAGAAGGACTTATATGTGAAAGTGACATATCAAAAAAATCAATTATATAAAACGAAAATGGACCTGTACTAATAATTGAGTTCGTAAGATCATCAAACGATATTTGATGCGAAGCTGTTGTCTGAACAGTTCTATTTGTCTGCCAAACATCATGAAGGTTTTGTATTTCCGGTAGCATATGAAAACTTATTTCGTTAAACAATTGTTAAGACAAATTAACATAAAATTTAAATATAGAGCGCTAAATTAGGCTAAAGTAATGTTCTAATTTTCAAGAATGGTATTAATTAAAGAATCTTCCTGCTTGTTTGTTACTGTATGTGGTACATATAAATCATTTTCTTTTGTCCATTTTTTCTCCATTTCAAAGTAATCTGAGGAAATTACTGTCTGATTTTTAAGACGTTGTAATTGCTCTTTTTCGAACAGTTTCCAGCGATCCAAATACAAAGATCCCAAAAGCCCGCCCCACTCTTTAAAGGCATAATCGTGTAAATTGGTTTTAGGATCATAAGGTCCCCAAATTGTGATTTGTTCCTTTGCATTACGCAATGCTAACTCTTTATCCTGCTGTGTGGTTCCAAAATCAGTTGCTTGCTTTAACCAGCTATGCAATGAAAAATGTGGATTACAATTCAATAAGTCATTCTGCTGTACAAGCATCTTTTGAAACTGTTTTGAAGCCAATTCAAAAGCAACAGCATCTTTTTTATTAATAGCATCAATCATGTTTTGATATACAATATCTCCTTTATTAGCATTAACCTGTCTCACCAAATCAATTTTATCGACCTGATAAGTGTCACTATCTTCAAACTCTTTTGAAACAGCTACAAAAAGTTTAACGGCATCAGCAAATTTTGCCACATCGTAGTTTCTTTTTCTGGTTCCCCATGACGAAACACTTTCTACATTTGTTGAAGGCCTTGCACAAAAAATAGATTCTGAGCCCCCTTCCTGATAAATTTCGGGACTACTGTAAATGGTTTCCAAAAAGCCTTCCCAAGCTTTAAGAACACTAGCGTTAGACTTTCCGTAGCGATATTTCACATAACTCTTTATCCATTCTTTAGCTTTAGCTTCAACTTTATCTTTGTGCCAGCCCAATTCTAACATAAAATCTATTGGTGCAGCATTATTATGAATTCCTTCAGGAATAATTCCTATGCCGCTTAAAAAAGTAGTATAAGGACCTGTTTTAGCGCGATATACTTCATCTGCAAATCTTTGCATTTTACCATATAAGCTGACTTTGTCTCCAAAATTACTGACATTACACCATATAAACGGAGTTCCGTCATAAGCTTTTCGGGTTTCCCAATTTGCTGTATTCTCACCAAACAATTCAATAATTAAAGTTTTTGACTTATCTAAACCGGCTAGTAATTTCGTTGCCGGATTCTCCTGCCATCCCTGAAGCACCCATGTACTGGAAGGAAAAGAAAGTTGCATTTGTTTTTGAATTGCTTTAGCACAAAGAGTAAGATCAGCCCCTTTAGAATTTCCTCCTTCATGAAAAGGATCGCCGCCAAAGAAATGAAGATCATTACCGTATAATTTTTTCATTTCGGAATAATATACACCAGATATTTTCTCAAAATAAGGATCTGTAGGCATTAAAAAATCGGGTCTGGTAAAACCGCCCGCCCATTTTCCCTGATCGATGATAGTTACTTTTTCTTTATTTTTTAAAGATGTCGGAACCATTCCATAAAAACCCTGCATTACTGGTTCAATACCAAGTTCTTTCATGCGTTTCAAAATCTTTTTCTCTAATAAAGCCTGTTGGTCAATCATATTTTGAGAAACGGGTCCGCCCCAGCCTTCCATATTTCCCATCAGCCACCACGCAGTAAAAGCTGGTCCCGGTATGAAATCAAAAATCTCCTTTTGGGTAAAACCCATTTTCGTCATTGTATTTTGCCAGACCGCTTCGACGCCAACAGGAGCCAACATTAAATTTACACCATTCAGCGCCATCCAGTCCAATTCGCGTTCCCAGTCTTTCCAGGTATAAAAACTCATCGTATAATTGATGGTACAATAATTTAAGGCGTAACGAAAACGATAAGGAGAAACAATTCTGATTTTTTTATCCATTACCGGTATTTTTTCAAGAGGCGCCATATTGTCTCCCATATGAGACATATTACGGTAACAGTAGTATTTTAAATACCAGTTTAAAGCAGTTGAAGCCGAATTAGCATTACTTGCAGCAATATAAACCTGTCCTTTCTCTGAAGATAACTCAAACACATCTTTATCTTCTTCTTTTGGTATCGAAGAAAAAACCAATTTATCAGCCAGCCAGGGAACACGTCTCTTAGCCAATTCTTTCGCAGCCTTAAATGATTGTGCTTCTGAAGAAAAAACAAATCCGATAAGCAGCATTACCAATGCAAATCTTTTAATACTCATATTATATTTTATATTTTAATTGCAAATTTTTTATTCAAAAGCATCATGTCATTTTTCGCATAAAAAACAACATGATGCTTTACTAATTCTTTTCAATTACAATAACCTAAATTTAGTGATAAACTTAAACTTTAAGCCATTTAATTCCACTGAAAATTCACCTTAATCCCTTTACGAATAAACTTTTAATACCCCGGATTCTGTACAATTTTGCCATTACTTTCATCGACTGCTTTTCTTGGCAATGGGTAAAGAATTTTATTTTCAGTTGCAAATGAAGATCCATCATCAACAGCTCTTTGAATGTATTTACCCCAGCGAATTAAATCATCACGTCGAGAACCTTCACACCATAATTCAAACAATCTTTCGTCCATAATTTTATTTCTAAAAAGCGGTGTTGATAAACCAGGATCCAAATTTGGCAAGCCAGCTCTTGTTCGTACTCTATTAATTAAACTGTATGCTTCCGGTGTTGGTCCGTTTACTTCATTTATAGCTTCTGCCAATGAAAGTAAAACATCGGCATAACGCCAAACTACAATATCGGTTCCATGCGCTTCGTTGGTTGCCGTTGGATCTATTCCATACTTTTTGGGTATCGCTCCCTCCATTCCTTTTGCACGTGCATCAATTATTTTGCCTCCTTCACCGGGATATTTTGCTAATAACTGTTTCAGGCGTTTATCAATTGGATTGAACTTATCATACGTTTTCCATGGCATTTTATAACCTCCCCAGGCTTCAATTGCCTGACCGGAAGGATCAACATAATCACCGGGAATAACGTGAGCCAGCCACATATTAAAATTATTAGTACCACGGGCACAAGAAATGGCAAGTATCATTTCTTTATTCTGTTCATTCTGAATTTTAAAAATATCTTCATATTCCGGAACCAAAGTATATATTCCCTGCGCCTCAAGAGCTTGTAAATCTCTTCCGACAGCAATAGCTTCAGCCCACTTTTTTTCTTTCATATACAATTTCAGCAATCCCATCATGGCGGCTCCTTTTGTAAAACGGCCATAATCTGCAGCAGGGTATGTTGCCGGTAAATCAATTATTGCCTCTTTATAATCCTTTTCAATTTGTTTGATCATCCATTCACTTGTTGGTCGGGGTTCCGGCAAAGAATTAGGGTCAAGCGCATACTTAGGATCTACAACAATTGATACCGGACCATAAAAAGTATACAATATATAACTCATATGTGCTCTTAAGGCTTTTACTTCAGCGAGGTATCGCTTTTTCAAGCCTGCATCCATAGGAACAGCATCTATATTTTGCAAAAGGACTGTTGCATTGGTAACACGCGGTATTAACCTTGTATAATGATCTGTAAGAACATTAAACTGATCATCGAAATTAAGCATGTTTAATTTCGCCCATCTTCCAGAATCTCCCCAGGAACAGATTAACTCATCAGTCGTTTGCGAGCTTTGTACAACCCATGAAGCTTGCATTGCGCCATAGCCATAACCGGCAAATCCCTCTAGCATTCCGGTATATAAATTAGTCAAGGCTGCCTTGGCATCAACCTCGTTTTTAAAAAAGGTCGACGGAGCCAATTTATCAAAGACTTCAGGTTCAAGGTCTTTTTCGCAGGAAGTAAACAGTATCATTGTAAGCAGCAGACTAAAAACTGCTATTTTAGGTATAGAATTTTTCATATCGTTTTTTTGCAGTTAATTAAAAAATCACATTGAGTCCCAGTATAATCGAAGTTTGGGCAGGATAAGCGATAAAACTTGACAATTCAGGATCAATTCCTGAATAAGGTGTGGCGGTAAACAAGTTTTGTACATCGAGTGATAAGCGCAATGATTCAAATATTTTTTGATTTGGAAACATTTCTTTTGTCATTGTATAGCCTAAAGTAATATTTCGGCATTTTAAAAAATCTGCCTTCTCTCTAAAAAAACTACCGGTATAACTACCATAAGGATTTATTAAGCCACTCGGATTTTTTCCACTCGTATTATCAGAAGCCCAACGGTCTTTTACCATTTCAAGTGCATTCCAGCCAAAGGCTCCCATTTTACTTGATAAATCATATGCTACCGCTTTATCATCATTATATTTAAGTCGGTCAAACATGCCGTACATAAATATGTTTAGGTCAAACCTTTTGTATTTAAAAGTATTTCCAAATCCGTAAGTGTAACCCGGATCAGAATTCCCTAAATACGTCGCATCTGCTGAACTCAGTTTACCATCAGGTTTACCGGTAAGATTTCCGCTAGCATCGTATCCATTTAAATCTTTAACTTTTACCATTCCTGGTTTTAAGTTTGGCATTGCAGCAGGTACCGTTTCTCCAATTTGCAAAATTCCATCTGTCTGGTAACCGTAGATTGCTCTGATAGGATCGTTTAATCCAACATATTTTGGCAATGTTTTGGCCACCTCAGGATCTCTTTCTTTCCAAGTGTCTTTATAATGCGCAATATTAAAATCAGTAATCCAGCTAAAATGATCCGACTTAATATTGATTGTTTTTAAAGTAAATTCAAAACCCCTACTTTGTGTTTTTCCAATATTTGATGCCACACTACTTACTATTGAATAAGATGGCAATGGTTTGTAACTCAACAAATCAGATATCGTTTTATCATATACCTCAAAAGTTCCCGTGATACGGTCGTTAAATAAACCAAAATCCAGTCCAAGGTTAATCTCTTTTGCCGTTTCCCAGCTTAGTTCAGGGTTAGCAATCTGACTTTGATACACTCCGGTAGTCTGCGCATTTCCAAAAACATAATTTGCACCACCACCAGCTGCATAAAAGGCAAATGCATTTGCCCCAATATTACTATTACCCGTCGTTCCGTAACTTGCTCTTAACTTTAAAAATGAAATTACCGGTACTTTCTGCATAAACTCCTCATTCGATATTTTCCATCCTGCAGATACAGAAGGAAACCATCCGTATTTTTTATTTTCGGCAAAATTTGAAGAACCATCACGACGAATAGATCCCTGCAAAATATATTTTCCACGATAATCGTAACCTATTCTTCCAAAATAAGAAGCCCAGACTTGTTTATCTTTTGAGGATGCGACCGTTGGTTTTGGCGCTTCGCCCACCTGAAGACTATTCGATAAAAAACTATCGGTTAAAAATTGACTATTGCCTGCTGAAAAACCATCTCTTGAACGCACTTGATAAGAATATCCTAAAACACCATTTAAGTGATGATTTTCATTTAATGATTTTTTATAAGCCAACGTATATTCAGCTAAGCTGGTATTAGAATTGTATTCACTTATATTGGCAATACCGCCATTTCGTAATCCGTATAAAAAAGATTTTGGCATGTAAACGTTACGTTTTGTGTGGGATTGATCATAACTGAAATTTCCTTTTGCTTTCAGGTCTTTTATAATTTCCCACTCTGCATAACCACTGGTTAATAATCTGTTCAAAATAGTTTCATCAGTATTTTCTAAAAAAGAAAGTGGATTAGCTGAATTTTTATAATCCGGGTTTAACGGATAAGATCCATCAGCGGCTTGCAACTCTACAGTTGGAGGATGGTAAAATGCTGATAAAATTATTCCCGCATTTTCATTTTCTCCTGTACCCGTCGAAGCATTATCACTATACGATTTTGATTCTACTACATTGACACTAACTTTTAATTTGTTGGTAATCATTTGATCTAAATTGATACGTCCGCTGTATCTCTTATAGGAAGAGGTTTTAATGACACCCTCCTGATCCAGATAATTTCCGGAGATAAAATATTTAGTTTTTTCATTTCCTCCTGAAATAGATAAATCATGTTGTCTGATAAATCCGGACTGCGTGACCGCATCTATAGCGTTTCTGCCTGTTCCGGCATTGTCAATCTCGGACTGGGAAAATTTTGGGACAAAAGCGGGTGCAGAGGTAGGATCTGTTGTACCATATGGGGCAATTTTTTGATTTAAGAGATATTTCTCTTTTGTTATACGGTTTCTTTCTACCATATAATCCTGTTTGTTTAAAATATCATAAAAATCAGCTGGCTGTTGGTAGGCTCCCGTAAAGCCATAGCTAACCTTAGGATCTCCTTTTTTTCCTCTTTTGGTAGTAATCAAAATAACTCCTGCACCTGCTCGCGCGCCATAAATAGCGGCAGAGCTGGCATCTTTTAATACTTCAACAGATTCAACATCATTAGGATTAATAAAGTTTAACGGAGATCTGCTTACTCCCGCTCCAAAAGGAGTGCCACTTCCCGGCTCACTCGCCCCATCATCTATTGGTACACCATCCACCACATACAGTACACCATAGGATGCAAAAGAAGCATTTCCCCTAATTTGTACCGTCGGCGCAGCACCCGGTTGTCCGGAAGTTTGTGTAACGACCAGACCTGCCGCCCGCCCGCCTAAAGCCTGATCAATAGAAGTATTGGCTCCCTTCGGGATATCAGTTGTTTTTATTGTAGAAATGGCTCCGGTAACATCTTTTCTTTTTGTTGTACCGTATCCAATTACAACTACATCTTCCAGCTTTTGTCCCTCGTTTTTCAGAATAATCGTCATAGCGCCTGAACTAACAGGTACTTCTACTGTTTCCATACCTATAAAAGAGACAACCAAGCTGTTTATACTATCTGGTAATTCAATACTAAAACTTCCGTCAACATCTGTTTTTGCTACTATTGACGTACCCTTTCCTTTTATATTTGCTCCTGCTAAGGGTTGTCCTTTTTCATCAAAGACTTTACCGTTAATCTGTCTTTTTACGACACGGAGATTAGTGCTTGCTTTTGGTGTGTCCGGCCTTGTTATTAGCGAAATAGTTTTTCCCTGAATAACCCAGGTTACCGCAGTATTTTCAAAAATTTCTGCTAACACTTTTTCGACTGTCGCATTAACTAAATGAAGTGTCACTGGAGGAATTTCTTTTAAAATATTTACGTCATAAAAGAAAACATAATCTGTCTGTTCTTTAACAGTTGCTAATACCTTTTTTACAGGAACTTTTTTACCACTGTAGACAATTGTTTGTGATGACACACCAGCAGAAACCTGGAGTGTTAGAACTACAAAAAGTATGGTTGATAATTTCATAACTTTCCATGTTTTTGAATTAAGCCAATGGTTTTTTGGCTTGTACTTTGGTAATAATTTCATAGTTTAAAATGGTTTTGGTTGGTAATAAATTCTCCTTGCCTGGTTTCGTTTTCTATTTGTCATCAAATTTGGAAATGCTTCCAACATATGCCAAATTTGCTGAATACAACAAATAAAAAACTGTAAAATGATACAACTCTATATCATCTTACTTGCATTTAATTCATTCTTTTTTCATGGTTTTTTATATTGATTTTAATTTTGACTTTTAGCTAATATGACTTTTAAAAAATTGAAAAACGTACCTGTCTGCAGCCATTCAAAAAAGTATGATAAAACTTATTGCTTTTTCAGTTTAAACAGATGATAATCGGATGAATAATGAAAAGCACCATCAAAACCTGATGGCACTTTTCAACTTCCACAAACTAATATAAATCAATCTATTCTTAACCAATTTTAAAAAAAGAACAGACCATTTAAACCTTCAATTGCCAACAGATACATTTTAACGTTCTAAGGCTATCTTATATTATTATTATCTTTCTGACCAATACAGCCAGTATTTTATTTATCACGAATAAATAAGCATACAACTATGGGGTGGTTGCTATTCTGCCAATAATTCTTTACTTTTGTTTGTAATGGTTATTGCCTGATGATATATTCTCCTTGCTTGGTTAATTTTTGTCTGTCTCTTCCATAGTTTCTTTAATAAGAAACACTTACCAGCAATGCTTCCAACATCTGCTGGTTTTTTTATTTCCAACAAAAAAAGGCAGCACTTGATTTAAACATTAAACCCGGATTGTATATCGCAATTAAGGCATTACTGTTAAAACCTTTCCTTCAAGTTTAAAATGCACCTTGTTTTTTTCCAGTATTTTTAGAACCTGCGAAAGATTTAAGCTTCTTTCTATTTCACCCTCAAACTTTCTGGAGTCAACTCCTTTTTCAAAAACAACATCAACATCATACCATCGGCTTATTTGATCTAATACGACTTTAAGACTAGCATTTTCAAAGTAAAAAACTCCATTTTTCCAGCCCATCACTTCCTCCGTATTCACGTTGTTTTTGATTGTTATTACACCTGACTTATTGTGCTGCGCCTGTTGTCCGGGTTTCAACAAAACAGCTTTATTATTTTGATTAACTAAAATACTTCCTTCGAGTAAACTGGTCTTGACATTATCCTCATCTCCGTAAGCATTCACATTAAAATGCGTTCCTAATACCTTAATTCTAATATCATTTACAAAAACCCTGAAAGGTTTATTCTTATTTTTTGCCACTTCAAAATAGGCTTCTCCGGTAAGTTTTACATCTCTTGTTCCTGATGAAAATACTGTTGGAAAAGTAATAGAAGAAAACGCATTTAACCACACTTTTGTTCCGTCTGCCAATTGAAGGCTATATTGTCTGCTTTTAGGTGTAGTCATTGTGTTGTAAACTATTTCAGCATTTTTTCCTGCCTTATAGGTTAGGCCACCATTGGTTTTTGATACTACTGTATTGTTTTGATTTGTTAGCTGGCCGTTTTTAGAATCATCCAAAACTATTTTCTGTCCATTAGAAAGTGTCAGGATCGCTCCAGTTCTCCCTGGCTCGGCATCATTCATTATTTCTGAACTTTTTACAACTTGAGAAGCGGAATTCTTTTTTACTACCAGATAACTACCAATCCCTGCACATACTACTAAACTGGCCGCAACAGCAATTTTCCTCCACGGTAATCTGATTACTTTCACTTTATTCTTTGGCTTCAACGCTTGTTGTATAATTTTCCACCCTGCTTCTTTGTCAAATTTATACATCTTTCCAAGCTCTGTAGTAACCCATTCCTTGTTCTGAAAATTCTCAACTATTTTTTTATTGGCTTCAGAACTATTGATCCATTTTTCCAGAATATTTTTTTCATCTTTTGCTATTGTTCCATTTAGCAATTTTACAATGAGTTCATCTATTTCTGCACCTGAATATGACATAGGTTTCTAATTTTAAATTAGTAGTATAGCTAACACGTGGTAATTCTATTTTTAACTATGTAAAAAGAATATTTTCTTTAAATTTTAACATTTAAATTTAAAATATCAGAAAAAACGCAACTATTTGTAGTTTTTGATAATAGTAAAAGTTGATTCAATTTTTACTTAAAAAGAGGCTAATACAATCTAAAGAGATTCAAAAAAAAGATCTTGGAACAGAAAAAATATTATAAACCGGATTCGTTTTTAAAGAAGGCAGATAACAGTAGTTCAATGAATAAAAGCGATAAGTAGACATCTTCCTGACGTACCGCGGAACGAATTATTTTGAGCGCTTTTGTTTTTTGATTTAAAACAGTTTGTGGACTAATACCCATTTCTTCTGCAATTACCGCGGTACTTTTACCCTCTATAAAAATAGCTTTAAAAACTTGCTTACATTGTTTTGGTAAATTCTCTATTTCAATATAAATGGCTTGCAAAACTTTAGCCGTTAGTATTTCCTGCTCTAATAAATTTTCGTTCATTTCTCCTCTTGAAGAAAATTGATCGTTTGATTTTTGTTGCTGTTTCTCTTTTCTTAAAAAGTCGATACAGGCATTTTTAGAAGCAGTAAAAAGAAAAGCTTTTATTTCCGGCAGGCTATTAAAGTCCTTTTTCTTTTGCAGCAATTTTAAAAATATTTCAGTTGAAATATCCTCAGCTTCCTGCGCATGCTGAATAATTTTTTGATTAAAATAACATAGAGAACGGTAATGTGTATCATACAATTTCCTAACAGCGATTTCATCACCATTTTTAAATCCCTCCAGATCTATGTTATTCTTTGCAATCAAAATTGGGCGTTTTATACTGTTAAGATGAAGTTCTAAACCAAAAATAAACAAATTTTAATAAGAAGCAAGTGTACTATTTAAAATCAAATCGATTTGATGTTATTGTTTTTTTACTAGTTAGAATGCGATAAATAAAAGAAAGACAGTCCAATAAAGACTGCCTTCCGTTTACTAAAATGTATTATTCCTTATAATAATTTGCTCCCCAAATCGTATATCGTTTTTTCATAGTTTCAATTTTAGTTTGAAACCCGGACCAGTTTTTATTTTCTTTTGAAGACCATAGTACTTCACTTAAAGCACTCAAACGTGGAAATATCATATACTCTACTTTAGCAGGATTTGCCATATATTCTGTCCATACATTTCCCTGAGCCCCTAAAACGTATTTTGCTTGTTGTTCGTTTAATTCCTTCGGAATTGGCTCATAACTATACACTGTTTCTATTGGTAAATAACCTCCAATGGTTACTTCTTTTTCATTTTTGGTTTGAGAATGATCCAGATAAACGTGGCTTCCGGGTGTCATGATAACCTGATGGTTTTCTTTTGCGGCTGCAATTCCGCCTTCTTCACCTCTCCAGCTCATTACTACAGCATTTGGAGCAAGACCACCTTCTAAAATTTCATCCCAGCCAATTAGTGTTCTTCCTTTTCCATTAATGTATTTTTCCATTCGCTGAATAAAGTAGCTCTGAAGACCGTGCTCGTCTTTCAAGCCTTTTTCTTTTATTAATTGCTGACAAAATTCGCTTCTTTTCCAGGCATCTTTAGGAGCTTCATCACCACCAACATGAATGTATTTTGAAGGAAACAACAGCACTACTTCATCAATAACATCCTGCAGAAACTTAAAAGTATATTCACTTGGAACATAAACATCAGAATGAACGCCCCAGGTTTCCTGAACAATTTTATTTCTTCCGTTAGCCATTTCTTCTTTACTCTTAGCTGAAATCATAGTATCAGGAAGCTTTGTTTTCTCATTCGGAAAACAGCTCAACTCCGGATAAGCAGCGATAGCGGCACCACCATGTCCGGGCATTTCAATTTCAGGAATCACCGTAATAAATCGGTCTGAAGCATATTTAACGATATCTTTTACTTCTTCCTGCGTATAAAAACCACCTTCCGGTGTATTATCGCTTCCTTTACCCGGATAACTACCAATGATACTTCCGTTTCTCTTAGAACCAATTTCAGTAAGTTTAGGGTATTTTTTGATTTCGATTCTCCATCCCTGATCTTCCGTTAAATGCCAATGAAAATAATTCATTTTGTGCAATGCCAGATAATCAATGTATTTTTTTACAAAGGCAACCGGGAAATAATGACGTCCAACATCCAGCATCGCTCCTCTGTAAGCAAAACGAGGTTCATCCTGTACCTCTACCGCTGCAATAGCAAGACTTTTGCTTTTTTCAACAGGCAGTAATTGAATAAGGGTTTGCATTCCGTAGAAAGTTCCTATGGCCGCATTACCAGTAATTTCAACACCATTTTTATCTGATTTCAAAGTGTAACCTTCACTTTTAAGTCCGTCAATGTTCGTTTTGCTTGTTAATTTGATGTAATTTTTGCTTGCTTTTTTAGTAACAGGCAATACAAAGCCATAATAATTAGACAAATAACCATTCAAAAAAGCAGCCGTAGCGTTATCTTCTTTATTGGTAACGATCAAACTTGTTTGTGAAGTAATCACAAAATTTCCGGTATTCCTCACAACTTTTACAGGCTGCGGAATAATATTTACTTCTTGTGCAAACGACAATGTCGTGCATAAAAGAAGCGAAAAGAAAAATGACTTAACCATATTTATTATTTAATTAAATTATTATTAAAACTAAAAAACCTCGGTGTGTACGATAACACCTTAAGTACAATTTATAATAAATTTACTTAATACATAGAAACATCGATTTTTAAGCTTAAAAACCTACGTTTCTATGTCATATAACTAATTTCACCCAAAGGGTTACGTTACTCTATTTTGTATAAGCTACCGCAGTTTGTTTACTAGTACCCAAACCTTCAATCCCTAATTCGACAACATCTCCTGCTTTAAGATAAATTGGATCTGGCTTAATTCCCAAACCAACTCCCGGAGGCGTTCCTGTACTGATGATATCACCAGGAAGCAAAGTCATAAACTGACTTAAATAGTGCAATAAAAATGGAATTTTGAAAACCAGATTCAACGTGTTACTGTCCTGGAATTTTTTACCGTTTACAGTCAGCCACATCGACAAATTATCAACATCTTTTACTTCCTCTTTGGTTGCCAAAAAGGGTCCAAGCGGGGCGAATGTATCACTTCCTTTTCCTTTTGCCCATTGACCACCACGCTCTAATTGAAACGCTCTTTCACTGTAATCATTAAGCAAAGCATATCCTGCAACATAATCCAAAGCTTCTGCTTCTTCTACGTAACTTGCTTTTTTACCTACTACAAATGCCAGTTCCACTTCCCAGTCTGTTTTTTCACTGTTTTTTGGGATGATCAAATCATCATCCGGTCCACATAAAGAAGTTGTTGATTTAAAAAAGATGATCGGTTCTGTTGGTATCGGTGCACCAGTTTCCTTGCAATGATCTACATAATTCAGTCCGATACAAATTATTTTTGAAGGTCTCGCCACTGGAGAACCTAAACGTACATTGGCATCCACTTCTGGTAAAGTCGGATTACTGTCTAATGCTTTTTGTAATTTCTCTAAACCATTTTCTTCAAAAAAACTTTCGTTAAAATCTGTTACAATTGACGAAACATCATACCTTTTTTCACCAATTAAAACTCCCGGTTTTTCTTTTCCTATTTCTCCAAAACGTATTAATTTCATTTTTTCTTTTTTTTTAAAGGTTCTGAGGTGCTAAGGTTCTGAGGTTCTAAGTTTTTTTATCTTAGCATCTTAGTACCTTAGTACCGTTTTAAATTATTTATTTTTCTTTTTTTTTAAGGTTCTGAGGGACTAAGATTCTCAGGTTCTAAGTCCAAAAAAACCTTAGAATCTTAGTCCCTCAGAACCTTAGCCCCTTTTCCTAATTATTTAACTTAATAAACCCTCCGTCGATTGGGTAATCACTACCTGTGATAAATCCGGCTTCGTCGCTGCATAGGTATAAAGCTAATGCTGCGATTTCATCTGGTTTTCCCATTCTTCCTATTGGTTGTGACTGGGATAATTTTTCGAACATTTCTTCTTCTTTACCAGCGTAATTTTTCGAAATAAAACCATCGACAAAAGGTGTATGAACCCTTGCTGGTGAAATAGAATTACAACGAATATTTTCTTTGATATAATCTTTTGCTACAGATAAAGTCATGGCCATAACGGCTCCTTTTGCTGTAGAATAAGCAAATCGATCCGGAATTCCAACCCAGGCTGCAATAGACGCCATGTTGATAATAACACCGCCATTTGAAAGTCGGAATTGTGGAATCGCGGCAAACAAACAATTGTAAACTCCTTTTACATTTACCTCCATAACACGATCAAAATCGGCTGCTGGTGTAGTATCTACTTTTCCAACATGCGCGATTCCGGCGTTATTTATCAGAATGTTGATGTTGCCAATTTTTTCAAATGTTGCTAAAACTTCTTCCTGGTTTGCCACATTACAGGCATGCGAAACTACTTTTCCCCCATTAGCTTTTATTTCTTCCACAGCCGCTTGAGCACTTTCTTCTGTTAATTCGATAATATGAACTTCAGCCCCCTGTTTAGCAAATAAAACCGAAATGGCCTTCCCTATTCCGCTACCACCACCAGTAACAACCGCTTTTTTATTTTGTAATGAAAACATGTGTTTTTATTTTAAATTTTATAATTACAGAGAAACTCCTCTTTTCCACGGAATAAAATCATCCTGGTTTAATAAAACGGCCTTTGGAATAATTTCACCACTTGCTGCTTTAATACAATATTCCAAAATATCTTCACCCATTTCTTCAATAGATTTCTCTCCGCTAATAATCGGACCACAATCGATATCAATAATATCGCTCATTTTTTGGGCTAAAATAGAATTGGTAGCTACCTTAATAACAGGACAAACCGGATTACCTGTTGGAGTTCCTAATCCCGTTGTGAACAATATTAAAGTCGCTCCGGACGCGGCTTTACCCGTTGTCGCTTCAACATCATTTCCTGGTGTGCAAACCAAACTTAAACCTGATTTTGTTGCTGGTTCTGTATAATCTAAAACATCAACTATTGGTGCTGTACCTCCTTTTTTAGCTGCTCCTGCGCTTTTTATCGCATCAGTTATTAATCCGTCTTTGATATTTCCCGGAGATGGATTCATATGAAATCCTGAACCCACTTTATGTGCCAATGCATCGTAAGATTGCATTAAATCAATGAATTTTTTAGCAACTGGTTCTGAAATACAACGATCAATTAAATTCTGTTCTACTCCACATAATTCAGGGAATTCAGCCAGTAAAACTTTACCACCTAAAGCCACCAATAAATCGGAAGTATAACCCACAGCAGGATTGGCAGAAACGCCACTAAAACCATCACTTCCTCCACACTTAACCCCTAAACATAATTCACTTAATGGTGCCGGAGCCCTTTCTTGTTTGTTGATTTCGATTAATCCTTCAAATGTTTTTTTAATGGCATCCGCAATCAATTGTTCTTCACTTTTTGACTGTTGCTGTTCAAAAATAAAGAGCGGTTTATCAAAGGAAGGATTTTGCTTTTTTACATCATTTGTAAAATCCTGTACCTGCAAATGCTGACATCCTAAACTTAAAACTGTTATTCCCGCTACATTTGGATGATTTGCGTAGGAAGCCAATAATGCACTCAATGTCGAAGCATCCTGACGCGTACCTCCGCAACCTCCCTGATGGTTTAAGAATTTGATTCCGTCTACATTTTTAAAAACCTTATTTTCAGTATGATCCGGTGTCAGTTGTACATCAATTGCATCCAGACTGTCCCCTTTTTTATAGGCTTCAAGTAACTGATGTGTATACTGCGTATATTTATCACTTACTGAATAGCCTAACTCATTATGTAAAGCTTCGCGTATTACATCTAAGTTTCGGTTCTCACAAAATACCGTTGGTACAAATAACCAATAATTGGCTGTTCCAAAGCGACCATCACTTCTTTTATATCCTTTAAAAGTCCTGTCTTTATACTTTGAAACATCTGGTGCCTGCCATGTAAAATCAACATTACGATATTGATACGGTTCTGCAGCATGCTTAAGATTTTCTGTTGTCATCAGACTTCCTTTTGCAACATCCTTTTGCACTTTTCCAACCAAAACACCATACATAATAATCTCTGCTCCCGCTTTCAAATCGGAAGTATAAAATTTATGTTTTGCCTTAATAGTGTCCTGCAGGATAAAAGTCTCCTTCTCAAAAGTGACACTTTCTCCTTTTGTCAAATCCGTTAAAGCCACCAGCACATTATCGTCCGGATGCATTTTTATTACCAACCTTTTAACTCCGATTTCTAACATAGTATATAAATAGAATTTATGCTTTATTTGTTTTATGTCCATTAAAGGCGAACAATAGTATTACTGAAAAACAGATCAGCGGAACTATATAACCATTCTGAATACTTCCGGTAACATCTGAAATATATCCTAAAACCGGAGGCAGTAAAGCTCCCCCAACTATTGACATTACAATCAGGGAAGATCCTATTTTTGTGTTATGACCGAGTCCGTCAATTCCCATTGAAAAAATAGTAGGGAACATGATACTCATAAAAAATGCAATTGTGATTAAAGTATAAACTACTAACATTCCCGTTCCGAGTATGGCTATTATTGATAAAATCATTGTAATGATCGAATAAATAATCAATAGTTTTCTTGGTTGTATGTATTGCATGAAAAATGTTCCTGCGAAACGGCCTAACATAAATGCCAAACCATAAAAACCTAAATATTTGGCTGCGATATCTTCACCTAAACCTGCCGAAGTAGTAGCCATTTTGATAAAAAAACTACCCACGCAAACCTGTGCTCCAACATAAAAGAATTGTGCTAAAATTCCCCATCTCAAACGCATCGATTTTAAGGCACCTGCAAAACTAGCCCCGTCAACTCCTTCTTTGTCTTCGTCTTTTACATCGGGCATATTAGTGAAATAAAAAACTACGGCTACTGCTAAAATGATTAGTCCTAATATTAAATAAGGCATTTTTACACTTGCCGCTTCTTCTAAAACATGCGCGTGTAATGCTGCAGGTGTCATGGCATCTAATTCAACCTGAGTTAAATTTTTTCCGGACAGGATCATCGGTCCAACATAGGCTGGCGCAATAAAGGCCGCTAATCCGTTAAATGACTGTGAAAAATTCAATCTCTTAGTCGCTGTTTCAGATGGTCCTAAGATGGTTACATAAGGATTTGCTGCTGTTTCCAAAAACGTAAGTCCACAAGCAATAACAAACAAAGCTCCCAAAAAATAAATATATTGCAGTGAATTCGCAGCAGGAACAAACAAAATGGAGCCAATACCAAATAGTACCAATCCGATCATGATACCCGATTTATAACCATATTTTCTCATGATATAACCGGCAGGCAAAGCCATAACAAAATAGGCTATAAAAACAGAGGAATCAATTAAAGAAGATTCCAGGTCGGAAAGATTAAATGCTTTTCTCAGATGCGGAATAAGTATCGGATCTAAGTTGTGTACAAATCCCCAGAAAAAGAACAAACTGGTTACCAAAATAAAAGGAAACAACCACTTTTTGTTTTGTTTGGAACTCACATCCTCTTTAATATTTACCTGAGTTATTAATGCCATACGGTTTTTATTAAATTCATACATTTTTAGGAATATAAAAATATAATAACTGCAGTATAATAATTAATTCAAAATTACCCTTGTTTAATTAGTAATTATCTTTTTTTAGAAAAATAAGAACAAATCAAAAATGTGTATATAAAAAAGCCCGGAAAAACATTTTCAGTTAGTACTAATACTATTTTTCCGGACGGATTCCTTTTAAAAATTTATTCTGCAGAATAAGGTCTGTCTTTAGCAGAAACTCCCCAGCTTTTAGAAGGCTTATCTCCCATAGTAAAAATCAATTCTCCACCTTTCATAATGTCCGAATGAAGCAGATAACTTTTTGTATATGCTTTTCCGTTTAAAGTTGCTTTTTGAATGTAGATATTTTTTGGACTGTTGTTTAGGGCTTTCACCGTAAAACTTTTCCCATCAGCTAAATTCAATACAGACTCCTCCATGCTTGGACTGCCGATAACATAAATTCCGTTGAAAGGATTTACAGAATACATTCCCAAAGCACTCCAAATATACCAGGCTGACATTTGCCCAACATCTTCGTTTCCGCACAATCCGTCTGGTTTATCGCTGTATAGATTATCAACGATATACCGTACTTTTTCTGCTGTTTTCCAGGGTTGTCCAACAAAATTATACAGATAGGTAATATGATGACTTGGCTCGTTTCCGTGTGCGTATTGACCGATCAAACCTGTAATGTCACTTGAAGCTTCAGCTCCCATATCGCCTTTCACAGTAAACAAATTATCCAGTTTATTGGTGAACGTTTTTTCTCCTCCTAACATGGCGATCAATCCTTCCACATCGTGAGGCACTAACCAGGTGTATTGCCATGCATTTCCTTCGGCAAAATCATCTTTCATATGTGCCGATTTAAAAGGGTCGAAAGGCGTTCTCCATTGCGTATCACTTACTTTTCCACGCACAAAAGTTGTCGGGGCATCGTAATATTTTTTATAGGCTTTTGAGCGTTTGAAGAAGTAATTGTAATCTTCCGTTTTGCCCATTTTCCTAGCCATCATGGCAATTGCACCATCAGAGATCGCATATTCCATTCCGATAGCAACCGATTCTCTCAAACTATCTCCCGGAATATAACCGATTTTTTTCACGAAGTTCAATCCGCGATCGTCCTGCATTGCCGTTGCTTTTACGGCTTCAAAAGCTAACTCTGCGTTAATGCCTTTTATACCTTTCAAATAAGCGTCAACAACAATCTGAATAGCACTATTTCCAGGCATACAATAGGTTTCATTCCCCATCAGATGCCACACCGGAAGATGTCCTGTTTCCTGATAAATGGCCAACATCGAATTGACCATATCTGAAACTTTTTCGGTTTGTGTTAAAGTAAACAAAGGGTTTGCTCCTCTGTAAGTATCCCACAGAGAAAAAGTGGTCAAATTTGTAAATCCTGCCGCTTTATGAACCTGTTTGTCGGAACCATAATAATCACCATTACTGTCATTATAAGTAGACGGTGCAATCATCGTGTGATATAAGGCTGTGTAGAAAGTCTTCAATTTGGCAACATCATTAGATTTTACCGAAATTTTATTCAATTCTTTATTCCATTTTTCGTTAGCCTGAGTAACTACCTTTTCAAAGTTCCAGTCTGGGATTTCTTTTTTAATGTTCATTAAAGCATTTTCCATACTCACAGCTGAGATTCCGACTTTAATTTTGATCACTTCCTCTTTTGAAGTTGAAAACTGAAGCACCGCTTTGGCACTATCACCCAAAACCACTTTGTTTATCATCTCTTTTGTACTGTTATACAATTGGATTTTTTTTGCCGGTTTTGATAAGATCGCTGCAAAATAAATGCGTTGATCATTTGCCCAGCCTTTTGAGAAACGATAACCTTCAATCAAAGTATCATTTTTTACACGGATGTAAGTATCAACCGCTTTATCCCAGCCAATTCCTTCTACCAAATCTAAAATGACATGTGATTTATCTGAAGCAGGAAAAGTATATTTTTGAAAACCCACTCTTTCAGAAGCCGTCATTTCAGCTTTAATTCCGTTTTTCTTCAAAATAACCGAATAATAGCCTGGTCTTGCTATTTCATCTTTATGATCAAAACCGGAAATATATCCGTTTTCCATGTCTTTGGCAGTTCCTTTTTTTAAGTTGATTTTACCAACCGCCGGCATAAAAAGAAAATCACCAAGATCACCAATTCCGGTGCCGCTTAAATGCGTATGCGAAAATCCGATAATAGTTGGATCAGAATAATGATAACCTGAACACCAGTCCCAACCTTGTGAAATATTCACCGGCCCTAACTGAACCGCCCCAAAAGGAACATTGGCCCCCATGAAAACATGCCCGTGAAATCCAGTTCCTATAAATGGATCTACATACTGCGTTAAATTTTGCTTAGAAACCTGACTGTACAATTGCAGCGTACAAACCCCTAAAATTGCAAAAAATGCTGATTTAAATTTTCTATTCATTTTCTTCTGTGATTTTATAAAAGAGCAAAGCGATAAAATCTTGCCTCTTGCTTCTTTATTCTATTCTCTATTTTCTATGTTCTATTCTCTACTTCCCAATCTCAAAACCCGTTTCCAACATCACATCTCTGGAATTCGAGCCAATTCTCACTTTATATTGTCCTTCATAAATTTTAAACTGTTTCTTAGTATCATCCCATTTTTGAAGTTCTGACAATGGAATTTCTAGTGTAATTGTTTTTGAATTCCCTTTAGCAATTGATACTCTTTTAAAAGCCTTTAGTTCTTTCAATGGCATTCTGTCTATATTTGGATATTCAATATAAACCTGAGCTACTTCATCAGCATCATAATTACCCGTATTTTCAATTTTAATTTGCATTGAAATTTTATCAGAAGTCGTTTTGATATTCTCTGGTTTTTGAACCCAATTGTATTCAAAAGTCGTATAACTTAAACCGAAACCAAAAGGATATTGAACTGCTTTATCGAAATAACGATACGTTCTGCCGGCCATTGCATAGCTATTATAATCAGGTAAGTCACTGAAAGATTTATAAAAACTAATTGGTAAATGTCCTGATGGCGAAACTTTTCCAAAAATTAGATTTGCTAAAGCTGTTCCGCCTTGTTCTCCCGGATACCACGCAAAAACAATAGCATCAACATAAGGCTCAATTGCCGAAATATCGACAGCACTTCCTCCGGTGATTACTGCCACAAGAGGCGTTTTGGTTCCTTTTCGAAGTGCTTTAATGTAGGCAATATGCGAAGCTGGCAAATCCATATTTTTTCTGTCTCCTTTTCCATCAGCCAAAAAAGCATCGCCTTCTTCGCCTTCATACACAGGTGTAAAACCAATTACAGCAATAGTCAAATCGGCCATAGAAGCCGCCCAAACTCCACCAAAATTGGTTGTATCGGTAAAGTCACAACCCATATCGTATTCTACTCGAGTGTCAGGATCAACAGCGCCTGCAATTCCTTCAACAAAATTTACGGCTTTATCTGTTATTCCGTGATAATTCCCTAGCAAAGCATCCAAAGAACCAGCATTTGGCCCTACTATCATCAGTGATTTATAATTTTCTTCTTTCAGAGGCAGTAACTTTGTTTTCTTCTCACCTACTTCTCCATTTTTCAACAAAACCATACTTTGCTCGGCCATTTTTCGGCTAAGATTTCTGTGATACGAATTCGCTATACTGTCTATGCCATATTTTCGATACGGATTGTCTTCCGGTTTGTCATAAAACCCTAATTTGAACTGGGTGCGTAAAGTTGGAGCCAACGCATTATCAATGTCTTTGGTAGTAATCAATTTCTGGTTTAAGGCATTGATCGCATCTTTCTGCAACAATCCGCTGCAATCCATATTCACGCCTCTTTTTATAGCTTCGGCCGCAACGGCTACACTGTTTGGCAATGTTTTATGGCCTTCGTAAATATCCTGTAATGCCCAACAATCGGTCACTACATGTCCGCCAAATTTCCATTCTTTTCTTAGAATATCCTGCAATAATGTTTTTCCGGTACAGCAAGGTTCAGAATTCACTCTATTGTAAGCACACATTACGGTTTCCACTTTAGCATCAACCAATTTTTTAAAGGCATACAAATAGGTTTCTCTCAAATCTTTTTCATCAACAATAACATCGATAGAATGTCTGGTTTTTTCAGGCCCGCTGTGCACGGCAAAATGTTTGGCACAGGCTGCTGTTTTCATGTATTTCGGATCTGTTCCCTGCAAGCCTTTAATGTAAGCTGTTCCCATTTTTCCGGTAAGAAAAGGATCTTCACCATAGGTTTCCTGCCCTCTTCCCCAACGCGGATCTCTGAAAATATTGATATTTGGTGACCAGAAATTCAATCCCATGTATTGCAAACGACGGTCTTTGGCAACCGCCATATTGTTCTTGGCTCTGGCTTCGGTAGAAATTGCGTTTGCCACTTCATTCAACAAATCATCATTAAAGGAAGCCGCCATTCCAATAGCCTGTGGAAAAACAGTTGCTTTACCCGCTCTTGCTACTCCGTGTAAAGATTCGTTCCACCAATTGTATTGTGGAATATCCAGTCTTTTCACTGCTTTGCTTTCAAATCCTAACAAAGAAATTTTCTCTTCCGTAGTTAATTGTTTCAATAGATCTTCTACCCTTTTATCAAAGGATAGATTTTGATTTTTATAAGGAAATGCTTTTTGCTGGCCTTGTAGCATGCTTATGCCAAAACAAAAAATCAGTATATATCTGTAGCTTTTTGAAAAATTCATTATGCATTTAAATTACATTAGTACTAAAACGATAGCAACACTTTTATTTAACGGGATCACAAAAACACTTTGGTCTGTTTTCTGCTAAATTTATATTCTTTAAAAATTGAAAGATATAGGGACTTCCAATTATATATTAATTCAATATTATCTTTGTTTAATCAGTATTTACCTTTCGATAAAACAAACCGGTGTTATTTTCTATTACAATTCAAAAATTTTTATCTTAGCTTTTGAGAAAAAAAGTAACTCAGATAATCCCCTGTTTCTTAATTCATAATAACATAAAACAATGGAAACTGAATTTTATTGGCTTTTTAATTAAATCGATTTAGTAAAATAACGAAACCTCTTTTAATTTACCAAAATAACCTTTCAGTTTTTGTCTAAGAACTGATAAATAAAACCACAACATGAAGAAAATTTTATTTACATTTTTAACCTTTTGCTTAATCACCATATCATTTGCACAAAAGACTCCAAAAGCGATTAAAGTTACGTACCAAAGAAGTTCTAATGGAAAAGTAATTCCTAATCAGGATCCGCTGTTTTTATACGCTTCTAAGGATTTAAGTTTAATCACAACAGATAAAATTCTGCAACAGAAAGCAAATCTTCCGTTTGAACAGACTTTTGTTACTTTTAATTCCAAAACTATTTCGCAACTGGCGAACTTAAAAGGAAACAAATCGATTCTTACTCACGACACTGAAGCTTTGGAAAAACAGAAATTTGAGTTCACAGCCGAAACCAAAAAAATCCTCAATTTTACCTGTAAAAAAGCAATTATTGTTGTAAACTCCAATAAAATCGAAATTTGGTATACCACTGAATTGGGACTAAAAGGTGGGCCAAGTACTCTGGGACAGGATTTAGGTTTGGTTCTGGAAACCATTCGTAATGGGAATAGTGCATTAACAGCTACAAAAATTGAGACTTTAAAAACAATTCCATCTCTTCTAGCTATACCAAATGTTCCGGAAGCAGATCAATTAACTTATAAAGATTTGTTGTGGAAAAGTCGTTTTGTAAATATTTCTGTTTTCAATAAAGAGCAAATTAATTTTGTTGAAGGTGCAAAATCGAATGACAGTATTTTTAGATATGCGAGCGGAACTGTAATTGTTCGGAAAGTAAAATTTCCCGAAATTAAAAAAGGAAGTTCTGTTTATGTTGATGTTACACAACAATCTAACGGCGATGCATATGACAGAACTGGTTCCGTATTTATGATTCCGATGGATAAAAAAGCATCTTTTTTGGATGGATTAAAAAACGGAGTCAACACATTGCCATTTTATGAAAATGGAAATGGCAAAAAATATCAGGGTGTTGTCGCAACAAATGACTACGCACCGTTGCTGGAATTGATGCGTTTCTTTACTCCTTTTGGCGTAAAGCATTTTAACTATTTAGAACAAAAAAATAAGGTTTGGCAGGATAGTGTTTTCTATCGCCAGGAAATTTCTTTATTACAGTCAAAATTGAGTAATCAGGAAGTGTATATCGGTATGTTTATTGGGAATTACGATGCAGGCGGGCACAAGGCAAGTTTGAATATTTCGATTCACCAAGGCGAAGACAACAATCCTAAAGGCGATTTTATTTTACCTCTTTTCAATACACTGAACGTAATGGAAATGGCAGGACAAGAATATGCCACCATGTTTGACAACGAAAAAGGACTGGAAATGTCTTTTGAAGTACCGGAAGGTTATAAAAATTTCAAATTGAGCTATACTACAACTGGTCACGGAGGCTGGGAAAATGGTGATGAATTTTTACAGAAAAAAAATACTATTCTTATTGACGGAAAAGAAGTATTTGGATTCACACCCTGGCGCACTGATTGTGGTTCGTACCGTTTGAGTAATCCAGCCTCAGGAAATTTTGGCAGCGGACTATCCTCATCCGATTTAAGTCGTTCTAACTGGTGCCCGGGAACAACAACTAATCCCAATCTTATTGATTTAGGAAATCTTTCACCAGGAAAACATACTATACGCGTTTCCATTCCTCTTGGAAAACCAGAAGGAACCAGCAGTAGCGCCTGGAATGTCTCTGGTTTTTTAATTGGAGAAAAATAAACCACAACTAAAACTACTTAACTATCATAACCATGAAAAAAATCACACTTTGCCTGTTGTTCTTCTCAATGAGCTGGATAACAATGTTTGCGCAAACCTACACCCCTACTGAAGGAAATCTAAAAAACAGAAAAGAATTTCAGGATGATAAATTCGGAATGTTCATTCACTTTGGTCCTTATAGCGTCCTGGCTAATGGCGAGTGGGTTATGAATAACCAAAACATCAAAGTAACGGAATACGGAAGGCTGATAAACGTTTTCAATCCTCAGAATTTTGATGCTAAAAAATGGGTTGGCATTGCGAAAGCAGCAGGAATGAAATACATCACTTTTACTACACGTCATCATGATGGTTTTAGCAATTTCGATACGCAATTATCCGATTGGAAAATTACCAATACGTTTTTCAAAAGAGATTTATTAAAAGAGTTAGCTGACGAATGTCACAAGCAGGGAATCAAATTATTTTGTTATTATTCTCTTTTAGACTGGACAAGAACAGATTATCAATACGAAACAGGAAAAACCGGAAAAGGAACAGGCAGAACTGCCAAAAGCGACTGGGAAAGTTACATTCGTTTTATGAAAGGCCAACTAACCGAATTGTTGAGCAATTATGGAGAAATTAGCGGAATCTGGTTTGACGGACATTGGGATCAATTGGATAACGATACAGATAAAACCTTAACTTCAAAAGTAAACTGGCATTATGATGAAATTTATAAATTGATACATTCTATTCAGCCTAACTGTCTTATCTCCAACAATCATCACCTTTTACCGATACAGGGAGAAGATTTTCAAGCTTTTGAAAAAGATTTGCCGGGAGGAAACACTACTGGATTTGGAGGACAATCTGTTTCACAATTGCCATTGGAAACCTGTGAAACGATGAACAATTCATGGGGATTTACTATCACGGACAGAAAATACAAATCAACTAAAGATTTATTGCATTATATGATCAATGCTGCGAGTTTGAATGCCAATTTTCTTTTAAATGTCGGACCGATGGCTGACGGATCAATTCAACCGGAATTTATTGAAACCCTGAAAGAAATAGGAAACTGGATGGATAAAAACGGGAAAAGTATTTATGGAACAAGAGGCAACGTAATGAAACCACAAGATTGGGGCGGTTTTACTGCTAAAGACAAAATTTGGTTTGCCCATATCATCAATACACCAAAAGAAACTAATTATATTTTTATTCCGGAGATGAAACAAAAAATTAAAAAATGCTATTTGATGGACGGAAAAAAAGAACTAAAATTCAAACAACAACCCGAAGGAACTTTTGTGTATTTGGATGGTATTAAATTGGATTCAATTGATACTATAATCGAAATGCAAATACAGTAAATATTACAAATTAATTACCAAAAACATGTTCAACAAAACTCTTTTCCTCGCTGCCGTAGCTTTTATGGCAACTGAAAAAGGAACCGCACAATCGACATTTTCAGCTAAAAAATTCCTTCGACACGATACCTATCTGGCTTCAGATAAATTAGAAGGCCGTCTTGCCGGAACGAAAGGCAATAATGAAGCGGCGGCTTACATCAAAAAGTATTTTAAAAAATTTGGACTGAAAAAATTCAATAATGATTATTATCAGCCTTTCAAAATCTTCATTAAACCCGATATCAATAAAATGAAATCGGACAGTGTATCAACTCAAAATGTAGTCGGTTATATCGAAGGTTCAGATGAAAACCTAAAGAAAGAATATATTGTTATTGGGGCACATTATGATCACTGGGGCTGGGGTGGAAAAGGTTCTGGCAGCAAGAAAAAAGACACACTTGCGATTCATAACGGAGCCGATGATAATGCTTCGGGAGTTTCGGCGCTTTTATCCATTTTGGAGGAATTTCATCATAACAAAATCGCTCCTAAAAGGAGTATTATTTTCATTTCTTTTAGTGCTGAAGAAGAAGGTTTATTAGGTTCGAAGTATTTTGTTAGACATCTTCCTGTGGACAAAAATGCCGTAAAAGTGATGATCAATATGGATATGGTGGGTCGTTTAAACGATAAAAAAGAGCTTTATATGGGCGGTGCCGGAACTTTTCCGGGTGGTGTCGAACTGATGAAAAAACTAGGTGAAGGCAGCGGTCTAAATCCGATTGTTTTTGCTGGCGATGTCGGCGGTTCTGATCATGTTACATTTTATAAAAACGATATTCCGGCTGTAGGATTACATACAGGAGGACATCCACAATATCACACACCCGAAGACGACACAGCCTTGATTAACAGTGAAGGAGCCGTTTTAGTGAGCAAATACATTTACAATGCATTAACTGCAATTGCCAATTATGATCAACCGTTAACTTTTATCAAACAAAATTAAAATACTTTAAGATTATCTTCTTTTCTTTAAAATAAAAATCGGCAAATTTGTAGTTAATTTTACTGCAAGTTCGCCGATTTTTTTTATACTTTATAACTAATAGTTGAAAGTCTGCAATTTCTACCATCAGGCACTAAATAGCGGTAATCATATCCGTTCGAAATTCGTTGGCTTGCCGTTGGTACGCAACAAAATGATAACTATTGCGTACCTTCGGCACGCTAAACCTATTCAAATTCATATTCTCTACCAATGTGTAGTTCCTACGGCACAAATTGTAAACTTCAACTTTTCATTGGCATAAATAACTACCACATTCAATTTAATACAAAAGGAAACCCCATCATTCGGGATGATCCGAACTTTGGGGTTTCTTACTAAAAAACAAAATATTTAATTCAAAAGGAAGCTTACTTTACATCCCAGAAAATTTTAGTACTTAAGTTATCCTTATCCTTAACTGTGTTATAATTAGTAGTATTATAAACTCTTTCAGAATTTGGATACGTCCAACGTGTTGGTGGTGTTTTTCTGATACTGCTAGTCTCATCTTCCATGAAAGTTAAAGCTGGCAATTTTAATCTTCTTTGTTCAGCCCATGATTCATCAGCCTGCATTACATTATAATGAATGTATTTTTGAAAAGCAATCAATTGTAATTGTGCAGCAGCTGTTGTAGCACCTGCAAAGTTAATTTTAGTAATGTAAGCATCAATTTCAGCAGCTGTTGGCTCTGTAGTTGGTTTCCATGTTAAGACGTCAGCTTTATCACCTAATCTTACATAATACTCAATAGATTGTCTGATCGCTTTTTCAAAATAGGTCTTTGCTGTAGTAGCATTTCCGCTTCTTGAATAATATTCTGCAAGAATCAGGTTTACTTCAGCAGCATTTATCAATGTACCAGGTAACCAATCGTTTTTACTAATTACAGATCTATTGTAAATTGCTATTTGACTATTAGCGATTAATTGATCCTGAACTCCAGATGTTAACAATGGATCAAGTCCTACATAAGCAGTTGCGCTTGCTCCTTTTTCAAATAACCATGGCTGACGAGGATCGCTATTGGCATTCATGTGGTCAATCATTGGTTTTGGGGCAATGTTGTTATTTCCACCTTCTAAAGCATCAAAGAAACCTGAAGTATCTAAATCTGTATCCTGAGTATACACTCTAAAGGCAATATTCTCTGCATTTTCATCTACGATTTTTGCTTCAGTAATAATTTGAGCAATTTCAGTATTAGCTCTAGCTGACATAGCAGGAACTGCTGAAACTCTGTTTAACAATTTCAAACGCAAAGAATTGCAATAATTTCTCCACATCACCAGGTCTCCTTTATTGATCAAATCCTGATTTTTGAATTCCACTTCTACCTTAGCAGGTAAAGTAATTGTATTCAATTCTGTAGAAAAAGCTTTCAAATCATCTAACATTTTAATATAAAGCTCTGTCTGATTGTCGTACTTAGCAGCTGCAGCATCATAATTACCACCTGTCATACTAATTTTACCAGCTTCAGAGAAAGGAATATCTCCAAAATTGTCAATCATTTTTGAGGTATGATCATATAAATAAATTGTTGAAGTAATTGCATAGATTCTATTTCCTGCTTGTTCAGCAGCAGGTAAAGAAGCCATCACTTTTTCAAGTTCTCTATATTGAGCAATAAACTTATAGTATCTCTCCCATCTGTTTGTTACAGCTGCTCCCGGAACGTAACGTCCTGTCATGTTCGTAAAACCGTGGGCTTGCGTGTAACTTAAAGAAGTAGTTCTTATAACTGTAAAGTAGTTCCAATACGATGGAATTACATCTTCAAAGTTAATTTTCATGAAACCGGCAAATTGTTTAGGCACATTTGTCGATGTTACCGTAGACGGATCTCTGTACGCGTCTTCAAAATCAGCTTGCGAACAAGAACCTAAAAAGATCGCTGCTGTCGCTAATGATATATATAATAATTTTCTCATGTTGTCTATTTTTTAATTATAATTTATCCAATTAGAAAGATGCTCTCAACATTACACCATAACTTCTTGTTGATGGAGCTAATCCTGCATTGTTTACGTTTTTATCCCATCTTGATCCTGAAGTAGTTGCTTCTGCGTCCATATCTTTAATGGTTCTGTAGATATAAAATAAATTACGTCCGAATAAAGACAAACTTAATTTAGTAGCTCCAATTTTGCTGGCATACGATGCCGGTACATTAAAGGCAAGAGACAATTCTCTTAACTTAACGTAATCATTCTTTTGGATATACAATTCATAACGTGAACTACTGTATTGAGGTCCTCCCCAGTTGTACGTCATATTATAGTAACCTGCCTGAGAAATAACATTTGTATTTTGTGTACCGTCCGGAGCTGTACCATCCATTAACATACCATCACGGAATAATTGTTGCCCAGCTGGTCCTGCAGTTGCAGAATTTGGAACCTGAACTCCTTTACCGTTATCCATATAATACGTTAAACCACCACGGTCATTTGTACTATTATTCAATGACTCTTCAGTCAATCCTCTTGATGTCATCCAGTTAATACCAGTTGGCATTAAATAACCTCCATAAGAATAGTCAATACTTACATCTAATGTAAAACTTTTATAAGTAAATGAGTTTATCAAACCTCCTACACCTTTAGCCATAGCAGTTCCGTATTTTTCCCATTTGTCTCCGTCAATCATATAATATCCATCAGAGTCAACCATTTTATTACCATTTGCATCTGTTTTTACAGGGTGTGCATAAATTCCTCCCATTGGATCACCTACAACTGATTTCAATTGTGCAGCAGAACCATCATAATCAGCATGCAATAATTCTGTTGCACCATTAGCTAATTTTAAGATTTTGTTCGTGTTTTTTGCCCAGTTTAAAGTTACATCCCAAGAAAAACTTTCTGATCTAAAAGGAGAACCTGTCAGTGCTACCTCAAATCCCTGATTACTCAACTCCCCTACGTTAGCTAAAATTTTGCTTGCTCCGGTGGTTGGTGCTAATGTTAAATCAAGAATTTGATCTTTAATTTTTGCATTATAATAAGAGACATCTAATCCTAATCTTCTGTCAAAAAACTTAGTTTCAAAACCAAACTCATATTCATTTTTCATTTCAGGTTTGATTCCTTCATTTCCATAAATATCTTGAGAATTTGTAATTAAAACCGGGTTAGTAGTTCCCTGATTTCCTAAAGTAGTTTGTTGATAAGCAACGTTAGCTCTGTAACGATCCGGGTAATTACCCACAATACCCCAAGAACCACGCATTTTTGCATAACTGATAAATTCCGGTAATTTTACAGCATCAGATAATACAAAACTTGAGTTTACAGAAGGGTAAGTAAAAGCATTGTTATCCGGGTTCATTGTAGAAGTACGGTCTCTTCTTATAGTACCTTCAAGGAATAAGTAGTTTTTATAGCTTCCGCTTAAAGTTCCAAAAACAGCATCTTTAATAGTTTCATATCTTGAAGAAGTACTTGTTGCAAGTCCGATAGATGAATTCATATCATACCATCCTTCAACACTTAAACCACGATTAGTTGAACGTGATAAAGTTCTGCCTGTTTCCTGAGTACCTGAATAACCAAGCACAGCATTTAGACCAAAATCCTCATTAAGTTTTGTATTATAAGTCAATAATAAATCTCCATAAAGAATATTATAATCCTGAGCATCCATCATGAAAGAACCAGAAGAATCTCCGTCACTACCAAATTGGTAAAGTAAAGGTATTTCTACAGGGTTTTTATTTTCTGTATTTACTGAAGTTAAATCAGTCGAAAGACGACCTCGCAATGCTAAATCTTTAGTAATTGAAAGCGTTTCAGTAACACTGGCAATTAAACGGTTTGTAACCTCGTCTTGTTGTTTCGCATTTGTATTCCAGAAATAATCTAAGATATCTGTTTTATAACCATTACGGTAAATATTTTCACCAGGAGTCAAACTTTGAGTTCCCTGACCTATAACATATTTATATCCTAAACTAGTTTGATATTTCGCTTTATACCAGTCACCATTATCAAATGGGCTAAGCATTCCCGTAAAGTTATTAACCAAACGATCCATAGCAAAAGTACGATTTTTAATATCCTGATTTAAATAACTCACAATAACATCCGTTTTCAACTTTCCTGTTTTGAAAGATGCATTTACGTTGAAATTGTTCTTTTTATTATAGTTACCCATGCTTAATCCTTCTGACTCAATATGAGTATAAGAAAAACGAATATTACTATTTTCTGTACTGTTTGTTAAAGCAAAGTTTGTAGTTCCGTCCCATGCATTTTGAAACATGTTTTTATATCCATCTTTTTGAGCAGAATACGGACGAACAACTCCGTCCCAAGACATAACCGGTTGTCCATCGAACCATGGACCAAAGTTATTACTACTGGCAGAAACTCCTCTTGTATCAGCCACTCCATCACCATTTGTATCATAATGAGCAAAACCATCTGGCGCTAAAAATCCTGTAGAGTAGTTTGCATTCGTCCATCCCGGACCTCTTTCATATTGAAATCTTGGCAAGTATGCAATTTGGTTCCCAGAATAACTAGTACTAAAATCAATACCTAAACCTTTTTTTCCTTTACCTGATTTAGAAGTAATTAATACAACTCCATTTACAGCTTCAGAACCATATAATGCAGCTGCAGAAGCTCCTTTAAGAATAGAGATATTCTCAATATCTTCAGGGTTAATATCTGCTAAACCATTATTTTTAACACGTGGTGCATTCCAGTAATCATTGTTGTTAACCTCACCATCACGAATTGGCACACCATCAAGAATGATAAGTGGCTGATTTCTTCCAGTGATAGAGTTAATTCCACGGATTTGAATATTGATTGCTCCGGCTCCTCCAGGAGTAGAACTAATACGTACACCTGGCGCTTTACCGTATAGAGAGTTAGCGATAGTAGGCGAAGCCGTCTTTACGATTGCATCCGCTTTAATGATACTTGTAGCATATCCAATCGATTTATTCTTTTTAGATTGCCCCAATGCTGTAACAGTAACACCATCAAGTTCATTAGTACCACTTGCTAATCTGATTTTCATTCCATCAGCAGCTTTTAATTCTGTTGTTTTGTAACCTATTGAACTTACAATAAGAGTAGCGCCTTCTTTTACAGAGATTGTAAATGCTCCGTTCTCGTCAGTAATCGTTTCTACTTTTGTTCCTTTTTCTCTAACAATCGCTGATGGAACGGGTGCATTAGTATTATCTGTAATTACCCCAGAGATTGTAGTGTTTTGGGCTTTCGCATTTTGAAAGCACAATACCATTAGAAAAACTAACAGCGATTCATATAACAGTTTTCTCATAATTAATATTAGTTTGGTTTGGTTTTAAAATTTTGTTTAAATTGAAAGATTTCGATTTCTAAAAAATTTTGAATACTAAAATCTTTAATTTCAAATTACCGATTTCTCCTTATCAGAATTTGGCAATAATTCCTTGATTAATATTCTGTTTTTTTTACATCATAAGCTTTTTGTTTGTTTAATAATTTGTTTAAGTTTTCTTAGTCATTTTTTGAATTTATCTTCTTAGCATTAGTACTATAACGTTTTAGTATTTTAGCTTTAAAAAAAGGCTTCTACATTATCAAACTGATTCCCTTATAATTAGAGTGCCTATTTTCTTTTCTTTTTCAATCTGGTAATTGCTTCCATCATTCATTTGCATCATTAATAATTTTACTGCCTTTTTTCCCATTTCTTCAATTGGTTGTGACAAAACCGTTATCGAGGGCGAATGCAACCTGAAACTGTCGTGATCATCAAAACTAATTACTGCTTTATCAGCCGGGATTTTAAATTTCAATTTCCTGAAGGATTGCAAACCTGCCAGCAACAAATAATTTGCACCAAACAGAACGGCATCAATTTCAGGATTATTGTTTAAAAATTCAGAAATATTAGCAATTCGTTCCTCTTCATTAATATGGTATTCCATATCCAATAGTATCGATTCATCATACAATCCTGCTTCTTTCATTGCAATACTGTATCCGTCTTTTCTTAATTGCATTTGAATTAACTGTGAATAATTCGTGATAAAGGCAATTTTTTTAAATCCTTTTTGCAAAAGATAATTAGTTGCCGTTTTTCCTCCCTCAAAATTATCCAGTACAACATGGCTAACTTCTTGTTCTTCAAAATATCGATCGAGCAAAACAACCGGACATTGTAGTTCTGACAATCGGTCGATAGTCGTTTTCATATTCTCTGTAGGCGTAATTATAAAACCGTCAACATTTGCCTGCAATAAACTACTAACTAACTCAATTGCCCTGGCATCATCTGCGCCTGTACTGCAATAAAATACTCTATAATTTAAATTAATTGCTTCTCTTTCAATCACTCTTGCCAAATCAGAAAAAAACTGATTTGAGATATCTTCTACAATAAGCCCAATAGATCTTGTTTTACCAGTTCTCAAACTACTGGCGATCATATTGAGTTTGAATTTCATTTCGCCGCTAACTTTAAGAACTTTTTCAATCACTTCTTTACTAATCCCCATCTTTTCTCCTTTATCGTTCAGCACAAATGAAACTGTAGTTACGGATACATTTGCTGCTTTAGCAATATCTTTGATAGTGATCTTTTTTTTCATGAAACGTTAACTTTATCTTAAACCTTAGTTAAGTATTGTTAGCAAATATATATTTAATAAAACGATTTACAAAAACGTTTTAGTAATTTTTTTATTTGTATTTATTTATTTTAACATTTTAAAGTTATATTTTCTTTTTATACTCCCAATAGGCTATAAATAAAACAAATACAGTATACTCGGTCATTCTGTTTTTTTGCTAAATAAATGATAATAGCATCAAAATTAGATAATAATCAAAGCCTCAAAAAACAAGAGAATAAAACTGCTCAAATTATGATATCATTAACATAAATCTATCATAATTAAAAATTCTTTTAACAAAATGAAATAGCTTTTTTTAAGCCCTATTTTCTACCAAATTTTTTTTTGCTTTTCCTTTTTAAAAAAAATAGTGAAATGGATTATTTTCTCTATTATTTTATTTTTTTTTAGCGTTTCAAAAAAGCTTAAGTATTTATTTACATTTTATTTTGCGCCTTTGATTTGAACCTCATAAAAATTAAATAATTCGTTCTGTTATCATCAAAATTAAAATCATAAAACACTATTCTGTCACCGTAAGAACGTCTCTTAATCGGATATCTCTTGAAGAAGCTCCAATCATAATTCTGAAATCACCAGGTTCAACCACCCATTTCATATCCTGGTTTAACATCTGCAAAGCTTCTTTATTGATAACAAATATTATTTCTTTTGATTCGCCAGCTTTAAGGAAAATTCTCTGAAAACCTTTCATCTGCTTAATTGGCTGAGCAATTGACGACAAAAGATCTCTTACATACAACTGTGCTACTTCCTCTCCGTCAACATTGCTAGTGTTTTTTATTGTACAATACACTTTTGTTGTTTCTGATTTTCCTATTTGTTTTTTATCAAACCTTAAATTGCTGTATTCAAAAGTCGAATAACTCAATCCGTATCCAAAAGGAAATAAAGGTGCGCCGTTTAAGTTGGTATAATCATCAGAACGACCTGTTGGTTTGTGATTGTAAACCAATGGTAATTGTCCTTCAAAAACAGGAAAAGTAATGGGTAAACGCCCTGCCGGATTTTTGTCTCCAAATAAAATATTGGCTACCGCATGTCCTCCATCTTCGCCAGGATACCAAACATCTAAAATTGAAGGTACATTATTGATCCATTTCTCCATGGTAATGGCGCTTCCGCCAACCAAAAGCACTACAACCGGTTTTCCTGTTGCGGCCACTGCGTTTATTAACTCTTCCTGATGTCCTAATAATCCTAAATACGCTCTGTCATTAAATTCTCCTTCTTCGATTCCGGCGGCAATTACAGCTACATCAGATTTTTTAACGGCAGCTACAGCTTCATCAATTTTATGCTGCCAATCGTTGTTCACTCCAACATTCCATACCAATTTGAATTTGGCATAACCCTGCGATTCGAAGAACTCTACTTTTATGTCGTATTCTTTGTCTTTTTCAAAATTGAAATCGACCAATTTTGTTGAATACGTCTGGCTTTTCCAGTTATCAATAACTAGTTTTCCGTTTAGATACAAACGATAACCGTCATTGCCTTCAAAACCTATTTTATAAGTTCCCGTTACCGGAGATTTGATTTCCCCTGTCCATCTAGCAGAATAAAAATCATAATTAATTTTTGCCTGATCCGGAGAATACAAGGTCCAGTCAAAATTAATCGTATTGTCTAGTCTTGTTACAACCGGACTTCCCGATACTTGTACATTATTGAAATATTCTCCTGTCAATCCATTTACCGTTTTTCCTCTTTCAACACTAAATAAATTCGCAGTCGGTACAACAATATAATCTGTACTTTTTCTCGCGCAACCTTCAGCCAAATTAATAGCGACTGATTTTCCTAACTTCGCTTTTATTCCCTCCAGCATACTTACTTTTCCGTTGCCAGGACCACTGTAGCCACCCAAACGGGCTTCGGTAATATCATTTCCAATTAAGGCAATGGATTGAATTGATTTTTTAAGAGGCAAAATATTGTTTTCATTTTTCAACAAAACCATTCCTTTTTCGGCTGCTTCTCTTGATAGCAATTTATGAAGCGGATTTCCATTCCATTTGTTTGTCTCTTTTTCGTCGGCGTATGGTTTTTCAAACAATCCTAATTCAAATTTCAATCTCAAAACTCTCGCTACAGATTCGTCGATATTTTTGATATCAATTCTTCCATCTAAAAATGGTGGCTGAAACAATTTATAATGGTCAAAAGCGGTTTGAAAAATTACATCTAAACCATTATTGATCGCATTCGCACTCGATTCAGGATAATCTTTTACGGTATAATGCAATACATTTCCACCACCAACAGCATTTGCATCTGAGATAATGAATCCTTTAAAATTCATTTCTCCTTTTAATTTTTTATTTAATAACCAATCATTCGCAGTACACGGACTTCCGTTCAAAGAATTATAAGAAGTCATCACACTTCGACTTCCTCCTTCAGTAAAACAAGCACGAAATGGTGGAAGCTGATATTCTTCTAAATAACGTTCGTTGTAATCAATCGGGTAACTATCACGTCCACCATCGCCACTATTCGCGAGGAAATGTTTAGGCGTTGTAATCACACCTCTTTCTTCAAAAGAAGATACATAAGCCACTCCCATTTTTGAAGAAAGAAAAGGATCTTCACCATAGGTTTCCTCTACTCTTCCCCAACGAACATCTGAAGCAAGATTTACAACCGGTGATAAAATCTGGCGAATTCCGCGGCTTTTTGATTCCATTGCAATAGCAGTTGAAACTCTTTTTACCAAAGCCGGATCAAATGTTGCTGCCAATGAAATAGACTGAGGAAAAGCAGTTGCTCCATCTCGTACTAATCCGTGTAAGGCTTCATCAAAAGCAATAATCGGTATTCCGAGACGCGTTTTTTCTACAAAATACTTCTGAATTTTATTGATCAGTTTTACCGTTTCCTTCGCATTACTTGCGGCACTGTAATCTAAAATTTGATTGCTTGCATCAGTACTTCCTTTGGCACTTACCTGAAAACCAAAAATTCCGTTTTTATAATTATCCGCTCCATCAGACAAATCACCAGGAATCATGAACATTTGCCAAAATTTTTCCTCAACCGTCATTCGGGACAATAAATCCTGAACACGTTCTTCAACGGGTAATTTTGGGTTTTTATATTTTGGAGTACTTTGAGAAAACAAAGTTTGAACTCCAAGAAATAAAGCTATTAAAAATGCTTTTTTGTTCATAATCGTATTATTGAAATACCATTGAGGCATGAATTATAATTTGTTATCTTAATAAAATTAGTTAGTTAAAAAACCTCCTTGGCCTCTGTATAATTTAATAGGCGCATCTAATGTTACTTTAATGCAAGTCACATATTTGTCGATAGCAGTTTCAGGCAAATCAATGTAAACCAATCCCGGAACGGCGCTCCATGAAATTTTACCAACCACTTTGTGAGTCAATTTCACATTGGAACCCAAAACCGTTATATCCTGAATTTTATTATCAAGTCCTTTCAACATCAATTGTCCTGACGTTTTTCCGTGAACAAATAAGTAAAGTGTTTTTGAATCTTTAGAAAGTGTCGTTGGCCCATAAAAATGGCCTAATGGAATTCCAGGAATAGTTCCAAAAATACCTTCACCATTTCTTCTGTTCCAGTCACCCAATTCTTTCAATGTAGAAACAACAGTTTCAGGATAAGTTCCGTCCGGTTTTGGTCCGATGTCTAACAATAAATTACCTCCATTTGAAACCGCATCCACAAAAATAGTAATGATTTCATAAGGCGTTTTCCAGTTGGTATCGCTCACACGGTACCCCCAGTTTTCATTCATTGTCATACACAATTCCCACCATTTGAATGCCGGTCGTACTACCGGAAAGTTTTGTTCCGGAGTATCATAATCACCATAGCCCTGCAGACGCCCGTTTATAATCGTATTCGGATTTCTGGCTAACATCATTTTACGTGTTTTTTCTGCCTGCCATTCTTCAGCGCTGTGTTCCCAGTCACCATCAAACCACCATAGATCCGGATTGTACCAATCTGAAATTTCTTTGATTTGTCCCTGAAAAAATTTTTGAAAACGTTCCCAACGAGCTGGTTCTTTTTTAATATCATAACGCGCCTTATCTTTCAGAAAGCCAGGATAATCATTATGTGTCCAGTCGATTAACGAGAAATAAGCGCCACATTTAATATCTCTTTTGCGTAATTCTTCGAAGAAAGGTTTTACCATGTCTTTTTTAGCCGGACAGGTTTTTACAGAACTTAGTTTCCCTAATTTAGTATCGTACATCGCCACACCATCGTGATGTTTTGTTGTAATAACAGCATATTTTGCCCCAGAATCTTTGATCATCTCGGCCCAGGCTGCAGGATCATAATTACTCAGTGTAAAACTTTTTTGTTGTTTCATATAATCTTCAACAGAAATTTGACCATTGTGAAAACTCCACGATTCAGAAACATCCCCAACAGAATAAATTCCGGCATGAATAAAGATCCCTAATTTTGCATCTTCAAACCATTTCATTTTTGCTGCAATATCCTGTGGAGCAATTTTATTCTGAGCTGCTCCGGTAAGAGTCGCTCCGACAACTAAAGCGGCTAAGATTATTTTTTTAATCATTTTATTATATTTATTTAATTCTGATTATTGTTTTAATAAGATTGCAATTTGTGGCGTACACGCCGTTTAAATTTGTCCTTTTTGAGAACAACATTTCTGCTGACTGTAAGCGTAACCGATTTTTTTATCTGATTCTGCCGCAAATAAACGGAACAGATTGTTTGTATTATTTAAAAGAATAATGCAACAATAGCAACACTTTTATTTCACCAATTGCAATCAGAATTAGCAGTAAAACAAAAGATAGATTTCTTAAAACAAAAACAATCTTTATTTAACGCTAAATCTAAACAAATTAGATTTTTGGTAAAACTATTTTAGACGGACGACATATAAACGAAGATAAACATCAAAAAAAGTCACAAAAAACACTTTTATTACGAATTTCAGTTCTGATAAGCTTTATCGCATAGTATTAGGAAATAATATCCTTTTGAACTTACTTACTTCTTATTTAGCATTTTTTGACAAGAAAGTTATTTCGATAATTGGTCTTCGTTAAAAGAAAACAGGGGTTTTTCCAATTGCCATAACCTTATGTTAATTGAATATTTTGATTTTATTTTTTAATACATTAAAATCAATTGTAACTTATAAGGAACGGTCTAAATGAGTATAACCTCCATCCACATAAATCAATTGTCCTGTAGTGTGACTTGATTTATCTGACAACAAGAACACTACCATATTGGCGATTTCTTCAGCCGTTGTCATTCTGTTTTCTAATGGAATTTTAGCCGTAATTTCTTTTAATTTTTGCTCTGGATTTTCGAGTGTATTAATCCATGTTTCGTATAAAGGCGTATAACATTCCGCCACTATAACCGAATTGACACGGATTCCGTATTTTAATAATTCAACAGCCCATTCGCGGGTTAAAGCATTACGTCCGCCATTTGACGCAGCATAAGCTGAAGTATTTCCTTGTCCGGTGTCCGCTGTTTTTGAACCAATGTTGACAATTGCGCCTTTTGTTTTTTTCAACTCCGGCAAAGCGTGTTGTGCCATTAAATAATAATGAACTAAATTTTTATGAATTGATGCAACAAATTTTTCATAATCGCCACTTTCCAGACCTACACCATCATTTACACCGGCATTATTGATTAGTCCGTCAATACGGCCGCACATTTCGATTACCTGATTAACTGCATTTTTACAAGCTTCCGGATTTGTTAACTCCGCTACCACAGTTAAAGCTTTTCCGCCTTCCGCTTCAATTTCTTTAACAGCGATTTGATTGTCAGCCTCAGCTCTTCCTACGATTACAGGAATAGCACCTTCAGCAGCTAAAACTTTACAGATGCCAAGTCCTATCCCTTTAGCTCCACCGGTTACGATAATTATTTTCTCAGTAAGATTAAGATTCATTTGTTTATTATTTTGGTTGGTAGTTAGTAGTTTTATATTCAAATAAGAGGTGCGAAAATTGCCTCTTATCTCAAAAATGTTGACGCTTTGCTGTTCTCATGCAAATCGAATATTTTATCCATCATCATCCATTTTTCCCCTTCTTTTGCTCCGGGCAATGCTTTTTGATATTTCCACATCAATTCTTCCCATTTTTGCACCACCGGATTATTGGCATCCATCTCTCCTTTCCTTTCAAAAGTAAAAGTCTCATTGGCCTCAATAATCATGAATAATCTGTTGGCAACGCAATAAATATCCAGATTTTCAATTCCTGAATCGACAATACTTGCTGTAATTTCAGGCCAGATTTTTTCATGATATTCTTTGTATTCTGCTATTAAAACCGGATCATCATTAAGATCCAAGGCGAGACAATATTTTTGAGTTACCATATTATTTTATTTAAAATTGAAGGTTAAAAATCTAAAATTAGAGATTATCAATTACAAAACAATCCAAATTACAAATTGAAATGTTGTTTTATTATCCAGCTACTTTTATAACAACACCCGCTTTTTTAGCCAATTCTTCCCGTAAAGATTTAGGTATAGCAACGGCAATTCCGCCAGCAACATTTTTGTAACTAAGTTTAGTTTTACCATCTAAAAGCACAACATTTAATTTTCCTTTTAAATTGTTTTTAATAACGATTTCAGCTGGTATTTCTTTTTCATTTCCTTTTGGAAGGTAAATTCCGAAAACTGTTTTTTCTCCTTTTGAAGTGTAATACAAATTACCTTCAGAGTAAGGAGCAATTGGTTTAGTAGCATAAATGGCTTCTCCATTAACATCAAGCCACTTTCCAACTTCGGCTAAAGCCTGTTCAATTTTCGGCTCAAAATTTCCTTTGCCATCAGGTCCAACGCCAAGTAATAAATTTCCACCTTTAGAAACAATTCCGGTTAATAACTGAATTACTTCTGTTCCTGATTTGTATTTGTCATTTGGTACCCATCCCCAATCATTTCCAAGTGTTACACAGCTTTCCCATGGCACCGGAATTGGTTTTTCCAACACTTTTCGTTCAGGCGTAAGATAATCTTCGTATTCGCCCGGAACCCAACGATCTACAACTATAAGACCTGGTTGTTTTTTACGGGCCGTCTCTGCAATAAGCTTCATATTAATATCCAGATTCTGACGTCCTTTTTTATCTGAAGGACGAACCCATCCTCCGTCAAGCCATAAAACATCTACTTTCCCATAATTAGTTGTCAATTCATCCAACTGATTTTGGGTATATTTTACGAAATTTTGCCACCTTTCAGGATATGCTTTAATATCATAATTTGGATTCCTGTCTTTTGGTGGATAATATTTCCACCAAAAATCCTGTGACGTCCAGTCTGGTTTTGAGAAGTAAATGCCAACTGATAATCCTTCTTTTCTTGAAGCATCCAGAACGTTTTTCAATACATCTGGTTTTGGATTTTTTGCATTTGGTAAATTTGGATTGGTGATTTTGAAATCAGTGAATTTCGAATCATACATACAAAAGCCATCATGATGTTTAGAAGTAAAAATCAAATATTTTACTCCGGCATTTTTGAACATTTTAGCCCATTTTTCCGAATCAAGCTGAGTTGGATTTAAACTAAATCTTGCACCGCGATAATCTGAAGCAAAAGAATCGTAATCATCATAACCATTACGAGTTACCCAATCTTCAGGAGCTAATCCCCAAGATTCGCAAATTCCCAATTGACTGTATAATCCCATATGAATCAGGACACCAAATTTATAATCCTGCCACTTGGCCAGATTATCTTTAACCGCCTGATCTTTTGGATCAACATAAGTATCGCCAGGTATTTTTTCATTTTCTGCCATAATATCACCTTGTGCGTGAGATAAAGCGCTCATCGCAAAACAGCAAACTGTGAAAACTAATTTTATTCTGCTTCTCATACTATATATTTTATTTTCTTTAAACGTATATTATCTAAGAGGTTATCTAATAATTGACTGATCCTGCAAAAACGAAGACGATCTACTAAATCGTTTTATGTTTTCGAATGGCATTTTTAACGTAATCTCAAAAAAATAAAACTATTGTATTATCAGGTTTTATTTTAGCTGTAAATTATCCTTAATTAAGCATTTATTATCTTTATAATTAATTTCGCAAAAAGTCAAAAAAAGCGATCCGTCTCACTACTACATTATTGATTTTAAAAAAATATTCGACTTATAAAATAAATACGCAAAGACACTGCTGTATTTCGGAAAAACAAAACAGCATCATTAAAGAAAAGTTTTGGTTGTTATTTTACATCGAAAACAACATCGAAACAATGCTAATAACTAAGTAAAGAAAGAGGTTAAAACGCCTGAACTAAAGCATTTCTTCGATATTCCTTTGGAGTTGTTCCAATTAACTTCTTGAAGAGCTTATTGAAGTTAGAAGCAGTTTTGTAACCACATTCGTAAGCAATTTCTGAAACTCCTAAATCTGTTTCAATAAGATACTTACAAGCATTTGAAACTCGTATTTCGTTTAGGTATTCTACAAAGGGCTTTTGGGTTTTAGCTTTAAACATTCTGCAAAAAGATGTTGGTGTCAAATGGGCTATTTTAGAAATTTCATCCAGTGATATTTCTTCCTTATAATTTGATTTTACATACTGAAAAACTGCTGCAAGCCGGTCATTTTTATTTTCATCACAGGCAGAAACATAGGAATTGTCATTAATATATCTAAGGTCTTTGCTTTTTGACAAGAGAAATAAAATTTCTATGAGACCCATAACCACTTCAAAACCTTTCTTCTTTAGCAATTTTTCCATTTTTTTAGCAATAATCAAATTCGTTTGTCCTGAAATCGAAACTCCTTTTATGGCCTGTGAAAAAAACTTTTTGATTTCCAGTGCTTCCGGTAATTCATAAAAAGAATCACCAAAAAGATCCCTGCTAAAATAGATTACAATAGCTTTAGCTTTTAAACTATTTATTCCCTTATAAAAAATTTCATCGTTAAGCCAAACATGCGGAATATCATCTCCCAGAAAAACCATATCACCTGATTCAAAAGATTCTACCGAATTTCCGATGATGCGTTTTCCATGACTTTCTAAGATATAAACCAACTCAAATTCAGGGTGCGAATGAAAAGGCGATTGAAAAAAAGATTCCTCGCGCGAAAACACAGATAGCGACGTATTAGTATAGGAAGCGATATTTGTTTTTACAATTTTCATTTTTTAGAATAACAATGATAATTAATAACTAAATAAGGATAATATTGAAGTATTTACTAAATTAATTTAGATATAATTTTATATTTCATAAAAAACAAAAATAACAAAAAATCTTAAGGACATTACTAAATCGATTTAATAAATTTAAAAAAACGTAAATTAATCGGAAATAAATTGTTAAATACCCTTTTTTGCTGCTTTTTAAGTAAAACGTTTTAGTAAAAGTCTGAAAAATTGGAATAAAATAAAAAAAACAAACCCCGAAAAATGAAAAAAGGACTTCTGATTTTCTCTATTTTCTTGTGCATAAATTCGATTGCACAGACAAAAACGACCGGAAATGTTGTTGAATATTTTGGTAAAGAAAAAATTATTACCACTGCCGAAGGAAATGTTTTGTATCATTTTATAAATGGCTATACACTTCAAACTGAAAGCAGAACAGGTACACTTTTTAATGGACAAGATCCTATAGCGTGGCAATATGCTGTTGGGAAATTTGTAAATCCAAATAAAGAGAAAGGAAATTGGCAGGAAATTGAGGCAGATTCTGCCAAAGTTTTCAGTGGAAAACCTATGCGATCCGGTTTTCTATATACAGAATATAATGCTTCAAAAGAACAAATCGTGCTACTGGAAACTACAGGAGGTACAAGAACCTATATTAATGGCCAGCCCCATGAAGGTGATCATTATGATTTTGGATACACTTTAGTTCCGTTTAAACTTCGCAAAGGTGTAAACGAATTTATTTATACCAAAGGCCGTTTTGGCCGTGTGAAATCGAAAATTATTGTGCCTTCAAAAAGTATTCAGTTTACCAAACGTGATTTAACGCTTCCGGATGTTATCAATGGTGAAAAAGACGAAAAATGGGCTTCCATTCGTGTAATCAATGCAACGGAGAAAGATTTAAAAAACCTTGTAATTACAGCCACTTTATCCGGCGGAGAAAAAGCTACATACGCAACTGATGCTATTATGCCTTTGTTTGTGAGAAAAGTAAAATTTAAAGTTCCGGCTGCAAAAGCTGATTTTACAGGAGAATTAAAGATGAACCTTACACTTTCAGATAAAAGCGGAAAAGTAATCGACAAAATAGAAATTACAATCCAACAACGCGCTGCAACTGTGCATCACGAACGCACTTTTGTGAGTAAAGTAGACAACAGCGTACAGTATTATAGTGTCGCTCCGGCATTGGGAGCCGGACCAAAAGCGTTGGTCCTTTCAGTTCACGGTGCATCTGTTGAGGCTCGAAATCAGGCAAGAGCTTACAAACAAAAGGATTGGGTTCATATTGTTGCAGCTACAAATAGACGCCCTTTTGGTTTTAACTGGGAAGATTGGGGTAGAATTGATGCTCTGGAAGTTTTAGCCGAAGCCAAAAAAGTATTCAACACTATTCCGAATCAGACGTACTTAACCGGTCACTCAATGGGCGGTCACGGTACCTGGTTTTTAGGAACAACTTATCCGGGTAAATTTGCTGCTATTGCCCCTTGCGCCTCCTACCCTGATATTTCGATGTACGGATCTGACAAAGGCGATGAAATGCATGATATGTTCAAAGCATTTGAGCCAATCAAACGTTCTGCCAATTCTGGTCGTGTTAAAAGCCTTGTACAAAACCTGAAACAAGGAGGGGTTTATATGCTGCATGGCGATGCCGATTCGACTGTTCCTATTTCGCAGGTTCGGGAAATGCGCCAGATTTTAGGCACTTTTCATCCTAACTTTTGTTATTACGAGTATCCTGGAGGAGAGCATTGGTATGGCGATCATTCTGTAGACTGGTTTCCAATATTTGAATTCTTCAAGCGCCAAACCATTCCAACAAACAAAGAAGTCAAAGAAATTGATTTTCACACCGCAACTCCAGCCGTTTCTTCAACAGATTACTGGATAAAACTACAACAGCAAATTCGCCCTTTTGATTTTTCTACTATCAATGCAAAAATTGACAAGCAGCAAATTAACATTAAAACAGTAAATGTTTCGGTAATGGAACTCGATTTGGTTTCTTTAGAATTAAAAGGAGAAATTACCTTAAATATTGATGATCAGCTGCTAAAAACAACTTCGGATAAAAAAGCTATCCTGAATTTGAAAGACGGAAAATGGGTTTTGATAAACGAAATCAATACAGCCGAAAAGTATGCAGAACGTCAGGGCGGATTCAAATTTGCATTCGATAATAATGTTGTTTTTGTTTATGCGACAGGCGGTTCTGCTTCAGAACGCGATTGGTATTTAAACAGAGCCCGCTTTGACGCCGAAACTTTTTATTACAGAGGGAATGGAAGTATTGACGTGATCTCGGACAAAGAATTTTCATTGGAAAAATACAAAGACAGAAACGTCGTGATTTATGGAAATGCAGTTAACAATAGCGCCTGGAATTTATTACTGAAAAATGCTCCAGTTCAAATTGACAATCAACAAATAAAAGTGGGTGACAAAGTGTTAAAAGGAGCTGATTTAGCAGCTTATTTTGTTGTACCAAGAAAAGACAGTAAAACGGCAATGGTAGGCGTTGTGGCAGGAACTTCTGAAAAAGGAATGAAGGCGACTTGGGCAAACAACTATATCTCAGGAATTACAGGATTTCCGGATGTCATGATATTTAAGGCTGATTTACTTTTAAATGGATTACCGGATATGAAAGTAAGCGGTTTCTTTGATAATGAATGGTCTGCCAAAACGTTAGAATTTTTCAATTAAAAACAACTATGCAATTATAGCTAAAATAAAATCTTCTATTATTGCGGATTCAAAGAAAATAGAAGCAAAAATTTATGATTTTTATGCTAGAAAGCAGAGTAGAAAATTAATTTACTAATACGATTTAGTAATTAAATAAAAACACTTATTTTTAGCACCAAAAGCAAATAAAAAGACACAACATATGAACAATCGTAGAAACTTTCTTAAAACAGCTGCAATGGCTTCGGCTGCTGTAGCGCTAAGTTCCTTCACCGGGAAACCAGAAGAGAACGAAGAGCCTAATACTATTCTTTCTGATGGAAAAATAAGAAAACCAATCGTACTTTCTACCTGGAATTTTGGTTTAAAAGCCAATGAAGCAGCCTGGGAAGTATTGAAAAAAGGCGGACGTGCCTTAGATGCCGTAGAAGCAGGAGTAAAAATCCCTGAAGGTGATCCGACAGAAAGAAGTGTTGGTTACGGTGGAAGACCTGACAGAGACGGACGTGTAACCCTAGATGCCTGTATTATGGATGAAATGTCTAATATTGGTTCTGTGGGGTGTCTGGAATTTATCAAACATCCAATTTCTGTTGCTCGGGCTGTGATGGAAAAAACGCCACACGTTATGTTGGTTGGTGACGGAGCGCTTCAATTTGCTTTGGCACAAGGTTTTCCAAAAGAAAATTTATTGGTTCCGGATTCTGAAAGAGAATGGAAAGAATGGCTAAAAACTTCTGAATATAAACCCATTGCTAATATTGAAAATCACGATACTATAGGGATGATTGCTTTAGATGCTGATGGAAATCTTTCCGGAGCTTGTACCACCAGCGGAATGGCATTTAAAATGCACGGCCGTTTAGGCGATTCTCCTATTATTGGTGCCGGTTTGTATGTAGATAACGAAATTGGCGCTGCAACTGCGACCGGTCACGGTGAAGAAGTAATCAGAATTTCAGGAAGTCATTTGGTTGTTGAATTGATGCGTCAGGGAAGATCTCCGCAAAAAGCATGTGAAGAAGCTGTTTTGAGAGTGGTGAAGCTGATGAAAAACAGAAATAAAAATTTAAAAGATATTCAGGTTGGGTTTATTGCTTTAAACAAAAAAGGTGATTATGGTTCTTATTGCGTTCAGAGTGGTTTTAATTACGCCGTTTATGATGAAACCGGGAACAAATTGATCAATCCTGAGTTTTACATAAAATAATCTGCAATAACTACTTACCAAAAACTAAAAATGAAAAATAGATTCAAATTATTATATACGGCATTTGTCTGCGCCAGTGCTCTTTCGCTTCACGCGCAAGGTGATTTCAGCATGAAAGCCGATAAAACCGAAGAAGAAGGCTACGTGTGGACAAAGGACCCTTTAGTAAAAGCTAATCTGGACAAATGGCAGGGTTATAAATTTGGTGTCCTGATTCATATGGGGCTTTATACACAGTTGGGAACAGTAGAATCATGGGGATTGGCTCCGGAAGATTGGGTAACCAGAGATGGTTATGATGATTATTACAAATATGCCACCGATTACAGAAATACAAAATTCAAATTAAATCCGACGAATTTAAACGCTGAAAAATGGGCGAAAATGTTCAAAAACGCCGGAGCAAAATATATGATTTTTACGTCGAAACATCATGATGGATTCTGTATGTATGATTCGAAATATACCGATTTCAAAATTACGAATCCGGAATTACCGTATGCTAAAAATCCAAAAGCAGATGTATTAAAAGATGTATTGGATGCTTCAAGAAAAGAAGGTTTGGCTGTTGGCGTTTATTTCTCAAAACCGGACTGGACGACAGAAAATTTCTGGTGGTCCTATTATCCTCCAAAAGACAGAAATCCTACTTATGACATCAAAAAATTTCCTGAAAGATGGCAAAGTTATGTACAATACACCCAAAATCAGTTGAACGAATTGACTACCAATTACGGAAAAGTGGATATTCTTTGGCTTGACGGATGTTGGGTTCGACCATTATCCACTATCAATAAAAAAGTAGAAGACTTTTGCAAATATCCGTATGATATGGATATCAATATGAAATTGATTGCAGAAAAAGCACGTCAAAAACAACCTGGAATGTTGGTTGTAGATCGTTGGGTTCCGAGTGAGTATGAAAATTATTTAACACCGGAACAAAAAACACCTGAGAAACCATTAAGTGTGCCGTGGGAAAGTTGTATTACCCTTGGAGGAGCCTGGGGATGGGTACCAAATGATCATTACAAATCTTCAAAAGAAGTAATTCAATTGATGACTAATATTGTGGTAAAAGGCGGAAATCTTTTATTAGGTGTTGGGCCGGATGCTAAGGGGGAGTTTGATCCTAAAATTGAAACTACTTTAGCTAATGTTGGGAAATGGTTAGCTGTAAACGGTGAGGCTATTTATGATACTAAACCTGTTGCCCCTTATTTAGATGAAAAAGTGGGTTATACACAGAAAGGAAAATCAATTTACGGAATTTACATGCCCGCCAAAGACGAAAAAGAATTACCTGCTGAGATCAGCATCAAAACGGACAGTAAAGGCAATTTGAAAGCTTCTTTACTAAATAACAAACAAAAACTCACCAGTAAAAAAGTCGATGGCGGAATCGTTGTTACAATCCCGAAAGAATTGAGGACTTCATTAGCGAGTCAGGAAGCGGTGGTAATTAAAGTAACGCAATAAGAGATATCAGATCAAATGAAAAAACTACTATTAACTTTCTTAGGATGTTTTGCCTTTTTATCCATGACAGCGCAGAAAATTGGCCCGCCAGCTCCTTATGGGGCATTGCCAACAGAACCGCAATTGCGTTGGCAGGAATTGGAACAATATGTTTTGGTGCATTTTACGCCAACCACTTTTCAGAATAAAGAATGGGGATATGGCGATGCTGATCCTAAGATCTTTAATCCAACAAAATTTGATGCGAGTCAGATTGTGAATGCTGCCAAAGATGGCGGTTTTAAAGGCGTTATTTTTGTTGCCAAACATCACGATGGATTTTGTTTATGGCCAACCAAAACAACAGCTTACAACATTAGTGCAAGCCCTTTCCGTGACGGAAAAGGCGATATGGTAAAAGAATTCGAAGTTGCAGCTCGTAAGGCCGGAATGAAATTTGGTCTTTATTGCTCGCCTTGGGATCGAAATAATGAAGATTATGGGAAACCTGAATACGTAGAAAAATACCGAAATCAGTTAAAAGAATTGTACACTAATTATGGTAATCTATTCATTACCTGGTTTGATGGCGCTAATGGCGGAGACGGTTATTATGGTGGAAAAAACGAAAAAAGAAACATAGACCGATCTACTTATTATGGCTGGGACACTACCTGGGGAATATCTCGTAAGCTGCAGCCAGGCGCGGTTATCTTTGCTGATAATGGCGATGTGCGCTGGGTGGGTAATGAAAGAGGTTTTGCAAATGAAACTTCATGGGCCACTTTTACCCCGGAACCAATAGCAGGCAAAACCGTAGCCGTTCCCGGAGAAACCGATTCGGACAAAGCGCAGGGAGGAACACGAAACGGTAAATTTTGGAAACCGGCTGAATGTGATGTTCCTCTTAGAAATGGCTGGTTTTATCACGCTAATGAAGACAATAATGTGAAATCAGTTTCGGAGTTATTTGAAATTTACTTAAAATCTGTTGGAAGAGGTGCTGGTATGGATATCGGAATTGCACCAAATACAGATGGTCTGTTACATCAGAATGATGTTAAGAGTCTGAAAGATTTTGGTGATTTTCTAAAGAAATTATTCGCTGATAATCTTGCACAATCAGCTGTTATTACGGCTTCTGAGGTTCGAGGTGAAAATCAGATCTTTTTTGGAACCAAAAACCTGACTGATAATGACCGCTATTCGTATTGGGCAACCAGTGATGAAGTAAAAAAAGCAACCGTGACTCTAGAATGGCACAAAGAACAAACATTTAACATCATCCGTTTACGAGAAAACATCAAATTGGGCCAACGCATTGAAAAAGTCGAAATTGATGCTTTTATCAATGGAATTTGGAAAAAAGTAGGCGAAGTTACCAGTATTGGTGCTAACCGACTGCTGCGTTTACCAAATTATATCACAACTTCAAAATTGAGAATTACTATTAAAGAATCTCCTGTTTGTATTGCTTTAAGCGATATTGGAGTTTTTAGAGAGCCAGAATTATTGCCACTTCCAAAAATTAAAAGAGACAAAGAGGGGAATGTTTCAATCACTACGGAAACTAGTGTAAATCACATTCGCTACACAATCGACGGAACAGAACCTACTGCACAATCGCCAATTTTTGTAAGCCCGTTTCCTTTTTTAACCTCAGGTAATGTCAAAGCCAAATCTTTTGGAACAGACATGAAATCTGGTGAAACTGCCATTCAATCCTTCAACGTTTACAAAAAAGACTGGAAAATAGTTACGGTCTCTTTTGAAAATGAGGAAAAGGAATCAGCCTTAAACGCTATTGATGAAAATGCCGAAACTTTCTGGAGTACCGCTGATAATACATCATTAACACCTTTACCTCAATTCATAGTTATTGATATGGGACAGGAAATGGAATTCACAACTTTATCGTATTTACCACGCCATAATGGAACGGGTGGAATTGTAAAGAATTACCAATGGGAAATAAGTACTGACGGTATAAACTGGACAACGGTTGCAGAAGGTGAATTTGCTAATATCAAAAGCAATCCGGTGGAGCAAAACATCATTTTAAAATCAGTGGCGAAAGCGAGATACATTAAGTTTATTGGAAAAACCAGTGTAGATGGAAGGTATATTTCTATCGCTGAAATTGGTATAAAAACAAAATAATCCTGTTTGTTTTACAGAGATTCGAATACAAAAAAAGTCCATTCATACGGTGAATGGATTTTTTTTATTGTGTATAAAGAGTTAAGAGTGTTCCATTAATCCATAAGCCCTTCAGTATACTTTCTTGCAAGCATTTCAAATGTCGGCTTCATAAAATCCTGAAAAGCAGTTGCTTCTTCGAGGCTTTTAAAAGATATCAAATTTTCATCAAGTCTGGCAATTATTCGAAAATTAAGAAAGTTAATATAGTCTTGAAAGTTTTCCAGGTATTCATACTTGGCAAGCTCCAAGTCGGCACCTGCTAATTTTGCAAACGGTTGTCGCTTTGCACGTATGTATTCTTCTGCATCTTTAATAAATTCTTCTCTTACTTTTTCGTAGCTCATAACTTAAATATTAATACATTATGATAACCCTTTCCGTCCGATACCTAAGCGAAAATAAAGCTTATTTCAAAATAGCGATATATTATTCCTGAATCACTTTCAATGTGGTTCCGTTTACAAAATCATCATGTGAAATAAAGAAACTATTCAGACTTTTTCCATTTAGCTGAATGTCTTTGATTTTTCCATCAGAATTCACTTCTCGTTGAATTACGATATTTTCTTTCTTGTAATATCTTGGATCTAACTGAATCGTTATTTTATCAAACATTGGCGCTGTAAGCGTATAAATCGGATCTCCCGGTGATATTGGATAGAATCCCATCATTGAATACACCAGCCATGCCGACATGGTTCCTGTATCATCATTTCCAGGTAGTCCTTTTGGTTCATTCCTGAAATGTTCTCTTACTAATTTCTTTACCATTTCCTGACTCTTCCATTCCTCACCTTTTACGTAATTGAATAAATAAGGATAAGCAATATCAGGCTCGTTTGCCATATCAAATTGTTTGATATCAAAAACTTTTTGCAATTGATCAGAGAAAGGTTTGTCACCTCCCATTAACTTTATCAATCCCCTGATATCATGCGGCACCATAAAAGCATATTGCCACGCGTTCCCTTCAATAAACCCAACATTTGACTGAAAATTAGCTCCTGCAACAGGATCAAAAGGTTCATACCAATTGTCTGTAGCCGTTCTTGGTCGAAGCAATTTTAAATCTTTGTCATATAATTTTCGGTACGATAAAGAACGTTTAGTAAAACGCTTATAATCTTCTTTTTCACCTAACGCTTTCGCTAAAAGAGAAATCGCATAATCTGAAGTATTATATTCGAGCGTTGTAGAAACAGGTCCGGGATAATTGGTTGATAAATAACCTTTATCCAGATATTCCTTAAGCCCGGGACGTAACGGATTCTCTTCAATTTGGTCAGCCCCTTTTAACATGGCATGATACGCTTTGTAAATATCAAAATCCTGAATTCCTCTTAAACAGGCATCAACAATAACAATACTTGCAGGATCTCCAACCATTGTAAATGTTTCGGTTGAATTTAATTCCCATTTTGGGAGCCAGCCATTTTCATCATACATTTCCAACATGCTTTTAATCATATCAGATTGTTGTTTCGGATAAACCAAAGAGGTTAACGGATGCATGTTTCGATAGGTATCCCACAACGAAAATACCGTATAACGTGTATCTGTAGTTTTTCCAATCTTGGTTCTTTTTATCTGTGGATATTCTCCATTGACATCATTTAGAGTATTTGGATGAATTAAAGTATGGTACAATGCCGTGTAAAAAATAACTTTATCCTGATAGGAACCGCCTTCGACCAAAATTTTAGAAAGCTCTTTATTCCATTCCTCGTATGTTTCTTTATAAACAGTGTCAAATGGTTTGCCTCCGGTTTCTTTTTCTAAATTCTCACGGGCATTTGCAATGCTAACATAAGAAACGCCAATTTTAACTTCAACCGTTTCTTTTTTATCAAATTCATAAGTAAAATAGGATCCGATGCTATCTCCAACAACCGTTTTAATGGTATTTTTCATCATTCGGGTTTTACCGTTGTAACCCATCCATTGTGCTTCTACCCCTTCGTACTTTGGTGTTTTTTTCCAAACTCCAAAATGATTTGCAGGTTTTGAAAATTTGGCCACAAAATAAACCGGATAAGCATCTTCAGGACTATTATAACAAAACGATCCAACAGAACGCATTCCTTCAATTTCGGTTGAGGAAACCACTTTTATCATAGCGCCTTCTTCATTTGTCAATCCTAAACCTAAATTAAGTAAAATATTCGATTGTCCTTTTGGAAAAGTAAATTTGCTAACTCCTACTCTTTTCGAAGCTGTAAATTCTCCTTTAATCTTGTATTTATCAATATTTACACTGTAATACCCTGTTTTAGCAACTTCTTTAGAATAAGTAGAACCGTATTTCAAATGATTGGTTTCAACCGCGCCAGTCGTTGGCATTAGCAAAAGTACACCTAAGTCAGGACAGCCTACACCGCTTAAATTCACCTGACTAAATCCCGTCAAAAAGGTGTTTTCATTAACATAAGGGTTGGATAACCACTGACTGTCTTTTTCTAAAGGTCGATTTTGAGGTCCTGCTACGTTAAACGGGCTAATGCTTGCCATTCCTCTTGGCGCAATTGGTCCGGGAAAAGCAGCACCATAATTTGAAGTCCCGATTAACGGATTCACAAATTCTGCGGGCTGTTGTCCAAATGTGTGTATGCTAAAAAACAGCATGCAAAAAAAACATGCTGTTTGGATCGTTCTATTTTTCATTTCTTTTTTAGCTTTTATCTCTATTAGCTTTTTTAGTTTACCAGGATCTCATCGACAAATAACCAGGAGCTATCACCCTTTGGGCTCTTTTTTAGGTTAACAGCAATAATTTTTACAAATCTCGCATTTTGTTTTGGAAAATCAATTGTAAAATCTTTTAATTCTGATATTGGATTTGATGCATACACACGATTCACTTTTCCAACTTCTTTATATTTAATGCTATCGTTTGAAACCAAGACTTTTACTTGTACCGGAAAATTTATTCCCGCTCCCTGACTTTCCAAAGTGCCAACTATTACCTGCTGTATGTTTTGTTGTTGTTCAAGATCAATCACAATTTCCATATCATTTACTAACCAGGCCTGCCATTGACCATCATGAAAGTTTTTAGAACCGCGAATTGCATTTACCATCCCAAAAGGTCCGTCGCCTTTATAATTCCCGTTGTATGGTGTCAGGTAACTAACTTTATGTGACACTGCTTTGTGAAAAACTATCGTATCCGTAAATGTTTTTCCGACTGGTTTATCGTTTTGAAATAGTGAAGCTTTTAGAATCGTAGTTTGGTTAAACGGAATTGGATTTGTATATTTTAAAGCCTGTTGATCTAAGGATTTATTACCCAAAACATAACGAATATCCGGATTAGGAAATTCATTTTTTAGCGTAACATTAATCTGTTTTTGAGCTATATCTGCATTTGAAGAAGCCGTTACCAAATAAGCACTTTTTGCATAATTGATTCCTAAATAATTATAACGCTGTAATAATGACGTTAATCTTGTCGTGAAATCATTCCAGTTGCGACTTTCTTTCGGACTCCATAAAGTCTCGGATAAAGCAGCCAATCTTGGAAAAATCATATACTCTGAAGCACTTGGAGTAGAAAGAAATTCTGCCCATAAATTCGCCTGTCCGCCCAAAACATGCTTTGCCTGATCTGGTGTCATAGTTGAAACAACAGGATCAAATTCATATACTTTATTTAATGGATTATAAGCATCAAAAGCTAAAGGCTCTTCATTTTGTGGTCCCTGGTAAAAATTGAAATAACATGGTGATTCCGGTGTCATAATAACGTCATGACCTTGTTCTGCCGCTTCAATGCCACCTTTGGTTCCTCTCCAGCTCATCACAGTTGCTTCCGGAGCTAAACCGCCTTCTAATATTTCATCCCAGCCAATTATTTTTTTGCCCTTAGAATTGATATATTTCTCCATTCTCTTTACAAAATAACTTTGCAGTTCGTGGCTGTTTTTTAAACCATTTTCCTGCATTCTTTTTTGACAATTCGGACATTTCTCCCAATTGGTTTTAGTCGCTTCATCGCCTCCAATATGAATGTATTTTGAAGGAAAAATGGTAATTACTTCATCGATTACATTTTGCAAAAACTCAAATGTTGTTTCTTTTCCGGCACAATAAATATCTGTTATGGGCCATAAACCTCCTGACGGAACTCCGATACGCTGATCAAAACAAGCCAGTTCCGGATAGGCCGCAATTGCACTGCTTACGTGTGCCGGCATTTCGATTTCAGGAATAATTTCGACATTTTTTGATGCCGCATATTTTACGATTTCTTTTAATTCATCCTGAGTTAGAAATCCTCCATACGTTCCTTTTTCGTCTGGATTTGTGGTAAGTCTCGCATTCCACGATAAATTTTCCTGATCAACTCTCCAGGCACCAACTTCGGTTAATTTTGGATATTTTTTAATTTCAATTCTCCATCCCTGATCGTCTACTAAATGCAGATGCAAAACATTCATTTTATGCATAGCCAAACGATCAATTGTAGCCAGAATATAGTTTTTATCAAAAAAATGACGCGACAAATCCAACATTAAACCTCTCCATTGAAAACGAGGTTTATCATTGATGACCAAACTTGGAATTTGCCATTTTTGCTTCAAAATAACATTTTTACTATCAATAACAACCGGAAGCAATTGTCGTATACTTTCTAATGCGTAAATAAAACCTGCCTGTCCTTTGGCTGTAATGATAATGCTTTTCGGATTTACATCTAATACATAAGCCTCTTTATCTAAAGTTTCGTCTACTTTAAATTGTACAAAATTGCTATTCGGAATTGCAGTGGACACTTCAGGTCGAAACCCGCCTGCTTTTTCAAACTTGCTTATCAGCGCATTTGAAATTTCTTTTTGAAAATCAGTAACGGCAATAAATTTTGTGTTCTTAGAAAATTCAAATACACCTTTATTAATGATTAACTGCGTTGGTTTCGGAATAATTTTAATGTCTTTTTCCGTGTAATTTTTTTGACTATAACCCGCAGTTAAAACGGTTAAGAAGATTAAGATCAATAATGGTTTTAATGTTCTCATAAATTTATTTTAAAGATGGTGTAATTTTAAATTGATATTGGTAATTTTTGTCCTGCAAAAGATATTTTTTCATTGGCCACGCTTGCCAGCTATCAATACCTCCAACACCCATTTGTTTGTAATCGATTTTTAAACTGGTTAAATCTCTTTCTTTCAATTCGGCGGCGTGTCTTTGATCTTTTTTCAATCCGTCATCAAGATCTTCATTTAAATAATGCAAAGCCGTTATCGACAACAAATCATCTGATTTTACGATTAATTTCAATTTATCGTTGGATAGTTCCACCCAGCGAATATCGGTTTTATTTCCGGTTTCCTGTGGACGGATATACGGATAAAACTGCTCTGAAACTGTTTGTGTATAAAGCCCAACCTGTGAACTGTAATTTCTGTCAATATAGTTTTCGTGTGGTCCTCTTCCGTAATAACTCATAGTGCTAAAATCTTTCGGAATAATTATTTCCATACCAAATCTTGGCAGCATGGGCTGTTCTTTTGTTTTATCAATGTTTATCTCTTCTTTCACGCTTAATTCTCCGTTGCCGCTAAGTTCGTAATTCAAAACTAATTTTGAAACAACCTGAGGTAAATCATATGTTGCTGTAACAATAATTTTATTGTCTTTTGCCACATAAGACCAGCTCACAAGTGTCGGATTTTCCGTTGCGTCTTTCCACGCTTTCAGTTTTTCCTGAAGATAAGCTCCAAAATCATTATCGTTTGGCGCTCTCCATAAATTAGGACGCAATTGATACCCTTCTTTTATAATTGGCAGTTTATTGAATGAATAACCATTTATAAATCCCGATTTTTTATCAAAAGCAATTTCCATTTTATCACTTTTAAATACGGTACTGTTTTCCTTTTTCTCTACCGTTATTTTTGAACCGCCTTCAATTTTAATATCGTTTTTCCAGCTTCCTTTAAGTGCCAATTGATCTGTTGCAATCTGGAAACCTTTTGGTAAAAACGGTTCGTCTTGTTTGATATGATACGTCACATTTACAAAAGCTTCCTGAAACTTTTTTCCGTCTAAATTAACTGGTAATTGATAGGATTTCGATTCAGTAGGTTTTATGTCTAAATTATCAATAACACCGCTTTCAGTTTCTTTTCCATCCAAAATTAATTTCCAATGCAAACTCACATTGCTTAAATCTTTAAACGAAAATTCATTGTATACTTTTATAGTTGTCGTTTCTTTATTTTCCCACGATGTCAGAATGTTTTGATATACATTTCGCATTTCAAAAGCATGTGGGTTTGGTTTTCTTTCCGGACTAAAAACACCATTGTCCAAAAAATTATTATCACTTGGCGTGTCTTTAGGTCCAAAGTCACCTCCGTAGGCTAAAACTACAGTTCCGTCTGGTTGTTTTTTATAAACGGACTGATCGATCATATCCCATATAAAACCTCCCTGAAAATTTGGATACTTTCTGATGATATCCCAATAATCTTTAAAATTCCCCATTGAATTCCCCATCGCATGAGCATATTCGCACTGAATATAAGGCCTGTCCGGATTTGGATTTGCCAAAATATATTCTTCCATTTTATCTGGCGAACTGTACATTGGGTCAATAATATCCGAATTCCATTCGTATCTAAGATCCTTTCCGTCCCATGCTCCGGCAGTGGCTCTTTCGTACTGAATTGGTCTTGATTTATCACGGTCTTTAATCCACAAATACCCTCTGTAAAAATTATAACCATTACCCGCTTCATTTCCCATACTCCAAATAATAATCGAAGGATAGTTTTTATCACGCTCCACCATACGTTGCATGCGTTGTAAATGGGCCAGCTCCCAACTTGGTTTATTTCCTAAGGTTTTAGTAAGATCATAACCCATTCCGTGCGATTCTATATTTGCTTCATCAACAACATAAATTCCGTATTTATCACATAATTCATAGAAATATTCGTCGTTTGGATAATGGGACATTCTTACCGCATTGATATTAAATTCTTTCATCAATTTAATATCTTCTTCCATGCGTTCTCTAGAAATCGTTTGTCCCGTAACAGGATCCGTTTCATGACGGTTTACTCCTTTTATGTAAATCGCTTTTCCGTTTACCAAAAGCTGTCCGCCTTTAATTTCTACTTTTCTAAAACCAATATTTTGACGAATAACTTCAATACTATTTCCTTTCTTATCTTTTAGAAGAAAATTAACCTGATATAAATTCGGAATTTCAGCACTCCATTTCTTCGGGTTATTTACAGCAAAATCAAACGTTTGTTTTTCGCTTAAAGCGGAAATAACTTTTGAGGTAATGACCTGATCACCGTCTTTTAATTGAACCTCTAAAGTATAATTGTCTTTTTTATTTACAGCGGAAAATTCAGTCGTGATTTTTAAACTTCCATTTACATAAGAAGCATCTAAATCCGGAACGATTTCATAATCTTTTAAATGGGTTTTATTTCGGGCAACCAAATAAGAATCTCTTGTAATACCGCTAAATCTCCAGAAATCCTGACATTCTAGATAGGAACCGTCGCTCCATTTCATTACTTTTAAAACGATCGTGTTCTTACCTGTTTTTACATATTTGTTCAGGTTAAATTCGGATGGCAATTTTCCGTCTTCACCATAACCCACATAAACGCCATTTACCCAAACCGTAAGATTTGATTTTGCTGTACCAACGTGCAGAAAAATATCTTTCCCTTCCCACGACTTATCGATTGTAACTTCGCGTCTGTACACTCCAGTCGGATTATAATTTGTGGGAACAAAAGGTGGATTTACTTTTATGTATTTTGCGAAATCATAGGTTGTATTAGTGTAAACAGGAAAACCGTAACCATTTACATCCCAGCTTGCCGGAATTTTAAAATTGTCCCAGGATTGGTCGTTAAAATTGCTTTTTTCAAATGCTGCGGGAAGATCTGCCGGGCTGTCAACATATTTAAATTTCCAGGCTCCGTTGATATCCAAATAATTTTTTGATGAGCGCCAGTCGTTATTGGCTGCTGATTTTTCATTCTCAAAAACATAATAGGCCGCGTGCATCGACTCTCTGTTCTCTTCATTGATTTTTTCATTTTGCCAATAAGGAGTACTTTCCTGTGCCTGGGCAGAAAATATAGAAACTATTGTGAGTGCGGCTATGAATACAGTTTTTTTCATCATTTGATTTTTATTCTTTTGTGCTGAATCTTAGATTTTATTTCTTCAAAAAATAGTAAAACATTCTTTTTCTCACACAGAATGAATCCTATCTCAATAAAAACAAACAGAACCACGATTACTATCATGGTTCCTGCAAATATATAAAGTTACTTTCGTTCAAAATCCGAATAGCTGCATTAACCAACACTGCAGAGATCCGGATTTGATAAAACTACTACTTATTTAAGCTTGCTTTTGTTTCCTTAATGGTTTTTAGATTGCTTTCAGATAAAGCGCCACCATCAAAAAAAGAAACTCCTACGGCTCCATTTTCTTTTGCTAACAAAATGGCTTCCTTTAATTCTTTGTCCGATTTTAATCCCGGAATATAAATTCCGGTATTTACTTTCGTTTGTTTGCCTTGTAAATCGGCTACACCTTGCTTGGTGGCGTAACCCACCCAGTCAATTTCTTCATCATAAAAACTATGATAAATCATTGGATACACTTCATCAATATCCCATTTATCCCAACGCTGACGCACCATATGATCGGCCATTTCAGGATAAGGAAATACCGCTGCTGTTAGTTTTTTATTGTGTTTGTGTACAATTTTGTAAGCATCATTTACTACAGCTTGTATCGCATTAAGCCTGAAGTTTTTCCACTCCATATCGATAGAAGTATTGCGACTTGTTTTTGGATTTTTGTGGTGGATTTTTTCGAACGCTTTCACACATTCATCACAATAACAAAAATCAAACTGCGGCAATTCTACATCCTGAACCAGGTTGTATTTTGGCAATAAGCTGATTGGCAAAAAGATGTCCGGAAAACGAATGTAATCTAAGTGAACGCTTTCGATACCTTCTACTTTTGCTAACTCTTCAACTAAATGCAAAACGTGCTCTCTTGATTCTTTTCTGGTTGGACATAACCATTGGTAATAATCTACGTACGGACGGTTGTCAAAGCAAGATTTTCCTTCTTTACTTACCTGATACCAATCCGGATGTTGTAAAGCAATGGAGTCTCCAGGTCTGTTCATCGCCATAATCCAGGCGTGTACTTTTAAACCTTCTTTTGCCGCTAAAGGTGCTATTCTTGTTAGAAGTTTTGGATCAGTTCCTGTATTTATTAAGACTTCGTCAATTCCTCCGTCTTTGTATTTTTTGAATTCTTTGGTGTAATCTGCGTCAGACTTTTTAGCATCTGCCGTTGTCCAGACTCCAAATTTAAAGGTGGTTTGTTCTCCTTTTTTAGCACAGGAAAAAATACTAAGTGCCAATAAAAAAAGTAATAGTTTTGGTAGTTTCATAGTGGTTTATTTTGATATTATTTTGCCGTCTTCTTCTATAATAAATGTTTTATTCGAAAATGGACTTTTTACAGCTATATTAAATCCGGTTGTATGATTTTCGAGCACTGGTTTTAATACTTTTCCATCAACAGTAATTGGTTTCTTAGCAAGATCTGGTATCGATTTTGCCCATGTTTTATTTTTGCTATGGTATTCTTTCTGTGCGCGGTAAAGTGTGTACAATTCCCATTTTACTTTTTCATCCTGCGGAATTGCAAAACTGTCTTTTCCTTCTTTTGAAGAAAAATAAACATAACCCCATTTTTCAGGTTCATGCATATTGATTACACCCATTGGCGACCAAACCCAATTGTACTCCGGAAGAAATTTTCCTTCAGCATCTTTCTTTCGTTCGTAACTGCCATTTTTGATGTCATGCTGCCAGTTAACCCTCGAAAAATTAACTCTCCAGAATTTATCTGCAGGAACATTTTGATCAAAAAAAGTTGTTTTGTAAGAGGCCCACGGAATTGCCATTTCCAATACCCAGCCTTCATCAGTATCGTTTGGATTATTTAATGTTCCGTTGATTTTTACAGCCGATTTTAATCCTGGAATATTCCAGTCGTTTAAAACTACCTTATCATCTTCTCTGTATGGTTTTGTTAAAAATAGATCCCAAGCTGTATTTAAAGCATTAATTTCTAATTCATAATAGTTAAAAGTATCGCTATCGGGATCTATGAAAACTTCAAAATCATTATTGTAAAAAATAATGGTATCACGTTGTTTTAAATTGGCCCAAACGTGTGGTTCTTCCATTTTGGCCAGGATATAAAAGTTGGTCTCATCCCAAAGCATTTTTACTTTGGTGGCATATTTTGGTTTTACCTCAGTTGAGATATCTTCAAAAAGAGCAGTCCATTCTACTTTATTCCACGAAGCATCCGTTTCTTCTCCATCAATAATAATGGGAGTTGTTGTTTTTGATGCAACATACGTTTTTGGTACAACAGCCTTTTTCGCTTGCGCATAGCCACTTATGCAAAGAATTCCTAAAGCAACTGCAAAACATTTAGATTTTAAACGCATATTTTTTCTATAAACTGTTATCTTTTGTAAACTGCACTACTTCGCTTAATTTACCAAATGCTATAGCCACAACGGTATCAGCAGCACCATAATAAACAGCTAATTTATCTTCTTCAGTATCGTGCAAAGCAGCACATGGGAATACCACATTGGGTACATCGCCAACCATTTCATAAAGTTCTGCAGGTCCTAATAAATAAGGCTGCGTTCTGTATTTTACTTTATCCGGAGCATTGACATCTAAAAGTGCCGATCCCATTGCATAACGGAAACCGTTGCAGGTATTGATAACACCGTGGTAAATCATTAACCACCCTTCGTTAGTTAAGATTGGAATAGGTCCAGCTCCTACTTTTGTACATTGCCAGGCACTGTCTTCAAAAGGAGTTGGTTTCATTACTAAACGGTGTTCTCCCCAATATTTCATGTCGGGGCTGTAGCTGATCCAAATATCTCCAAAAGGGGTATGACCGTTATCACTCGGACGGCTTAACATCGCATATTTTCCGTTGATTTTCTGTGGAAACAAAACGCCATTTCTGTTGAAAGGCAAAAAGGCATTTTCGCATTGAAAAAACTCCTTAAAGTCAAAAGTATAGCCAATTCCGATTGTTGGCCCGTTGTAGCCATTACACCACGTAATCCAGTAGCGATCTTCGATAAAAACAACACGAGGATCATATTTATATGCCGATTCGATCATTTCAGTATTACCAGACTGCATTACAATTGGCTCATGGTTAATATCCCAATCGATTCCGTTTTTACTGAAACCGGCAAAAATATTCATTTGAACCGCTTTATTATCGCATCTGAAAACACCTGCAAATCCATCACCAAAAGGAACAACAGCACTATTAAAAATACTGTTTGACGATGGTATAGCATATCTTTCTATAATAGGATTTTCAGAATATCTCCACATTACATCATTGCTGTTTTCGGGTCTGTCTTGCCAAGGAATTGTACTCATCTTTAAATATTTTTTTGTTGTTTTTTGTTTATCTTTTTTTTTAAAACACATAGAAACATAGATGCTAAAAAAAACAAAGCTATGTGTGGGAAACTAGTTTCTTTTTCACAATTGAAGTTCTATGTCCTATGCGTTTTAATGATTTGTTTTTTAAACACATAGAATCATAGCGTATGAAACCTAAAAAAGCCATTTCATTAACTTAAAGAAACACAGCTATGTGTGAGAAACTAGTTTCTTTTAATCTCTTTTTACCAATTAAAAGGTATGTTTCTATGTGTTTAATATTTTTCTATATTCTATTTTCTATATTCTATATTCTATATTCTATTTTCTATTTTCTATATTCTATTTTCTATATTCAATTATCTAATTTTCTAATTGACTAATTATCTAATTGACTAATTGACTAATTATCTAATTAATCCTCTATCTTCCTAACCTTATCCAACCAGGTAAATTTCAAAATTGTCGTAGTCACTAAAAACACAACCAATGCTGCAATCGCTTTTGGATAATCCCGGATCACAAAGTATATCGGAAGCAAAATCATACTCGACTGCCATACAATTCCTATGACACAATTCAGCATGTCTTTCCAGAAATCATTGTTCTTTTCGAAAGTCTGATCTTCTACTTTTAAGGTTTTATAAACCGGACCCCACCATCCCCAAGGCCTAACATTGGAGTAAAAAGAGCGCAACACCACCATGTCTGTTGGTTTGCTTAAGAAAGTTCCTAAAAGACAGCCTAAAATAGAGAAACCAAATATGACCGGAAATAAGTAAATCGCCTGCACTTCTGATAAATCATATAAAAATGATCCTTGGGTAAAAGTGCCTTTATACTGTCCTAAAACGAATTGGAAAGATGCTACAATTAAGCCGGCAAACATTCCCCAGAAATAACCCCAACCGTTAAAACGCCACCAAATCCATTTTAGAAAATTGGCTGCCACATAACCTCCGTACAAGGCGCTTGTGATCCATAAGGTTAAGGAATTAATAGAATCTGCAAAGAATCCCATGAAAACCCCTAAACCAACCACTACAAAAGAAGAGATCTGGCTTACCTTAATATAGTGTGCATTAGTTGCAACCGGTTTGAAGTATTTTTTATAAATATCGTTTACAATATAGGCTGGTCCTGCATTTACAAAAGCAGAGAATCCAGACATAAAGGCCGCCAATAAACCAGCAAGTAAAAGTCCTTTTATTCCAACAGGCAAATATAAATTAACCACTTTTGGCATTAATAATTCCAAATCGGCTCCGGTTAAACCTGTGTTTGCATTTAATTCGGGCGCCAGGTTGATCAAAGCGATAACCACAATTCCGGTGATCAATAAATATCTTGGAATGAATAAAATCAAGTTCGTGAAACCACTCATATAAGCGGCTTCTTTTACCGATTTTGTAGACAGAATTCTTTGTAAATCGTAACTTGGCGTTGGTCCGGCAACACTGGCGAAGAAACCTTTAAACAATGTCATTCCGATAAAAGCACCGAACATTTTGTATCCTTCAGAATCAATTAAATTATTGAAGGTCTGGAACTTTTCGCTCCACTGGGTTTCAAACTGCCATCCGAAGAAAACATTTTTCCATTCTGTACTAATCACAGAATTAATCTGAATATCAGTATAATTTACAAAGGCATAACCTGCGATCAAAACGCTGGCAATAATCATAATTAAATATTGCACCACTTCTGTTGCCACTACAGAAAACATACCACCTTTAACCGTGTAAATTGTAGTTAAAAATATGATTATTAAAGCATAAGAGCGTTCTGATGTCAAGAGAATTAAATCTCCATATTGAAGCGTTAAATCCCAAGGAAGGATAATCGTGATGAATTTCCCGATTCCTTCAAAGAAATAAGCAATAAAGCCAATGGTAGAAATAATTGCAAAAATGGCCACAATAATATGGGACGCTTTTCCGGCTCTGTCGTTTCCAAAACGGGTTAAAATCCATTCAGAACCGGTCATTACCTTTGATCTTCTGATCCAGACTGCGAGGAACATCATCACAAAAATCTGATTCCATATTGGCCAAAGCCACATAAACATAAAACTTTTTACACCATATAAAAACAAAACACCAATCATCCAGGAAGTTCCTGAAACATCGAACATTCCGGAACCATTACTCAAACCTAAAAAATACCATTTGATTGTTTTTCCGCCAAGGAAATAATCATCTAAACCTTTTGATGCTTTTCTTGAAATCCAAATTCCTATTCCCACTGAAAGCAGAATGTAGGCTACGATGATCGATACGTCAATGATATCCATTAATTTTATTATTTATTTTTGGTTAGTTAATTTTTATTGTTGTTTCAGCCTTTTGTCTGTTTGGTTATTTTTTTTTAAATCTCAGGAATAAGTTAACTCTAGATTGATTTTAGAAACCTCAGGAAAAACTTGTTGATGATGCGATATTGTTTCTTAGTTAACATGATTATTTTATTTTATATGTAAATCGATTTAGCGAAGAAAACACGGTTTAAAAAAAAATCACCGACTTTTATTTTTGTACACTTTTATTTTACAACTTGCAATCAGAATTAGGCGGTAAAACAAAAGATCAATTTCTTCAGATAAAAACAATCTTAATTTAACTCTAAATCTAAACAAATTTGATTTTCAGTAAAACTATTTTAGACGGACGACATATAAACGAAGATAAACATCAAAAAAAGTCACAAAAAACACTCTTATTATGAATTTCAGTTCTGGCAAATTTTATCGTATACCGTTGCGTTATCATGTCCTTTTTTGGCTTACTTACTTTCTATTTAATACTTTTCGATGGGGAAGTTATTTCGATGATTACTGGTATTCACTAAAAACAAACTTGCTGGGTTTTCCAATTCACATGACTTTATGTTATTTGAATATTTTGATTTTTATGCCCTATCTGATTTATAGAAAAAAATACATTTTGTATGTACTTGCTATTCTATCCTCTATTTTTTTAATGGTAATTCTAAAATACAATCTTACCTACTTATTAATAGCACACAACGTTTGGCCTGAAGGACCGGAAGTCATAAATAAACTGACCCTCAATTACACCATCGAGATGATGATGGGAGAATTGTATGTAATCACTTTTGTGGCTGCAATTAAAATAACTTTCGATTTCATGAAAGAGCAAAAGAGAGTTACGGATCTTGAAAAATCGCAACTGGAAACAGAATTGCTTTTTTTGAAGTCGCAAATTTCTCCACACTTTTTCTTTAATACACTGAATAATATTTACTCTTTAGCCGTAGAGAAATCAAACAAAACGCCTAAAGTTGTAATAAAACTTTCCGAATTAATGCGTTATATGCTTTATGATACCAAAAGCAAAAGACAAAGTTTGGAAAACGAAATACTGTGTATCCAAAATTATCTGGACCTGGAGCGAATTAGAAATGATGATCGATTAGAAGTAAATATGTCTATTTCAGGTGATATTCATGATAAGGAAATTGCTCCTATAATTTTATTGACTTTTATTGAAAATGCTTTTAAACACGGTGTAAACAGAAACACGGGAAAAGTTATAATCAATATTAATTTTAAGGTAAAAGACGATTATCTGCATTTTACAATTTCGAATCCAATGCCAGAAATTACGCAGCATACAGACAATTTTAACCAGTCAAGTGGTATAGGAATTGAAAACGTAAAAAAAAGACTGGAATTAGGTTATAATAAAAAGGAGTACAAACTTTCTTTTAAAAATAAAAAGAATATTTTTGTCGTAAAGCTGAAAATTAAAGTCACTTAATACGGCTTAGTTGAAGAAAATACCATCGAAATTATTTCGCTCAAAAAATAATATTTATAAAGATGAAAATAAATTGTTTAATCATAGATGATGAACCATTGGCAATTAATGTCATTAAAAATTATTTAGAGCCTATCGAAAATTTTGAGGTAATCAACACCTTTAGTAATCCAATAGAAGGTTTAAATTTTTTAAAAAACAATACTGTTGATGTCGTTTTTTTAGATATTAACATGCCGGTTCTTGATGGTATCAATTTTATAAAAAGTATTGAAAATCCGCCTTTACTTATTATAACAAGTGCCTATAGTCAGTTTGCAATCGAAACTTACGAATTAGATGTATTGGATTATCTGGTAAAACCAATCGAATTTCCGAGGTTAATTAAAGCTTTAAATAAAGCAAGTAAAAGACTTGAAAGTAAAAACAATACTCCACAGGAAATTAGTCCGGAAAGCCCTTTTATTTTTGTAAAAATTGACAAGAAAAGAATGAAGAAGATTTTCTTTAATGAAATTTTGGTCATTGAAAGTTTAAAAGACTATTTAAAAATAAATACCCTAACAGGCAAATACATCATTCATAGCACTTTGCAAGATTTCACCGATTTACTTCCTGAAAGAAACTTTTTAAGAATACATCGATCATACACAATCGCAATCGATAAAATCGACGCTGTTGAAGGAAACAGCATTGAGATTGAAGGCCTTAGATATGTAATTGGAAGATCGTACATGGAACATGTGAAGCAGAGGATTTTGAATTCATCGATTTAAAAATACAGACCGTTTCGTGACAAGATTGTGGATATTTTTCACGTTTTACTATGCGGTACAGCTTTGCGCCCTTTTCACTTTACTAAGTCCAAAAAAACAAATAACCTTTGCGAACTTTGCGGTTAAATTCGCAATACATAAAAAAAATGCAGCCTTACCAGGGCTGCATTTTCAAAGTTGGTAACTAACCACCAAATAAACCACATGAAAATAGTTTATTATATTTTAAATAAATCTTAGAAATAATAACGTTTAAAAGCTTCAATAGCCGAATAATCTGCCAATCCCAAAGCGTGATATTTTTCTGCTGTTAATCGGTTTCTGTCTTCTACCCTTACCCAGAATTCCCTGCTGTCATCTCCCTGAAACATAACGCCATCTTTTTGAGACTGGTGATAGAAAATGGCATGGCGTTTTTTAAGCACCTGATCCGGACTCATTGGTACTGCCATTTCAATTTGATACGACTCCCATTCGTGCCACGCTCCTCTGTATAACCAAACCCAGCAGTCATCCATATAACTGTTGTGTTTTAATCTTTTTAAAGCTTCAAACAAACTGTCCAGACACACTTTATGTGTTCCGTGCGGATCTGCTAAATCTCCGGCTGCATAAATTTGGTGTGGTTTAATTCTTTCGATAATATCACACATAATTTCGATATCCGCTTCACCCAAATTATTTTTCTTTACTGTTCCTGTTTCATAAAACGGAAGATCCAGGAAATTTACATTTGAATCCGGCAATCCTAAATAACGTGTTGCGGCTAAAGATTCACTTCTTCTGATCAAACCTTTTAATTTTCGTACTTCTAAGGAATCAATATCATTGCTTTTTTTGGTTTTCAAAAAGTTGATAATATTTTCTGATTCCACAGAATTAGCATTTAATGCTTTTGAGATTTCAGCAAATTTTAAAGCTTCTTCATTAGAAACGGCAATATTTCCTGATGTCTGGTACGCAATATGAACATCGTGTCCCTGCTCTACCAATCTGTCGAAAGTTCCTCCCATTGATATAACATCATCATCCGGATGTGGACTGAAAATGATAATTCTTTTTCTCTCTGGCGTTGCACGTTCTGGTCTGTAAGTATCATCTGCGTTTGGTTTTCCACCTGGCCAGCCTGTGATAGTTTGTTGCATTTTATTAAACATTTTTATGTTTAAATGATATGCCGTTCCTTCTTCAGTCAACACACTTGACATTCCGTTGTCATTATAATCTTTGTCGGTTAATTTAAGGAAAGGTTTTTGAGTCAATTCGCTCAACCAGGCAACCGCTTTCAATTTTAGTTCTTCTGTCCAGATCACAGATTTTACTAGCCAGGGCGTTTTTACTCTGGTTAATTCTGATGACGCTTCGGTATCTAAAACAAATGTAGTGTTGTTGTGCTGTTGCAAATAGGTAGCTGGTACTCTTGAAGAAATTTCACCTTCAATTGTTTTTTTGATAATTTCAGCTTTGCTGATTCCCCATCCTAACAATACAATTCGTTTGGCATTTTTTACCGTACCAATTCCCATTGTAATCGCTTTTCTCGGTACATTATCAATTCCTAAAAAAGAAGATGCGGCATCAACGCGGGTTAAGTGATCCAGCGTAATACTTCTGGTTCCTGAGTTTACGTGAGATCCCGGCTCATTGAATCCGATATGGCCTGTTCTTCCAATTCCTAAAAGCTGAAAGTCCAGTCCGCCGTAATCTTTAATCTTCATTTCATAATCAATACAATATTGCTGAAGATCTTCGCTGCTGACATTTCCGTCAGGAATATTAATGTTTTGAGGTAAAATATTTACATGATTAAAAAGATGTTCGTGCATAAAATACCAGTAACTCTGAATATTATTTTTATCCATCGGATAATATTCATCTAAGTTGAAAGTCACCACATTCGCAAAACTCAAACCTTCTTCTTTATGAAGTCGTACTAATTCTTCGTATACTTTTATAGGAGAAGATCCTGTTGCCAATCCTAAAACACAAGGTTCGTTCAATTCTTCTTTTCTCTGAATAATGTTCGCGATTTCCTGGGCAACTAATATAGAAGCTTCCTGAGACGAATCAAAAATCACATTATGAATCTTTTCAAAACGTGTTTCTTCAAACTTTCCAGCTTCTTTAAAATTTATACTTTCATTAATCATTTGTGTGTTGTCTTAATTTATTAGCATAAAATTATAGATTACATGCACTAAAAAATTAAAAATTCGACAGATGACTCGTAAGCTTCGGCAAAAAGCATAATTGGAAACGTAAAGAAAATATCAGGCGGAAATAAAATCTCTAAAGCACCTTTTTATTATTGATAAAAAACAAAAAGGGATCAATTCATTACCAATGAATTAATCCCTTTTATGTGTGCTGAAACAGTCTTAAAGAGTTGTTTAAAAAAAGCTTAAAACTTAAACGTTACATTTGCGGTAACACGTGTTGGGTTTTGTGCTGCAAGCCTGTATGACCAATATTTTTCATTTGTTAAGTTGTCAATTTTAAGACCAATTCTGTATTTTGGCTGATCGTAAAAAAGTGATGCATCCAGAACCGTGTACGACGGAATTGAAAATTTGAAAGTTGTTGTATTCGTCTGATAATATTCACTTCCGTAAATACCTCCAAAACCAATTCCTAAACCTTGCGCCCCACCGGTAGTCAATCTGTAACTTGCCCATAAATTAGCAGTTCTGGGAGATCCGGCAGTACTTGGTCTTAAACCCTGAACACTAGCATTACTTTTTTCATACTTACTATCATTATAGGTATAACCGGCCACAATATTCAATCCTGAAATTGGATTGGCAATAAATTCGGCTTCAAAACCTTTACTCACCTGCGTTCCATCCTGAATTGAGTAGTTTGCATGATCCGGGTCATCACGTGTTATATTAGTAACAGCAATGTCGTAATAACTAAGAGTTGCCGATATTTTATTAAGGTCAAATTTAAAACCACCTTCCCATTGATTGGCCTGATTTGGCTTGAAAGTATTACCATTGAAATCTGAACCTGAAACGTTACTAAAACCATTCATGTAATTACCAAAAGCAGCTACTTTATCTTTTACAATTTGATAGACTACTCCAAATTTTGGAGATACCGCTGTCTGATTATAATTTCCTGCAATAGAATCCTTGCTAGGATAGTACGTACCGTGATTCTCGTATTTATCAATACGAACACCACCCATTACTAATAATTTCTCCGTTACATTTAAAACATCAGAAACATAAGCGCTATAGGTATCTTCATCGTTAGATACAAAATTTGTAAAAGTTGCATTGGCAAACATTGGTTCCACTTTTTGGATATTAAAGTTATCATAAGCTGCACCTGGCTTCTTATAATCCATTGCTGGCATATTTACTATTGCATCATTTCTGGTCGCACGCAGACTGTAAAAATCTAAGCCGGCTACTACTCTGTTTTTAAGCTTGCCAATATTAAATTTTCCGATAAAATTTTGCTGAATATCAGTTCCATAAAATGGTGATTCCTGATAGGTTACCTGTTGTCTTAATGTTGTAGGTGATCGCATTTGCAAAGCCACGACATAACCATCAGAAGATGATCTTGTTCTTGACAAAATAGTTTGAGAGGTCCATTCCTCAGATATTTTATATTTTAACTGTGCAAAAATATTGTATTGCTGACTTGTGTAATTGATGGTATTATTGGCAAAAGATAATTTATAAGGAATATTAAGATCCTCAATACTGCTTTGTGTGTTTGCTACCACAAACGGAGCCAGTCTGGTTGGCGAAGTTGCTTTGTACATACTAAATTCGGCATCAATTAAAAGAGTTAATCTATCGTTGATTTCGTATGAAAAACTTGGCGCAATTGAAAAGTTTTTATTGAATCCTGCATCCTGAAAACTTCTTTCGCTATGCAGAGCCGTATTAATTCTGAACAAAGCGGTCTTATCTTTGTTTAATGGTGTATTAATATCAAAAGTCAATCGGTTCAAATCCCAGCTTGCCGCAGAATAGGAAACTTCACCTTTAAAAGTATCGAAAGGCTTTTTAGTAACACGGTTAAACAATCCGCCAAATGATGATAATGTACTTCCGAAAAGTGTTGCAGATGGTCCTTTGATAACCTCGATACGCTCTAAATTTGCCGGATCAATTGTAGTGTAAGTAAAACTTCCCACACCGTTTCTAACGACTTGAGGAGTTGGAAAACCTCTAGACATAGAAGTAGTACGGCCCTGGTTTCTCACTTCGGCAATACCGGCTCCCGGAACATTTTTAAAAGCACTATTATAGTCTGTTACTACCTGCTCTTTCATTAACTCTTTACTTACTACGATATAAACTTGTGAGTTTTCAATGTTTTTTAAAGGCATTTTGGCAACATCAAAACTTTCTTTTTTGGCAAAACGATTTCCTCCTGTTCGAATTACAACATCTTCCAGATTCTCAACGGAAGAATTTACTTTGATGTCAATTGAAACTGATGGATTCTGCTCTGTAATTTCTACAGTTTCGGTAGAAGATGCATAACCAGACATTGTAACTTCTAACGTATATTTTCCAAAGGGAAGTTTTTTAAACTCAAAATTACCTGCTGAATTCGTTACTGCGTTTTTGTTTAGTTCTATTAACTTAACAATTACACCCTGACTGGCATTTCCGTCATTTGTAATTACGCTACCGGAAACCGTTCCTGTAGATGAAGCCTGAGCCATAACAGATCCAGAAATAAACAATAAAAACATAAACAGTAAAAAAGCTGATGTCTTTTGTAAACTTGATTTTTTTGTATTTGAAGATTTTATAAAATAGGAAATTAGTTGTAATGGTATTTTCATGCTTTATATTTATTTAAACTGATTCTAAATTAAAGCGCAAAAGAACAATATATTTCCAAATATATCAACAGCTAATTGTTATTTTTTAAAAAATATTTGCTTTACATTTTATTCAATTAACGACGCTACTATTCTTCTTTATAGAGAAATTATTATTTGGACTGTTTCTAAAATACATCTACATTTGCGAGCATCTTTGCCTAAATTCAGCGAAAAATTGAACTTAATATAGTATACGCTTACAAAATGAATCAAAAACAAATCAAGAATATAGCACGCCAAGTTCATTTATGGTTAGGTTTGGCAACCGGAATAATTGTTTTTATAATTAGTATCACAGGCTGCATTTATGTTTTTGAAGAAGAAATAAGAAGCTTCAGCAAGCAAGAAGTATTATATGTTCCAATTCAGAACATACCATTTGCAGGTATTAAGGAAATTGTTCTCCACTTTGAAAAAGCAGAACCAAAACAAAAAATCACTTCGATCAAAATCAATCAAAAAGCTAATAATGCCACTGTAGAACTTTCTACAAAAAAGAAAACATATTATTTCAATCCGTATGATGCCACTTTGATTAATAGTGAAAAACAGGATTGGTTAACTGTAGTAAGAAAACTTCATACCTCTTTACTTCTGGGCGAAACAGGAAGTTTTATTCAGAAATGGTCTGTTGTTATTTTTACATTCATGCTTTTGACAGGATTAATTTTATGGTTCCCGAACCAAATAAGATTAATCAAACAATCTTTGACAATCAAGTGGAAAGGAACATTTAAACGGGTTAATTATGATTTGCATAATGTATTAGGATTTTATGCTTCATTTTTTCTGATTGTTATTTCACTTACCGGTTTGTTTTTTGCTTTTAAAGGAGTGAAAAATACTGCATCATTCTTAACCGGAAGTGAACTTAGTGAAGGAACAAAAGTAGATTCGAAAGTTATTGCTAAAGAAGAACCTGTAGCGATTCGTTATGATCGAATTTACAAAACTGCAATACAACAATATCCGGGAGCAAATACGACAACATTATCGGTACGAAAAGATGGTGATCTGAGATTAAGAATGCTATACCCATACCAATGGTCGCGAAAACAAAATACTTTTTTCTTTGATCCTTCAACCGGACAACTACTTCGTTATAAGCTATATAAAGATTTTAGTGCTGCAGATACTATCGAAGCTAGTAATTACGACATTCATACAGGAGGCTTTTTTGGTTTGTTTGGTAAAATAATCGCCTTTTTTGCCAGCTTAATTTCTGCAAGTTTACCTATAACCGGATTTATCATCTGGTTGAAAAAGAAGAAAAAGAAGAAAAAATCTATAAAATTGACTGCATAATTTAGGTATTCTGTTAAACCTTCAAATCATCAAAATAAGCTGTTGTTTCAGTTATTAGCGCCTGCATTAATTCGGTTGCTTTGGTATGTTTTAAAATAGGTGCTATTTGCCCTCCCCAAAATAAAATCATATCCCATTTTTGCTGATCCAGCGCTGCTTTTCGCAACGGCGACATAAAAGTAGTTTGTAATGGAAATGGCAAAATAGCAGCTTCTTTTCCATAAGTAGCCAGTTCTGACGCTTTTGCATCACTATTATTTCTTGCTGAATGAATTACGCCTGCCGGAATAAAAAGTACTTCTCCTGCCTTTAATGTTACCGGAGCTTGTCCTTCAATTTCGTATTCTAATGAACCTTCAAGGACATAAATAACTTCTTCTCCCGGATGAGAATGTTTTCCGAAAGCGGAATGTGCTTCAAAATCAATTCTGGCCTGTAGGGTTTCATGGCCGGGAATACTAAGATCGTGTCGTTGTAAATCGGTTCGTTTTATACCCGTTTGTGCGGCAATTTGATTCGGAATTAAAAAAGCGATTATTCCTAAAATGATAATAGCTACTACTACCCATGTTTTGTTTTTCTTTGGTTCCATAATTCTTGATTTTTAAATTAATTGATTATCAGTTAATTTCTTCGTCAAAAGTATATCGACAATCCTGCTTATGAAATCAGAAAATAGTCCAAACGGACAAACTAAGGAGTGAAATGGACAGTGTGAATTGTGAGATTTGAAATGCTATGCTACTTAACCGCAAGGTGCGCAAAGATTTTTAGCAAGGTTTTATAAAACGCAAAGATCGCAAAGCTATAAGGTAATAACTTTGCGACCTTTGCGTAGATCTTAGTGCGGTTAAACTTATTTCAACCTGAAACTTGAAACAAAAGTTTTAAGCTAAAACCATTCCGCCATCCATGATAAAATCGGCTCCGGTTATGAATTTTGAAGCCTCGCTGCTTAGATGAGAAACCATTTTGGCAACATCTTCTGATGTTCCCATTTGTTTGAGGGGAATAGTATCAACAATAGCGTTCATTAAAGTTTTAACTCCTTCTTCATCTAATCCTATTTTTTTCATTATTTCAGTTTCTGTCGGACCAGGACTAATCGAATTCACTCTGATTTTTCTTGGAGCCAATTCCAAAGCTGCAATTTTCACTATAGAATTCACAGCCGCTTTACTTGAAGAATAAATTGAAGTTCCGGCATAACTCATACTTGCTGTATTCGAAGAAAGAAATACCACTGAAGCACCATCATTCAAAATAGGAGTAAATCTACTCAAGGTGAAATATGCGCCTTTAAAATTAATATTCATTACGCTGTCAAATAATTCTTCTGTTGCTTCTTCAATTGTTCCTTTGGTTGTAATTCCGGCATTGATAAAAAGAATATCTACTTGACCAAAATCTTCTTTTACTTTTAAAGCCAAATTTTCAATGTCTGAAATACGAGACTGATCCGCAACAATGGCGTGAACCCCTAATTCTGATGCTGCTTTTTCAATTGCTTCTTTTCTTCTTCCGGTGATGATAACCGTTGCTCCTTGTTCTTTAAGTTGTTTTGCTGTTGCATACCCGATTCCGCTATTTCCTCCGGTAATTACCGCAACTTTATTTTTTAAATTGTCCATTTTTATATGTTTTAAATTAACGGTACAAAGTTAAATCTGAAAAGACATTGCTTTCTTAGCGGTATCATTGAGTATACTGCGTGTTTTTTTTCCACCATATAAGTTATATAAGTTCATATTACAACAACTGTTTAGATGCTTTGTATAAAAGTTGAGGTCATATAAGTAATGAGTATTTTAGCACTTAAAATAAATGCTATAAAAATTACTCCAAATAAATCCAGCTTAAATGACCTCATCCGCAAAGATTACTCAAACTAACCTCAAAGTTTAAAATGAACTTATATCACTTATATGGTGAAAAAATTACTATACTATAATTCCAGCTTAAATGACCTCATCCGCAAAGATTACTCAAACCAACCACAAAGTTTAAATGAACTTATATCACTTATATGGTGAAAAAATTATGATGAAAAAAGTTTTTATATCTTAGTGTTAAAATAATACCAATGGCGAGAAATCAGAAAGAAGAGTTTCAGGCTCTTCAGGATACTTTATATGTTTTGGGTGGTAAATGGAAATTGCCCATTATCAATTCTATTTGCAATGGAAACACCCGATTCAAAGAAATTCAGCAAAGTATTCCGGGAATTACTTCACGTATGCTTTCCAAAGAATTAAAAGATATGGAACTCAATAATCTGGTAAAAAGAACGGAAGACCGTGATGCAAAAGTACCCATACTTTATGAATCGACAGAATATTGTCGATCTTTTGGTCCTATTATATCTGAAATGATCAATTGGGGAATTTCACATCGGGAACATATAAGAAATAAGGAAAATGCTTCTAAAAAAATAACGCCCTGAAATTTCAGGGCGTTATTTTTATTTTTATTTTTTCTTTTTCGATTTTGATTTCGATTTTTTAGCTTTCTTTTTAGCAATTTTTTTAGCCTTAGCTTTTTCCTTTGCTTTTTTTGCTTTAGCTTGTTTTTTAGCTTTTGCTTTTTGCTTTGCTTTTTTAGCTTTCTCTTTCTTTTTATCTTCTTTCGCTTTTTCTTTTTTCTTTGCTACTTGTTTTTTCTTTTTCGCTTTTTCTTTGTCCTTGTCTTTTGCGTATTTTTCTTTCATCTTTGTCTTCTTCTTTTTAGATTTACTATTATTTTTATCTTCTGAAACACTTTCTTCGGTTTCTGGTGAAGCCTCAGCTGATACAGCCTCTTCTTTTTGCTCTGTAACTATTGGAGCTGAAACTGTTGCCTTTTTTACTGGACTCTTTTTTGCAACTGGAGTTTTTGGCTTTGTTGCTGGCTTTGGCTTTGAATCAGTTGGTACTTCATTCTCGGCAATTTCTTTATTAACAGTTGGTTCGATAGCATTTAAATTATCACTTTCTGAATTTTGATTTAATTCAATTGTACTTTCATTTTCTTTCATACTGAAGCGGTTTTATTTGAGTCAAAATTTGAATAATTTGCAATGTTATTCTAATTTTAATTTAATGTTAATTAATTATTAACAAATATACTATTAAAATTACCTCGCCAATGTTAAGTTTTACTTCAGATTAAAAACTTAACATTGGAATCTTATTTGTCACGCTAAAATTTAAGCCACAGTGTTCTTCTCTTTACTGTGAAAATTAATTTTTCCGAATCATTTAGTTTAATCATTAGATAACCTTGTGCTAATTATCATCGACTAGTTTTGTTGTTCAATACAACTTATTATGTTATTCCTTCTTTATCTCACCTCGATCCAATCTTTAATTACTGCCTTATTAATCTTTTTTAATAAAAAATTCAGACAGGAAGATTTTTACCTCAGCCTCTTCTTCGGAACTATTTTTTTCCATCTTCTTTATAAAATATCCATACATTTCATTTATCAGGATGCTGATCTGTTTGAAAAACTGCACGGAAGCTTCTCCTTTCTCTACGGTCCTTTACTTTATTTTTATATGCTTTCGGTATTTGGAAAAACAATTTCAACCCGAAAAATCTGTTACCATTGTATTCCGTTCTTTATTGGTTTTGCCTTCAACATTATAATCGTGTTCATTGCGGTAACCAATCCTGTATTCCCAAAAATCATTAAACTTTCTAACCTGATCGTTATGATACTTTTAATGCCTTCTTTCCTGGGCTATAGTATTTATTGTTTGAAATATATCCGCTCTTCTCAACCAGATCCTTCCAGAATCTTTAATTTAAAAATCAGTATCGTAAAAATTATAGGAAGTGTTTATTGTTCTTTAGGAGTATTAACCGTTTTGGGCCTTGTACTCTTAGCTCTTAATTTGGAGATGATCATCAACCTTCGATTTGTTTATTATTGCCTGATGCTGTTTATATTCATTTATGTTATTCATATTCGGTTTGCGATATTTTTCGAGATTCAAAAACTGGTCATCGAACTTAAAAACGAAGAAAAGTATAAAAACTACGAATTGAAATCGGATGAAATGAACGAGATCATCAACGCCATACAATCGTATTTCAAAACCAAAAAAGGCCATTTGGATTCTGAATTTAATCTGGACAAACTTTCGGCCGATTTAAATATCTCAAAAGTAAAAATCACACAATCGCTCAATGTAGAATTGAAGACCAATTTTTATCAATACATCAATTCCTTAAGAGTTGAAGAAGCAAAAAGATTAATCGATAAAAAACAAGATGCCAATTTTGTCACTATTGGTTATGAAAGCGGATTCAAAAACAAATCGACTTTCTATAAATACTTCAAACAAATTACCGGAGCAACTCCAAGTGACTACAAAAAAGTTCATGAAGAAGCTTTACCCTCAGAAAATGCATTCTCATAAAGCCCTTTTTTTATAAGAAAAGTATTTCTATACCAAATTGAATTTCGAAATAACAAGTCCTTCATATTTAGTTAACCATTTGATGTTATTCACAAATACCTGATTAACAATTAATTGTAATTATTTTTAGTCTTTTTTGTACGCCTAAATTTAAAAAGACTTCCGGAAAATAACCATCAGATAGTTTTGCAGCAGAAAATAAAAATTAACTAAACACAATGAAAAAACTACTATTGTTATTTGCTTTGATTTTATCCGGAAATCAACTTATAGCGCAAAATTATGCTTCAATGATCGGAAAAGTTTCTGATGGAAAAACGTTTTTACCGGGAGTAAATATTTCGATTTTAGAAAGAAAAACGGGAACTTCAACAGACTTTGATGGCAACTTTCAGGTTTCGAATCTATCCGGCGAAAAGCTTACCATCTCCTTTAGTTATATGGGATACCAAACGATTACCAAAGAAGTAAAATTAGTTTCGGGTATTAATAATTTGGGAACTATTACACTTGCAGCAGAAGAAGGCGCCTTAAAAGAGATTATCGTAAAAGGGTTTACCGGACCTTCGCAAATTAAGGCTTTAAGCATGAAAAAGAAATCATTGGCCATTATGGACGTGCTTTCTGCAGATGCCGTGGGAAAATTACCAGACCGTAATGCTGCCGAAGCCGTTCAAAGAATGCCAAGTGTGAGTGTAAACCGTTATCACGGAGAAGCCAATCAGGTGAGTGTGCGAGGAACGCCTTACGGATGGACATCGACCTTATACAACGGAACCAGACTGCCTAGTGCTTCTGTTGCCGGAACAAGAAATACGCTTTTAGATGCTATTCCTACGGAGATGATTCAGTACATTCAGTTATCAAAAGCAATTACTCCCGATATGGAAGGTGATGCCATTGGAGGATCTGTGAATTTTATCTCCAGGACAGCACCTAAAAAAACCATGCTGAACGCGAGTCTTGGTGGCGGTTACAATCAAAAATCTGAAAAAGGTTCTTATAATGCATCTCTTGTTTACGGGCAACGATTTTTTAAAGATAAATTAGGCGTTGTACTTGCAGCTTCTATTTGGGACAGAAATTTTGCTACTGATGAAATGGTAGTCGATTACAACATTAATGCACCTGTACAGACTCAAAAATACGGAATTAATACGGTTGATGCTAAACGTTATTTTGGAGAAAGAATTACAAAAGCAATAAGTGGTGGGCTTGATTATGAATTGAACGATAAGAATAAGTTTTTCGCAAAATTCTTATATGATAAATTCAGAGACGTACGTCCGGTTTACGAATCTTTCTATGACTTTGCTAAAAAGAGATATACTTTTAGCTACCGTTATTCTGATTATAAAACCGATTTAAATGGTGTAGAAATTGGCGGAGAACACAGAATTGGTTCTAAACTAAAATTTGACTGGTCGTTTGCCAATAATGAAATGACCTATCTTTTAGACACTCCTCCAAATATGCCGTCGGATACAAGAGGCTTACCAATTGCACAATTTTCTCAAAAATTAGTTGGCGATTTTGGAGTAAGATCATCAGACGGAGCGGTTTATAATACTTTTGATTCTCCTGACGGAAATGGTGTAAACATTTACAACATCGATCCAAAATTGACGAATCCAACCGATGTTATGGATCCAAAGAGATTAACATTACAACAATTGGTCATTACACAATTAGACCAGAGAGATCATGATAAAGTAGGTCAGATTAACTTTAATTATGATGCAACGGATAAATTTATAATTAAAGCAGGTTCTAAATTAAGGCTGAAAGAATATGAGGGGCAACAAACACCAATTGTTTATTTGCCTGGCGCGGCTTTAGGAATTCCGGGTTCGCCTGCACTAATTCCGATGAGTAATTTACAAACAGAACCTTATCCGAATGCCAATAATTTCTTCTCAGAAATTGGAAGTCCGTTTAATAACTTAATTGTAAATCCGATTACGAAAAATCAATTGTTTGATATTTTCACACCATCATATTTAAAAGCAAATGGTTTTGCAGATTATTCTCCTGCTTCTAATGTTACCACAAAGTTTAAAGGCGAAGAAAATGTTTTTAGTGCTTATGTTATGGGTGTTTATGATTTAACTGAAAAAACAAAAATCATTGCCGGTGCGAGAAATGAAGAAACGAATGTTACAATGAGCAGTACCGATTATAATTCTCAAACTAAAGTGGCTACGCCTATTACCAAAACATCCTCTTATAATGCATTTTTACCAATGGTGCATGTGAAATATGCTTTCAACGAAAATATCAATTTCAGAGCGGCTTATACGAGAACTTTTTCAAGACCAAATTTACCCGATTTAAATCCGAGTGAAATTATTGACGTGACGGGAGGAGTTCCAAAAATCACAAGAGGAAACACCGATTTAAAACCTACTTTTTCTAACAATTTAGATTTTATGGGAGAGTATTTCTTAAAAGACATCGGATTGATTACGGCAGGGGTTTTCTATAAAGATATCAGCGACTATATTTTCAGGGATATTTCTGCAGAAAGAATTAATAACGTTGATTACATCGTTACACAGCCAAAAAACATTAAAGATGCAAGCTTACTAGGTTTCGAACTTGGAATCACAAAGAGATTTACAGAATGGAATGGTTTCTGGGGCGGATTTGGAATCGACTTTAATACTTCTATTATTAAATCAAAATTAGAAGTTTCAAGATATGATGCGCAGGGAAAAATAACAGCGACGGATGAAACTACATTGCCAAATCAATCTAAATTATTGTTTAACTCTTCTCTTTTCTACGAAAAATATGGTTTCATGTTTAGAATCGCAGGAAATTACAGAGGGAAATCGGTAGAAACAATCAATCAAAATTTAGGTCCGGATTATTATATCTCGGCTATGCCAAATTTCACTGTTGATTTCTCTGCAGATTATTCCATCAGCAATAAAATTAAAGTTTTTATGGAAGTTAGAAACCTTACTAACGAACCCTTCAAACAATTTCTTGGAAACAATGAAGGCAGAATTACCAACAGCGAATGGTCCTCTATCAATGGTCAGTTAGGTCTTAAATATCAAATTTTATAAGGTTCATTTCTTTCTAAATAATTTTAAATAATACGTAATGCAAACTGATATTTCAGTTTGCATTAAAATTCAATCTATAATTTCAAAAAAATAAATAATATGAAAACTCAAACTCTTTTACGCACTACAGCAGTCTTTTTAATGATTGCTTTTCAAGGTCAGGCTCAAAAAAATATGGAAATCGAAAACAGCCCAAATTTCAGATCACTATCAGGAATTCACAATAAAGAGGGCAAAAAAATTAAAGAAGATATAATTTTCAGATCAGGTAATTTTTCTAAACTTACAGACAATGATATTAAAAAGTTTGACGCTTTAAACATCACTACTATAGTAGATTTTAGAAATGATGATGAAATAAAAAAAGATCCTGATTTTATTCCGACTGGAGAAAAAATTGAAACTACCAGAGCCAATATTGGTTCAATAAATGGTAAAGAAATGGGACAATTTATGAAAGTCATGATGGCACCAACATTCAATGAATCACAGGTAGATTCTTTAATGATTGTTGCTAATACAGGATTTGCTGATAATGCAAAAGACTTTAAACCTTTCTTTGATGAAGTGAAGAAAAAAGAAACTGTTGTTTTGTTTCATTGCACGGCTGGTAAAGACAGAACAGGATTTGCGTCTTCTTTATTGTTGCATATTTTAGATGTTTCTGACGAAGAAATCATGAAAGACTATTTAAGATCTAATGAAGCTATTGCAAAAACAGATTTAAGCAAGTACAAAGCCTACGGAATTCCGGAAGAAAGAATGGCAAAATTAATGGGCGTAAAACCTGCTTATTTAGAAGCTGCATGGGCTGGCGCTATCAAAAAATATGGTAGCATTGATAAAATGTTATTAGTAGAATATGGGATTGATAAAAAAGTCAAAAAACAAATTCAGAAAAAATATTTGGTAAAATAATTTCGTTTTTTTTTTGAATTAAGCCGTTTAAACTTGTTTTAAGCGGCTTTTTTATTTTTCTGATTACCAGCAAACTACCTCCTATTATCACAATGGCAATCATATAAAATTTGCGCTTAAATTTGTAAGTATCCAATTGTTTTGCATAGTAGCTTTGATATCTTCTAATACAAGTAAACCCGTCAGAAAGACCACAATTCCAACTGATTATAAATTTTAAAAATTTAGTGTTATGAATGAATCAAACAATACTTTAAAAAACTCCAGTATTACTTCAGGCGACAATGTTTCATTTTGGATTGACTCTACACCCATTATTTCCTGTAACAAACCGGATCAGGATATAGAAACAGAAGTACTTATTATTGGTGGTGGAATTGCGGGTTTAACAACCGCTTATAAATTACTAAAGGCCGGCAAAAAAGTCGTTCTGGTAGAAGATGGTTTTATTGGCAGTGGCGAAACCGGACGCACAACTGCCCATTTAACCTGCGCTCTGGATGATCGTTATTATTTTCTGGAGAAAATTTTTGGAGAAAACGCAGCTAAACTTGCAGCTGAAAGTCATTTGAAAGCCATTGATGAAATTGAAAAAATAGTGGACGAACTAAATATTGATTGTTCCTTTAAAAGAGTAAATGGTTATTTATTTCTTCATCCTTCTGATAAAGAAGAAAATTTAGATAAAGAATTTCACGTTACACAAAAGGCAGGATTAAAAACTTCTATTCTAAGAGGTATTCCCTCATTGGCCAACGGAGAAAATCAAAGATGCCTAGCTTTTGCTAATCAGGCACAATTTCATATTTTACATTATCTAAAAGGTCTTGCCGATGCCATAACTTCCTTAGGCGGCATTATATATACAGAAGCACATGCAGAAGACATTACTAAAAAAGGTGCGAAAGTAAACGGATATACCTTTTCTGCACAACATATCGTAGTAGCGACAAACAGTCCGGTCAATGATGTTCTCACAATGCACACCAAACAACATGCCTACAGAACTTATGTTATTGCGGGTAAAATTAAGAAAGGACAACTTCCGTATGCGCTTTGGTGGGATACTGGCGATCAGAAATCAAAATGGGTCTCACAGCCTTATCATTATGTACGTTTGGAAAATTATGACGACAAGTACGATTTATTAATTTCCGGAGGAGAAGATCATAAAACTGGCCAGGCAGATGAAGATGGTTTATCAGCGGCTGAGCGTTATGACAGACTTGAAGCCTGGACAAGAGATTATTTTCCGATGCTTGAAGATGATTTGACTTACAGATGGTCAGGTCAGGTTATGGAACCTGTAGATTCTTTAGGATTTATGGGTAAAAACCCCGGAGATAAAAACATCTATATCATTACCGGAGATTCAGGAAACGGTATGACACATGCTACGATTGGGGCGATGATTATTTGCGATAGTATAATGGGGATTAAAAATAAATACGAAGATTTATACAACCCTTCACGGATTACGCTTAAAATAGCGGTTGACTTTGCAAAAGAAGTAGGCAATATGGCTTCGCAATATGTCGACTGGATTACAACATCTGACTTAAAAAATACGGCAGATTTACCGGCAGGCGAAGGTGGCGTAATTTCTTCGGGATTAAAAAGAATTGCCGTTTACCGGGATTATGATAATTCCTTAAAAGCATTTTCTGCAGTCTGTCCTCATCTGGGTTGTATAGTAAACTGGAATGCTGATGAAAAATCTTTTGATTGCCCTTGTCACGGTTCCCGATTTTCTACAGATGGCTCTGTTATCAATGGCCCGGCACAAAATGATTTACATAAAATTCACATCAAACAAAAAACACATAGCTACACTCAAAAAGAAAAACCGTTCTGATTGAAAATCTTGCACCTAAGAAGTATAAAAAAGTATTTTACTGGTAAGCTTTAGAACTGAAAATTTCCTTACTGTATCAAGCTTAATTCTGTAATAATCAACATTAATAGTATAAAAGGAAAACGGTCTAAAGAGCTTAATTTTAATCTTCTAAAATTGCAAATCAATAAAAATATAGAATCATGGAAACAGTCACAACAGCTCAGAAGAAAGTTTCTACGTCAGGAACTTCAAAACTTAAAACAAATGTTTCAGCCCTTGAAAGACTTTTAATGGTAACCAGCGGTGGTTATCTATTGTATAAAGGGTTATCAAAGAAAGATAAAAGTATCTCGCAAATAGGCTCAGGAAGCGCAATGCTTTTACGTGGACTTTCAGGATATTGCCCGGTTTATGATGCTGTAGATCATATAAAAAATGATAAAGCATCTAATGTAAACATCAGAGTTAGCAGCATTATTAAAAAACCAATAAGCGAGGTTTATACTTTTTGGCGCGATTTTGAAAATTTCCCAAAATTCATGAACCATCTTGAGTCGGTAAAACCGCTGACGTATACCACTTCTAAATGGACTGCAAAAGGACCGGCAGGAATTGGCCAAATAACATGGAAAGCCGAGATCGTAAAAGATGAAAAAGAAAGATTAATAAGTTGGAATTCTTTACCGGAATCCACCATTAAAAATGCAGGAAAGGTTGTTTTTAGACCAAATGGAAAAGATACAGAAATTATTGTAACCATTTCCTACCATGCGCCACTGGGAGTTGCCGGTGAAAGTGCTGCAAAATTGCTTAATCCGTATTTTGAAAAACTGGTAAAAGATGATATTATGAATTTCAAAACGTATATAGAGTCTGTTTAACTGATTTCAAATACTTCAAAATATGAAAACCTGTAAGGAGTACTCCGTTACAGGTTTTTTTATTTTCCTCAATAATTTGAATTATTTTGGAGTTGCAGTTCTAGTGGTGTCTGTTTTTACTCTTGTAGTATCAATTGTCGTTGTGTCAATTGGTGCTGTTACACTGTCTACTGCTGTTCCTGTAGTATCAGTATAAGTATCTGCCGGAACGGTTTCATTTTTCTTACATGAAAATAAAAGACCCGTCACAATAATAAGCAATGCCAATTTGGTTTTGAAAAGTGTTTTCATAATAAGTGATTTTAAGTTCATAATTTTTTAAAAGTAAAATAATTATCAAAAATTAACTTATATAATTCCCTTAAAAAATTACAAATTAAGTACTTCAATATCAGTACAATAAAAAAATATTACCGCTTTTCTGTTTAACTTTCTTATTAAAAAATGCTTTAACAACAAATAAATAGATCAACCTGTAAATTATGTAATTTTAACCGCTGTTTTTTGTAATATTTTGATTTTAACTACCTGTATTTTAGTACTATTATAAATCTTTAAATTAAATATTATGAATACTTCAAACCAAAAAAGCGGTAACACATCAGGTGCAAAATCATCAGATAAAAAAACGGATTCAAAAGCAACTACTTCTAAAAGTACTTCAAAAGCTAAAGACGCAGATACTAAAAAAGAGGCGCCAAAAACAAAAAAATAATTTTTTAAAAACATTATTATGAATAGAGATGATACTGAAAGATTTGGTCGCGATGAACCGAACTTTCAAGATGAAAATCAATATGATGATCAGGATATAAACCGACAATTTAATGATCCTGCAAACGATATTGATGATGAAGAGGAAGATGATAACGACGACTACAGCGACGTTGATGATGACGATTTAGAAAAAGATGGTGATCTCGATGATGATGATGAAGACGATAACAGACCTGGTGATCTTTATAAAGATGTTGACTTGTCTTTACTAGAAAAATAAATCAAGACCTTGAAAAAGTTGGTCCAATACATCATCAAAGGAAATTTTAAACTCAAAAATTTAAAACCGCTTACTACTCTAAGCGGTTTTTTTATTTCCATTCCTTACAAATTTACTTTATATGGGGCAGACAAACTAAACAACTGATAATAATACAATTACAAATTAAAAACGTATAAAATTTTTCTCTTTTTTGATGATAGATTTGTAATTATTAACTATAAAATTAATTATTATGAATACTTTCAACCACAGAAGCAGCAGATCAGATAATGAAGCCATTAATTCTGAAACAATGGAGAATAAAGATCCGGCAATTAATCAGCATCAAAATAATTACGAGAACAGGGAGCCGTATAACAATGATGTTTCAGACGGACAAAACTTAGATGATAATGATGATATTAATCTTCAAAAAAACAGCAACAGAACAATCGATGCTGAAAGAGATTTAAGCAATCACAACGATCCGGATCGAAGAACTTTAGATGAGTACAGTGCCAATAAAGCAGAACCGGATGACAATGATGGAGAGGAAGAATAAATCTTTTAAGTTCAATCTTTTAGAAAACCAAAAGGCGTCGATTTCTCGACGCCTTTTGGTTTTTATAGTTCTGCAAATTGGTATTAAGCAAGATCAAATCGATCCAGATTCATAACTTTATTCCATGTTGCAACAAAGTCTTTTACAAATTTTTCCTGTGCATCGCTACTAGCGTACACTTCGGCAAGCGCTCTCAATTCTGCATTAGATCCAAAAACAAGATCAGCACGTGTACCAATCCATTTTGGCTGACCTGTCGAACGATCGTTTCCTGTATAAAGTTCCTTGTCGTTAGAAACAGATTGCCACTGTGTATTCATATCAAGCAAGTTTACAAAGAAATCATTCGTAAGTTGTCCCGGGCGATTTGTAAATACTCCATTTTTAGAACCATCTGCATTGATATCCAAAACGCGTAATCCTCCCAGAAGCACAGTCAATTGTGGTGCTGTAAGCGTTAACAAATGCGCTTTATCAATAAGTAATTCCTCCGTTGCAACAGACGATCTTGTGCTGCGGTAATTACGGAAACCATCGGTTTTTGGCTCTAAGTATCCAACAGATTCAACATCAGTTTGCTCTGCAGAGGCATCCATACGACCTGGCGTAAAAGGTACAGTAACAGCACTACCTGCAGCTGCTGCCGCTTTCTCTACTCCTGCAGATCCTGCCAAAACGATTAAATCAGCCAATGAAACTTTTTTTCCACCACCTTGCGCAGCATTAAATTCTGCCTGAATATTTTCTAATTTATCTAAAACACTTTTAAGCTGAGCCGGATTATTTACAGTCCAATCTTTTTGCGGAGCCAATCTTATACGTGCGCCATTAGCACCACCACGTTTATCAGATCCTCTAAAAGTAGATGCCGAAGCCCAGGCTGTTCCAACTAATTGAGAAATAGATAATCCTGAATTCAGAATTTTTCCTTTTAATTGCTCAATATCATTTTCATTTATTAGTTCATGATTTACTGCCGGAATAGGATCTTGCCACAACAATTCTTCCTGCGGAACATCTGCTCCTAAATAACGTGTAAGAGGTCCCATATCACGGTGTGTCAATTTAAACCAGGCACGCGAAAATGCATCGGCAAACTGATCCGGATTTTCAAGAAAACGACGTGATATTTTCTCGTACTCAGGATCTAAGCGTAATGACAAATCGGTTGTAAGCATCGTTGGTAAATGCTTTTTAGCACTATCAAAAGCATCCGGAATAATGGGTTCAGCATTTTTTGCTACCCATTGGTGGGCACCAGCCGGGCTTTTAGAAAGTTCCCATTCAAAACCAAATAAGTTTTCAAAAAAGTTATTACTCCATTGTGTTGGTGTTGTGGTCCAGATCACTTCCAATCCACTTGTAATGGCATCTGCACCTGTACCAGAACCAAAACTATTTTTCCATCCAAAACCTTGTGCTTCTAAACCAGCTGCTTCCGGTTCTTCGGCAACGTGATCAGAAGAAGCAGCTCCGTGTGTTTTTCCAAATGTATGGCCACCTGCAATTAACGCTACCGTTTCTTCATCATTCATCGCCATACGGCCAAAAGTATCTCTGATGTCTTTAGCGGCAGCAATTGGATCAGGATTACCGTCTGGTCCTTCCGGGTTTACATATATAAGTCCCATTTGTACGGCTGCAAGTGGTTTTTCTAAATTTCTTGAATGAATATGGCCATCAGGATCATCATCTGAGGAAACAACGCCATGATCTTTCGGCACACCTTCAGAACCATCTTTATAACGTTCATCTCCACCCAACCAAGTCGTTTCAGAACCCCAGTAAACGGCTTCGTCCGGTTCCCAAACATCGGCTCTTCCTCCGGCAAAACCAAAAGTTTTAAAGCCCATAGATTCTAAAGCGATATTTCCTGTAAGGATCATCAAATCGGCCCAGGAAATCTTTCTTCCGTATTTTTGTTTAATTGGCCATAGCAATCTTCTTGCTTTGTCAAGACTTACGTTATCTGGCCAGCTGTTAAGCGGAGCAAAACGTTGTTGTCCTGCACCTGCCCCACCGCGACCATCTTCTACTCTGTAAGTTCCTGCACTATGCCATGCCATTCTTATGAATAAACCTCCATAATGACCAAAATCAGCCGGCCACCATTCTTGCGAGTCAGTCATAAGTGCGTGTAAATCTTTTTTTAATGCTTCAAGATCAAGGCTTTTAAAAGCTTCTGCATAATTGAAATTTTCTCCCATCGGATCTGATAATGAGGAATTTTGTCGCAGAATATTTACCTTTAATTGTTTGGGCCACCAGTCACTATTTTTTGTGCCTGTAGCTGCTACTTTGTCCATACTCCCATTGTGAAAAGGGCATTTGCTAATGTCATTTGATTGGTTGTCCATAACTACAATTTTATTTTTTTTGATTTTTGAATTAGTAATCAATTTACGATCAGACTAATTTACGAACTAAATAAAAAGGTTGTACGTTAAAAGAATATTATATTAATGTACATTGATAGAAAAAATCTATTGAAGACCATTTTACTGAAGCGTTTTTCTTTCGATAAGCAATAGCAAAATTTTAAAAAAGGGAGAGGAAAAAGAAATTTAATGCCCTCGCATAACTGCAGAAGGACTTTATGACTTCTATAAAAAAGAAAAAGAAGATTTCAAATCAATTGAAACCTTCTTCCTTAACACTTAAATAAAAACTAATTTGGAAGTATTTTTTAAGAAGTGGATACTTTTATAATCTTAGCATTGCCCCGCAACACATAAATCGTCAAGATCACAAGCTGATAAGTTTAATGTTTTTAAAAAACTTTTTACCTTATTTTTTGCTTGTTGATTTCTGCCCGTATAGAATATTTCGTTTCCACTCTGACTTTGACATTTAGATACAATAACTCCTGGTTCTAATACGTGAAAAACTTTAATTATATGTGCGTTCGGTAACAGTGAAGTAATAATTTCACTTGAAGATTTTACCTCTGCGATTGGCGACAAAAGACTGGCGATATTAAAAAAAGGATTATTGGTATGCAATATTATTTTATCAGACATATCAGGTAATCCTTCAAGGAAATCCGTAATTTCTTCCCGGGGAATAAACAATACAATAATCTTGGCTTTTACTGCTTTATCTTTAGTAACTAATTTTACCTTATCTCCCATTTTTTCAACAACAGGTCTTAAACTTTCAATGCAACGGCTGTTGCTTAATAATACCTCATGCCCTGATTTTGCGGCTCTGTTTGCAATATCCAAAGTCATATTGCAGGCTCCTATTATCCCTACTTTCATAATCTCTCGTTTTTTTAATCTTATTTTTTAATGCAAAATTGTAAGACTACGGTTTTAAACAAATATAGCCGCATCTGACATTTTGAGCTTATGAGAGCGTGTGCCGATAAACCTACAACGTTGTAGATTTAAAACTACAAATCAAAAATTATGTATTATGTTTGTTAAGTTTGTGAATAAAATTAGCCCGATGTCAAAAATGAGGTTTTTTACATCTTTGCGTTATTGCTACCTTTTACTATTGCTAACTACAGTGAAAGGAGTTTGCCAAAAAAACTATATTGCCAGATGGTACACCGCTGACAATAATGAATTACCGCAAAGTAGTATAAAAGCAATTGTGCAGGATAAATACAATTTTATCTGGATGACGACAGAAAATGGTCTGGTTCGTTATGACGGACAATCTTTTCTTGTTTATAATTCGGCTACCACAAACATACAACAGGGTCGTTTTACTGAAATTTTAGGAAACATACAAAAAGACAGTTTGTACTGTTATAATGACAAAAAAACTGAGCTGGTCCTTATAAGCGGTCGTAAAATAAAGCTTGTCAAAAAAGAAGCTTATCCTTTTTACAAAATCATCCGAAATGAAAAACGCTATTATAGTCATGATGGGATTCCGTCAAATAATACAATAAATCCTCACGATCCCTATTATATTAAACTATCAAACGGAAATCTTTTTTTTATCGACAGTAAACAAGTAGAATTGTGCGATTCAAAAATGAAAACCATTTACAAAATAGCCTATAAAAGTGAGAATGTTTTTAACTTTTTTACTATAAATAATGTACTTTTTTATCTGAATTCTGATGGCACTTATGATTGTTTTACTAACGATGGAAAGTCGGTCAACAAACTAAATTCAGCCCTATTTAAGACAAAATATAAACTGTATTGGAACATTACGTCTAAACAGGTTTTTCTTTATTCACAAAATAAAATATACCTCTTAACAGCTGATAAAAACCAATTAGCAATACAACCAATTGTTGAGTTTAAAAATTTTGAGAAAAGCAATATTATTTCGCTTTTTTATGATCTAAAAAATCAAAAGCTCTATTTAGGAAGTTATACCAATGGATTATGTGTAATTTCTTTTCCTGATTTTAAAACTGTTAAAAAAGATCCTCTCAAGGCAGCAGAAGTTTATTATGCAGGATTGCCACTGTCTGACAGTACTATTGTTACCGCCGAAGGGTATATAGTAAATAATAAAAGAGTTATTGATAGTCTTCCTTTTGTGAAAACTGTTTATCTCAATGATCATCTAAGCATCGAAAAAGACGATTACAAGAATTTATGGATTATTAGCCTATTAAGCGTTCAGTGTTATCTTAAAGAATCTGGATATAAAAAATATATCAATTATAACTTTGAACAGGCTCCAAAAACGCTTTTTAAAGATAAAAGCAATACGATCTGGGTGAGTATGGAAAGTAATGAATTTCATAAAGCAAAACTTTATTATATAAAAAATGGTGTTGTGACTCTTGTGTCAATCTTAAAAGAAAACATCAATTACATTAGTCAATTTGATTATAATACCCTTCTCTTAGGAACTGATAAAGGCTTATTTACCTATAAAATAGATTCTAAAAAATTCTTTTTCATTAAGAATTCTGAAAAACTAAACATCCGTAGTATTTTTATTGATAGTGAAAGAAAAGTATGGCTTACCACTTATGAAAAAGGTTTTTTCTTATTCGCAAATAACACCTTACACGCCTTTCCAAAGGACGAAGAAAATTACCTTAATTCATCACATTGCATAGTCGAAGACAAAAAAGGTTTTTTCTGGATTCCCACAAACAAAGGACTTTTTCAAGTATCCAGAAAAGCATTATTAAAATACAACAAAAATAAAACAGGCGCAATCTATTATCATCAATACAATAAAAAAGATGGTTTTTTAACGAATGAATTTAATGGCGGATGCCAGCCAAACAGCAATTATCTTAAAAACAATGAGGTTGTTTTTCCGTCTATGAATGGTTTTGTTTTTTTTAATCCTGATAAAATAACACCTCTACTTCCAGGAAAAGATTTTTTTATTGACAAAGTAATTGTAGATCAAACTGTCATTTCTCCAAAAGATACCATCGTACTAAAAAACAACTTTCAAAGGGTAAAGTTCTTAATTGACTACCCTTATTACGGTACTGCAGAAAATATAAATATCGAAGCAAAACTGGATATAGCGAGCGATACACGTTGGGAGAAAATTAGAGGTGAGAAATCAATTTCCTTTACAACCCTGCCTCCCGGAAAATATGTACTTATTTTAAGAAGCTTATCTGGCTTTGATGGAAACTATGCCTATAAAAAATTTACGATAATAGTACCCGCCCAATTTCATCAAACATTCTGGTTTACTATTCTTTGTTATCTATTAGCAATGCTATTTTTACTTTTTATCTGGTATCTCCGTTTGTATTATATAAAGCTAAAAAATGTGCGTCTTAAAGAAGTTATTGATAAAAAAACTAAAAAACTGGCAAAAACTGTCAACAAACTAAAAACCACAGAAAAAAATCTAAAACAGGAAATCAAACAGCAAGAGACTTTAGTAAAAAGTATAAGCCATGATATCAAAAGCCCTTTAAAATTTCTAACTGCTTCTCTAAGTTACTTGTCTGATAATGCAAACATTCAGCAAGACGAAAAATTAAAACGACAAATAGAAACGATACAACTATCATCAGATCAGTTATATGAATATGTTGAAAACCTAATAAAATATTCGACCATATTTTTAGAAGGGAAAAAACTTGAAGACAAAAGTTATTCTTTGTATGATTTAATTGAAGAAAAGATTTTGATTTTTGAAAAAATTGCAAAATCAGAAAACACAATCATAATCAATAAAGTTCCGAAAGATTTTTTAATTAAAACAAACAATAAAGCACTGTCTATTATCATTCATAATCTATTGGATAACGCTATAAAAAATACAACTAATGGGCAAATAGAATTGCAATGCGCAACAAAAGACAATAAGTTATCCTTAACCGTTATGGATGATGGAAAAGGTATGAGTCGGGAACTAATTGACTATTATCTTGATTTTTATAAAAATCCTATTGTGAAAAATTATCATCTGGGACTTCATATGATCATTGAACTTCTTCTTATTATCAAAGGAAAAATTAATATTTCGAGCTCGCTGAATGAAGGGACGATTATTGAAATTATAGTTGATTTTGCCTAATAGTCAAAAGTTTTATAGACGTTGATCAATTCGACCAAATTGTGAATTTTAAGTTTCTCAAATACTCTGGCTTTATAGGTACTTACAGTAGACATATGAATATCCAGCATGTTTGAGATTTCAAGATTGCCATTTCCATTTATTAATAATTGTGCGATTTGAAGTTCTCTTTTAGACAAAACTTCCAATGGATTTATAGTCTTTTTACTCGTTTTTTCAGCGACCAATTTAGTAACCAATTCAGCAGAAATATAGCTCGAAGATTCAAAAATAGAATTAATAGCAAACATCATTTTTTCTTCACTGGAGAGTTTGTTCAGGTATCCGTTAGCACCAGCAGAAATGTACTTTAAAGCATATTGCTCTTCCTCATGGGCTGAGAAAACAAGAATCTTAACAGCAGGTTGAATTGCTCTCAAATCGGTAATCATCTCCGTGCTTTTACCACCTGGGATATTGATATCCAGAATAACCAAATCAAAAGAATCTTCTCTTAATGATGCCGTTGCCTCAAAGAAATTTTCGGCATTTGAGATTTTTACATCTTCAATTTGTTTTTCTAAAACCATGGCAACCCCATTTCGAACAACTAAATGATCGTCAACTATTAAAATTTTTTTTGTCATAATTAATTTGCTTCCCACAAAAATAATTTATTTAGTTATGCAAAAGGTTAAATGTTTTAACTTTAAAATTTGAAATTCCAAATCCCAACTTTTTACTTCTCACTTTTTACTTCTCAATTTTTACTTCTCAATTTTTACTTCTCACTTTTTACTTCTCACTTTTTACTTCTCACCAAACAAACATCATCAATAAAACAAAACGAATTTGCTTTTCCTTCTGCTATAAAACCAATTTCCACCTTACCTTCTTTTACAGCAATATTTTTGATTGTAATTGTTTTCCAGTCACTGTTTTCGTCTCTAATAGTATTTTTATATGTTTTCGAATTACTCAAAGCATACATTTCCAACTTAATAAATCCGGAACTATTTTTTATTTTAGCAGTCAAAGTATACAGACCATCTCCTAATTTAACGTAGGGCGAAGATGAAATTATCTGAAACGTTTTTCTTTTAAAACTGACTTTATCGCTAATGTTTAAGCTCTTTTCTCCAATAACAATCTTTCTTTCTTTTTCGGTATTAAAATGATTTAAAACGGGAGAATTAATACTGTCTAATCCAATTTTGTTTCCTTCTGTAACTTCACTTGCCCAGCCTGTTAACTGAATTTGAACCGGTTTAACGGGACTCGGAATATGCCTGCGATCAGCCTCAAAACTACCATTTTTTACATAATTATTATCCTCTGCTACTTTCCAGTTTCCTGTTTTCGCATCGAGATTCCAGGAGTTTAACGAATTAAAATAAGGTGTTTTCTCTTCAAAAGAAATCGGACACCATTGATTGTATCCCAAACCATTTCCGGCAAAATCTGCCCAGCGGTCTCCGCAATATACGATCGTTTCTTTCTGGCTTCCTTTAACAGAAAAGAAAAAACCCGTTTGCGAAATGTGTGCAAAATCCTCTTCAGCCCCTTTCATAACTGACATTTGATTGGTTGGAAGATAGGGTCCCCTAATATCATCGGCCACCAAATAATAAGCAAAAGAGGCATCCCAACCATAAATATTCGAAGCAAACATGTAATATTTATTTTGATATTTGAACATGCAATTTCCTTCACGACTTTCTCCTTTAAAAACCGGAGTGCAATCTAAAAGATTTACTTTTCCGTCTTTTAAACCAATTTCAGAAACATAAATTTTATCACGGCCTTTTCCATAACAATAAATTAAATAGGATTTTCCGGTATCTTCATCTGTAAAAACAGTTTGATCTCCTGTGTTACTTGTTCCTATCATCTTCTCCATATTTATTTTCTGATGCCAGGAAAATTCCGCTGTTGGCGAATCTGCAAGTGTAATCAATACTTCGGTGTCATGTTGAACGAACATGGCATATTTTTTCAACTCTTTAATATAACAAACCCCTAAACGTCCCACCCAGCTTTTACCAGACGGATTTACTTTGTCTTTTGTCAAAACATTTCTTTCAAAGGTCCAGTTTACCAAATCGGTTGAGCTGTAACAAGTCACCGCTTCAAAAGTAGAAGTGTTTAGTGTCACAGCCGGGTTTTCGCGATAACGATTGGCCTCAACATATTGCACACCATACCAATAATACTTTTGCGCACCGGTAACCGGATCAGCAAATTTAAAAATTCCACCGCCCTGACTGTTTAACGGAAGTCCGTCTTTCGTGTTCCAAAAAACATCATTCTTAATATTAAGTTGTTGGGCTATAATTGTATTTGGTGTTCCGATACTGCAGAAAAGCATCAGAATAATAAAATTAAAAAAATATTGTTTTTGAATTTTCATGTATTCAGGGTTAGGTTAGTCAGTACTAAAAGTAGGTAATCAACTTAATCTTAGCGTCATGTACTATCCTGTTTATGTATTTTCTATATTTTTTTGCTTCTTAAATTTTAAATAAAAAACTTCAAAACCCCAGTAAACAGTACTAAATATTGTACAGAAGTAAAGAAGTCTAAATTGAATATAGCCGCAAAACGTGAAATTAACACAATGCTTTTTTTATATCATTGATATTCACTAACTTGCAGTATATTCATCTAAACTCATTTATTATGAAAAAACTTTTTTTGTCATTATTAGTGGTTGTAATATGCCTATCCAATCAATCTGGTTTTTCTCAAACAAAAGATGATGATGTACCACCACTAGGTTTACCAGGAGATAATCTGGATTTGTATGCTGTGCTTGATCTTTTTCAGAAGTCAAAAACCATTGAGGATTTTGAAAAGACCTTAAATCAAAAAGAGACAAAAATTAATAATCTGGATTTGAATTTGGACAAAAAAGTTGACTTTATTAAAGTTGTAACCAAAAAGGATGGCAATGCTTTTACGTTCGTACTTCAGGTAAACGTTAGCGAAAAAGAAACCCAGGATGTTGCCGTTATTTTAGTAAACAAAGACAAGAGTGGAAAAGTCTCTTTGCAAATAGTGGGAGATGAAGACCTTTATGGCAAAGATTATGTTATTGAGCCCAAAACTACAAGCGGGTCAGTAACGGCTAATCCGGCCTATGTGGGTTCTAATCCTGTTACCGTTAACGTTCCTGCTACCACTACCGTAGTGGTAGAATCGGCGCCAATTGTACAGTATGTATACTCTCCTGCCTATGTGCCTTATTATCCTCCTTATTACTATGGTTTTTACCCTCCCTATTTTGCAGCCTTTACTGTGTTGGCAGTAGGTATATATCGTCATAACAATTGGTATCATGGCGGTTATTACGGTGGCCATTATGGCGGCGGAAATACGGTCATTATTAATAACAGAAATCAAATTAATCATTATAATAACGATAGAAACCGATCTAATACCGTTAACAATAACCGGGCAAATGGAAAGTACGGAGATAACCGTGGAAACAACAGCAATCGCCCGACAGCAGGCACATCTGATAGGGGAAATAATAGTAATCGACCAAGTGCAGGAACTTCAGATCGTGGGTCTAATGTAAATCGGGGTTCGACCTCAGACCGATCATCAAAAGTAAATCGACCTTCAGCAGGTACTTCAGACCGATCTTCAAACTTAAATCGTCCATCAACTTCAAATCGTTCATCGAGTCCGAGTTTCGATTCTGGTCGTACGAGAAGCAGCGGCGGTAGCAGCTTTAATCACGGAGGCGGTGGTGGTGGTTTTAGCGGAGGTAGCAGAGGTGGCGGAGGCTTTGGCGGAGGCGGAGGCGGAAGAAGACGTTAAACAAACTTCTACTTTTTTATAAAAAACAAATGGACTAAAAC
>NZ_MUGV01000044.1:0-110731 GCF_002217275.1 Flavobacterium frigidimaris
AGTAATATAGAACCTCAGAATCTTAGAATCTTAGTATCTTAGAACCTTATTTCAAGGAAGCCATATCAATCACAAAGCGATACTTAATATCTCCTTTTAATAATCTTTCGTAAGCATCATTTACTTCGTTTACTCCTATTATTTCGATATCCGCAGTGATATTGTGTTCTGCACAGAAATCGAGCATCTCCTGAGTTTCTTTGATTCCACCAATGGCAGATCCTGCAAAACTTCTTCTTCCTAAAATTAGGCTGAATGAGGTTACAGGAAGCGGATCCATCGGAGCACCAACTAATACCAGATTTCCATCTACTTTAAGTAAATTCAAATACGAATCGATACTATGTTCAGCCGACACGCAATCTAAAATAAAGTGCAATGTTTTAGCATGTTTCGCCATTTGTTCCGGATCTGTAGATAAAACTACTTCATCGGCACCCAGACGTTTTGCATCTTCGGTTTTAGATAATGATGTTGTAAATACCACTACATGAGCCCCCATTGCTTTCGCTAATTTTATTCCCATATGGCCTAAACCACCAATACCAACGATCCCCACTTTTTGACCAGGGCCTACTTTCCAGTGTCTCAATGGAGAATAAGTTGTGATTCCTGCACATAATAACGGAGCAACTCCGGCCAAATCTAATTTGTCTGAAATATGCAAAACATAATTCTCATCAACCACAATACTTTGAGAATAGCCACCAAAAGTTTGTCCACCTAAATGTTTATCAGGAGAATTGAAAGTAAGTATGTTTCCTTCATCACAAAATTGCTCTAAATCATTTTTGCAATGTTCACATTCTCTACAAGAATCAACCATGCAGCCCACACCTGCCAATTGACCTACTTTGAAATTCTTTACGTGGTCGCCTACTTTTACCACTCTTCCCACAATTTCATGTCCGGGAACAATTGGGTAAACAGTACCGTGCCATTCGTTTCTGGCAGAATGCAAATCAGAATGACAGATTCCACAATACAAAATTTCTATTTCTACATCATGCGCCTGCACTGCTCTGCGTTTGATGTCTAATGTTTGTAATGGTGCTTCAGCAGCTTCTGTACCAAAGGCTTTTACGTCTTTTGTTTCCATGTTTTAAGTTTTTTTTGTTTCAAGTTTCAAGTTTCAGGTTGTTTTACATTTGCCACAAAGCACTAAGTCGCAAAGATTGACAACTTATAGCAAAGGAGTATCTAGTGTGATCCCTAGTGGTCAGTAAGCTCAGAATTATCTAATTATCTAATTATCTAATTATCTAATTATCTAATTGACAAATTATCTAATTCCTCTAACTTCCAAAACTGTGATATTCTTTATCAGTAACGCTATCAAGCCATTCCCCATGACCTTTGTCTATCTCAGTAATAATAGCTAAATAAGAAAATTTTCTAAACGGGGTTGCTCCATACCAGTGTTCGATTCCAGGCAAAATTGTAATCACTTCGTCTTTATGAATTAAGCGAACTGCGTTTCCTTTTTCCTGATAATAACCTACACCTTCTTTTGCAATAAGCATATGCAGGCTTGAATTAATATGCCAATTACTTCTTGCACAAGGCTCAAAAGTAACTTCCTTAATCATTGTATTTTCAGGATGGATATTACTAGTTTGTTTTTTATAAGATACTTCGCCCGTCATATACGTGTTCGGGACTTTTCCTTCTTCAATAACAGTTGTATAATTTGTTGACATAACTTATTTATTTTTTGGGGTTAGTATTTATTTAAAACTATTGTATTGTTCATCGGTTACGGGTTCTAACCAATCTACAATTCCGGTTTGGGTATTCGTGCTTATGGCTATATGGGTAAATTCGCTATCGGGAGAAGCACCATGCCAGTGTTTAAGGTCGGGAGGAATATTGACAACATCACCCACTTGTAGTAGCTGAATAGGTTTGCCAACTTCCTGATAATATCCTGTTCCGTTTGTTACTATAAGAATTTGTCCGCCGGGATGGGTGTGCCAATTGTTTCTTGCACCGGGTTCGAAAACGACATTACCAACTGCAGTATTTAAAACCGGGTCGTTTGGCACGAGCATTTTAACCCAGGCATTTCCTGTAAAGTAATCCGCCGAAGCCAAATCGCCTTTTGGAAAAATTTCGTTTAATTGATTTTCTGAAGTTTTCATAATTATTTGTTTTTACTATCGGAACAACCAAATCCGAAAAGCAGGAATGCGCTTTAAGAAGTTAGATTTAGTTTATAGAAACCGATAAAGGATTAATACTAATTATTTCGATGCAAATTTACTTTAGTAAAACCGACCACAGATAATGATAATCAAACAAAAAATTAAGAATATGAAACAATTTATGTTCTTAACGATTTCGGAATTGTTCCGGTGAGTCTTTTAAAGTAATTATTAAAATAGCTCGGATATTCAAATCCGAGTGAGTAACCGATGTCAGCAATGCTCCAGTCCGTATGTTGTAATAAAGCTTTGGCTTCGCCGATAATTCGTTCTGTAATATGCGCTGTAGTAGGTTTTCCGGTCACTTCTTTTACCGAACGATTGAGGTGATTTACATGTACTGCAAGGCTTTGCGCGTAATCTTGCGGTGTTTTCAAAATCAGTGGCTGATCTTTTGTTTCTACCGGAAATTGTCTTTCTAAAAGTTCTAAAAATAAGGAAGTGATTCTGGATGAAGCATTTTTATGTTTAAAAAAGTTTTCAGAAGGTTGCATTTTCATCGATTCATGCAGAATCAAATTGATATAATTGCGAATTAAATCATCTTTAAAAACATAATCTGTTTCCTGTTCTTCGATCATTTTTTTAAACAACGAATCTATAAACAACTTTTGTTCAGCCGATAACGAAAAAATTGGTGTTCCGCCTATTTTAAACAAAGGTGATTCATGAAGACTTTCTGAACGGTCTTTTACCTTCAAGAAATCCTCGGTAAAAACGCAGGCATAACCTTCATAAGAAGGGGAAATAATATCCCATGAATAGGGAATATGCGGATTCCCGAAAAACATAATAGTTCCGTCAACTTCTATACCGCGATCTGCGTAATGTATAAGGCTTTTACTGGTATTGATACAAATTTTGTAATAATCCCTGCGATTATAAGTCGGAATTTTACTCACATCACCATTTACTTCGTATACTTTAAAACCCTTCAGCTTTAAATCGTTTATACCAAGTTCTGTTGCCTGACATTCTATTTGTTCTTTCATTTTGCAAAGTTATGAAAATCAAATAAAAAAAGTTTATTTCAGGTTTCTTTTGTTTCAGGTTTCAGGTTTCAGGTTGCGGCTCGTTTAACCGTTAAGCTTTTTTTTCTTGCGTGCCTTGCGTAGATCTTAGCTCCCGATAGCTATAAACTATTTCATTTCTAGTTCCCCGATTTTAAAATTTTAGCAAAATGTGCTCTTTCTCTGAGACAATAATAACTGAAAATTAGACGTTAAAAATTTAGAATCATTCTATCAGTGCTTCTGGAACAAATCTTATTCTTTTGATGTAATTTTATATTGAAATTTAACAAAACCAAATTAATCATGAGTGTTATAAAAGACGAAACTACGCTTCTTAGCACCATTAAGCGTATTGATGAAAAGATAGATAAATTAAATGATCAAAAAATAATTGCCTTTTTTGACCACCTTGGATTAACCAAAAGAGACGATGTACCAAAGAATTTCCTAGACTTTGAAACTATACTTATCGTGGTTCCAAACCGACATATATCACACGAATTAAAATATTTCAAATATTCCATTTCCAGGCTTTCTTTCGTAACAAACCCTTATGCCAAAGAAATTCATGTATATGATTTTAAAGAATGGAACAGCATTACCCGAAATAAAACACAATTTCAGGTAAGAGAGTTGTTAAAAACCAGTTTTGGAGGCGTGAGAGATGTTACTGAAGGAATGAATTAACTATAGCCAATGAAATGGATCACCAGAGAAAGACCTAAAATTGACAGAATTGCGTGCCCATGGCTAATCAAAAAGTTTGTCGACCCTGATGCTGAGTTTATTTATGTCCCTTTTGATGAAGTTTTGGCTAAAGCCGAAGTTTTAAATGCGATTCCGTTTGACATTCCAAATGTAGAATATACCCATTACAACGAAGAATGCACTTTTGACTACATTGTAAAAAAGCATGAACTCAAAGATCCAGCTATTTTAATAATAGCCAAAATTGTTCGTGGCGCCGATACAGATCAACATGATCTTGCAAAAGAATCGGCCGGGCTCTGGGCCATTTCTGCCGGGCTTTCTCATAATATCACCAACGATGCCGAATTATTGACAAGTGGAATGGTTATTTATGACGCGCTCTACACTTGGGCAACGCATTTGTACAAACAAAATCATTTGCAAAATAGTCCTTTTGAGCGTTTGCTTCATGAAGTTTACGAAAAGTTTTTACTCGAAAAGAAAACCAATCAAAAAACACCTTCATGGGTTAAGGATTTAAAGGAGATTATTCAGGATCAAATCGATACCCAATTTGCTTTTGACCTGAAAAAAATTTCGAGCGAATTAGAATTAAATCCGTCTTATTTATCCCGTGAATTTTCTAAATATTTTGAAGATTTAAATTTTGGCGATTATGTTAGAAAACTGCGAATAGAAAAAGCCATAAATCTGATTCAGAATTCAACTTATACCTTAACTGAAATTGCTTATATGACGGGCTTTTCAGACCAAAGTCATTTTACACGAATTTTTAAACTTCATACCGGAAAAAATCCTTCCTCCTACAGAAAAAATTCACTAAAAAGTAAACCAGATACAAAAAGTAAATAGCGTTCTATTTATATCTACCAAGTGTATATAGTTTTGTTTGATCAACAAAAACTATCATGATTACATTTAGACACATTGCAATTATTACTTCATTTTTTACAACGATTAGCATATTTTCTCAAACAACTTATCCTAAAATAACGGGCTATTTTGGTATTCTTCATCCCATTGTAACGATTAGCAGCGAACAAACTAATTTAAATTTCAGGGATTATTATGCCGTTGGTTTTCCAACAGGAATCAACATCTGGAAAAGCTCGAAAATAGGTTTCTCTTTCGAAATTGTTCCAAATATAAAAGTGCAAGGCGCTAGTGATAAAGTAACCAATATTTTATTTCATCCCGGTGTTCTGGTTGCCTTAGGAAAAGGTTACACTTTTGCCGGAAGAGCCGCCTTTGAAAGCAGCGGAAGATATGGTTTTACACCAGTAATAAACAAAACCGTTCTTAAAAGTGATAATTGCAGTTATTTTGTTGCAGTTCCGCTTCCGGTGAGATTTGGCAACGATCATCCGGCCACATTTACGGTAGGTTTTCAATTTGGAATTGCCTTCTAAAGATTTGTTTTCAGGTTTTCTTTGTTTGGCCTCGTATCAGGTTTCAAGTTGTTGAATTCTGTGCCTAACCGCAATCCCGATAGCTATCGGGAGGAAAGGGTTACGCAAGGTTCGCAATGGTTTACGTGAAGCTAATCACATACAGCTTTGCGAACTTAACAAAGTCAACTGGCAAACACATCAAAAATAATACTTTGCGTGCGGTAAAATTAATTCGGTAAACTCACCATACAAATCTTATCTAATTTCAAAAATGCTGATAAACTTTTGTTCTAATTTTTTTCTTTTTCTCTCTTCATTCCATCTCGAATAAAAAGCCATAAAAAGTAAAAACAAATTAACAATTGTAGACGCTCGCCTAAGTCCTTTAGCAAAAAAGAGAAAAAAGATATTGATTGCCACGATAAGAATTATTGGAGAATAGTACGCCCAAAATTGTTTATATTTATTACCGGGTTCAACAATACAATCAACTTTAAGTCTATTATTAATGCTCTCATATTTCCCTCTTATGATAAAATTTGTTGATGACTTTGTCGAATTTACAGTTAAACTAAAACTGTTATCATCAAAAAATCCGTAAAAAGGCTTTATGCCACCAGATATAGGAAATATTCTAACCTGTCCTAATGCTGCTTTTGGTGAACCAATTTCAGTATTATTTTTTAATCTTAGTCGAAATTCTTCTAAGCTGAGTTTTGATTCCATCTTAATTCTAATTTCCTTTCTAGTTCTGCTGTGGTGTCAATACACTCTTCACCATTTCATTCAAAGCATTTCCGTGAATGTTTTTAGCCAAAATAATTCCGTTTTTGTCTATTAAAAAATTTAAGGGTACAGATTGAAGCATATAATCTACAGCAGCTGGAGATTTCCAATATTTAAGATCGCTTACTTGTATCCATGGGAGTTTTTGTTTGGCAATAGCTCCTAACCAAAGTGGTTTTTTAGTATCCATTGAAACACTGTAAATGGATAATTTACCTGAATACGTATTATATAATTTTAACAATTCTGGCTGTTCTTTAATACAAGGTCCGCACCACGATGCCCAAAAGTCAATTAAAACTAAATCTCCTCTTAAAGAAGTTAAGGCTACATTGTTTCCTTTTGTATCCGGAAGATCGATTTCTGGAGCGATATCACCTACTTCAAGTCCTACAACCTGAGCTTTTGAACTGGTTATCACGCAACATAAGAATCCTAAAATAAGTAAAGTTTTTTTCATAAAATGGTTAAGTTTTTTTGATAATTTGGGTTATCAGATTTGAATCTCACGTAAAGTCGCAGAGTCGCAAAGTATAATTTATTTGCTTTAAAAACTTTGCGCCTTTGCGGCTTTGCGTGATAAATATATCAACAAATATAAATACTTCTTTCAATATATTTTGACAAACAATTGTATTTTATATTCATCCTCGCTTTCATAAAATTTTCCTAAAAATTTTTTCTTAAATTGGTATATCGGGAAAAGTCGATATCTTTGCACCATGGAACAAATAGAAATCTTTAAGGCACTGTCGAACAAATCCAGATTACAAATGCTGGAATGGCTAAAAGAACCCGAATTACACTTTCCTGATCAACTCCAGCATGCAGGATTTGAACACGGTGTTTGTGTAGGGCAAATACAAGCCAAGGCAGGCCTGACGCAATCAACTGTTTCTGAATACTTGTCTATTTTACAACGTGCCGGCTTTATCGAAGCCAAACGCGTGGGACAATGGACTTACTATAAACGCAACGAAGGTGCCTTTGAAGCACTCAGTAAATTAATTCAAACTAATTTGTAAATTACTATGAGTACAAACAACCTGTTTTCGCCATTTAACTTAAAAACGTTAAATCTTAAAAACCGAATCGTAATGGCGCCAATGACACGCTCATTCTCGCCAAACGGAATTCCAACTGATGAAGTAGCTTCTTATTATCAAAAAAGAGCTGAAGGTGAAGTTGGATTAATATTATCTGAAGGAACTGTGATCAACAGAGCTTCATCATCAAATGATGCTAATGTGCCTCATTTTTATGGTGACGCAGCTTTAAAAGGATGGAAAAAGGTGATTGACGAAGTGCACGCAGCCGGAGGTTCAATGGGACCACAGATCTGGCATATGGGAATCATGGACAACCATCATTCAGGATGGGTTCCTCCAGTTCCTTTTGAAGGTCCGTCTGGGTTAAACCGACCTGATTTTAGAAATGGAGTTGCCATGACTGAAAAAGATATTGAAGATACTATTCTCGCTTTTGGACAAGCTGCCGCTGATGCTAAAAGATTAGGTTTTGATACTATCGAAATTCACGGTGCACACGGATATTTGATTGACCAGTTCTTTAGAGCTGAAACAAATTTACGTACTGATATTTACGGTGGAAAAACTTTGCCGGAACGTAATCGTTTTGCTATTGAAGTAGTAAAAGAAATAAGAAAACAAGTTGGGAATGATTTCGCTGTGATCATGCGTTTTTCTCAATTTAAACCTTCTGATTACAATTATAAACTGGCTAAAAATCCACAAGAATTAGAAGCATGGCTTACACCTCTTGTTGAGGCAGGAGTTGATATTTTACACTGTTCACAACGTCGCTTCTGGGAACCTGAATTTGAAGATTCTGATTTGAACTTTGCAGGATGGGCTAAAAAAGTTACCGGAGCACCGACTATTACAGTAGGTTCTGTGGGACTTTCTGGAGATTTCTTTGGAGCGTTTGCAGGAGAAAGTTCAGAGCCAACTTCTTTAGAAGAATTAAACAGACGTTTCGACAGAGGCGATTTTGACTTGGTTGCTGTTGGAAGACCTTTATTATCTGATCCAAATTGGGTTGCGAAAATCAAAGCGGGAAAAATGGATCAGTTGAAAGGTTTCAGTAAAGAAGCTTTAGGACAATTGGTTTTAGAATAAAGAAGGTACAGAGTTATAAAGGTTCAAAGGGACAAAGGTTTTAAACTTTGAACCTTTTTCTAAAAATATAAAAGGGATGAAACAAATTATGTTTCATCCCTTTTTTGAATACCTAATAACTAACAAAATTAGAAATTCAATATTTTTAAGTTAGGTACAGAGTTGCAGAGGAACAGAGGGGCAAAGGTTTTCCTTTGAACCTTTTTACTTTGTTCCTTTGAACCTTTGTACGTTTGAACCTTGCACTTTCTTTTGCAGCCAATTTCTAACGGGTTCATCGTATAATTTCAAGCATAAATAAGCAATAACAATACTTGAAATTAAAACACCTATTCCAATTATGTAACCATCTTTTATCTCTATTTTATTATCGATAACCCAGGCAGTATACCAATAAATTAAGGGATAATGTGTAATGTAAATTGGATAGGATATATCACCTAAAAGCTTGCATATTTTAGCGGAAAAAGCACTTTTAATTTCACCTCCTGCTCCAATCGCAACAATTAAGGGAAATACTAAAATAATACAGAAGGATTCATATAAACCGTTCATCCATAAACTGTTTTCATCTCCAATTCTTGGTATAATAAGCACTGCTGAAATCATCAAACTGCAAATCCAGAAAGCACCTTTGATGTGAATTAACTTTCCTAAGCGGCAAAGTAAAACCCCAGCAAAAAATGGGTATAATAAACGGGTAAATCCAACATTCATTTGTTCCAGATTCAATGACCATCCACCAATTACATCTCCTTTTGGCCCGAAAACAGTATAATTAATCAGCATTCCAGCAAATATCAATACAAAAACGGTCATTACTTTATTCGAGAATTTACGAAATAAAACAGCGTATAAAATATTGGCAATATATTCAAAGAAAAGCGACCAGGCCGGCCCGTCAAGAGGATGCATTTCGCCCCAACCTCTGATTTCCAAAGAGGGTGGAATTGGTAATAATGTAAAACCGATAACCATGGTTACAATTACTTTCCAAACTTCCATTCCGGCAATTTGTGGAAATAGAATATCAGAAGCCTGAAAATAATAGCATATCGCGCCAATGATCATTCCCATAATGACCATAGGCTGTAAACGGATTAGGCGTCGTTTGTAAAACTCCCATTGTGTCATTTTTGCCCAGCGATCGTCATAAGCATAAGCTACAACAAATCCGGACAATAGAAAAAAGAAATCAACAGCTAAATAGCCGTGGTTGATTATTTGATTAAATCGGCTCCCTCCGTTATGTGCTTCCAGAATATGGAAAGCAACCACTAAAATAGCAGCTACTCCACGCAAACCGTCGAGAATTTCGTAATGTTTTTTTGGTTGAATATCAATAGAAGTTGAACTCATAAAAATATTGTTTTTGGTTTAAAGGTTAATTTGGTTGGTGTCCATTTTACCGCAAAGTACACAAAGGGTTTACGCCAAGTTCGCCAAGTTTTATTCATATAGCTTTGCGAACTTAAAAAGACAACATAAACACAACGATAAAAAATACTTAGCGCACTTTGCGGTAAAATTCGCAAAGCCTTAAGTAAAACTACATAATTATCTAATTTTCTAATTCTCCTAATTATCTAATTAATCTATTCCTGATGCTTCTTAAGCCACTCCAGTCTTCTTTGATCCGGCAAATGTGTTACTTTAAAATTTTCAAACTTAGCTTCAAAACCTTTTCCGTCTGGAGACGCAGCCATCAGACCAACCATTACGGGTGTATTGTCTTGTAGCGGCGCATTTCTTGTCAGTATATAATTTTTATCATCATAAGAGAAAAATACTTCAACAGCATCTAGTCTTCTCACCACTTTTATCCAGACAAATGGTGGTGCTTTATCCAGTGTTGTTACACTCCAATCGCTTTTATCATGTGTTACCACAGTGCTGATATTGAACTTTCCATCTACAAATTCTACTCCGGTTTTAATGTAGTTTTTTTCATCAACACGAATCATTAATCCCATTTGGTCAAAACGAGCAATGTAATTGCCTGTTATTTTTACTTTAGCTTCAAATTCTCCCCCGTAAGTTGCGTAGTAAAACGGTGCATCATCAACGGTAAATCCGTAATGTGAAATACGCCAGTAATCACTGCTCGCGGTTACATTCATAATCAAAGCATTGTTTTTAATTTCCCATTTTTCAGGTTCATTAAACCACTGCATTTTATTCAGGCTTTGCGCCGAAAGGTTTTGAAATAAAATAAATGCTGTGACCAATAGTACTATTTGTTTCATAAATATTTTTTTTAAGATGCAAAACTTCTAACATCTAACATCTAACATTTTACATATAACTTTTCTTTAAAAAGCAAAGCTGCAACTTTTTACCATTGCAGCTTTACAACCAACCAATTTAGAAAATTAATGAAATTATTGAAGTGAAAAACTCACTTTAGATTTTATAGCTGTAGATGATGCTCCTATTAAAGCTTCAAAAGCTCCCGGCTCAGCGACCCAGTCGTGTTTTTTATCATCAAAGAAACTTAAAGCAGTTTTGTCAACCGTAAAAGTTACCGTTTTCTCTTCTCCGGCTTTTAGCGAAACTTTTTCAAAACCTTTTAATTCCTTAATTGGACGAACCAAAGAAGATTTTAAATCGCTGATATAAAGCTGAACTACTTCAGAACCGTCTCTGCTTCCGGTATTTTTAACTTTCACAGAAAACGTGATTTGATCTCCAGCCGACATTTGTTTTTTGTCAGCAGTCACTTTTCCATATTCGTAAGTGGTATAACTTAAACCGTGACCAAAAGAGAATAATGGTTTGATTTTTTGTTTGTCAGCCCAACGGTATCCTACAAAAATACTTTCTTTATACGTTACATCTTCTCCACCTGGAAATTCTCCCAAAGCGTGTGCACCGTTATCAGATAATTTTACCGGGAAAGTGAAAGTCAATTTTCCAGAAGGATTTACATCTCCAACTAAAACCGCTGCCAAAGCATTTCCCGCTTCTGTACCTAAAAACCAACCCTGAACAATTCCAGGAACTTCTTTTACCCACGGCATTGCCACTGCGTTTCCAGAAATATTTACGTAAACAATGTTTTTATTTACTTTCGCTAATTCAGAAATTAATTTATCCTGACCATACGAAAGTTCTAATCCTTTACGATCGTGTCCTTCATCGTCCTGGTTTTCACTTTTATTTAAACCTCCAATAAACAGAACAATATCAGCATCTTTAGCTACTTTTAAAGCTTCTGCAGTCAATTCTGCCGGAGAACGTTTTTCTTCTAAACTTACTTTTGCAATAACACCATTATAATTACTTGTAGGATCTCCAACATAACCACGGGCATAAACGATTTCTGCCTGATTGCCAATTCTTTTCTTTAATCCTTCAAGCGGTGTAATTTCATATCTTGCTTTTAGTGAAGAACTTCCACCACCAACAGTCATCATTTTAATGGCATTTTCACCAATAACAGCGATCTTTTTAGTTTTAGAAAGATTGATTGGCAAAATGTTATTATTATTTTGAAGCAATACGATTCCTTCTTCTGCAATTTTCAAACCTGCCTGAGCATGTTCTTCCGTTCCGAAAGATCCAAAAGGTCTGTTTTTGTCCATTGTAGTTAAGAAGGACAAACGTAAAATACGACGCACTTTTTCGTCTAATTCTTTAGTTCCAATCTCTCCTTTTCTGATCATTTCTGAATAAGGTTTTGCCAAATAATAGTTGTCATAAGCATTACTAGTTCCCCATGAAAGTCCGTTTGTCCAGGATCCAAATTCCATATCTAAGCCATTATGAATTGCCTGTTTTGTATCATTAACTCCGCCCCAATCTGAAACTACAACACCTTTGAAACCCCATTCTCCACGAAGAATATCGTTTAATAAAAACTCATTATGACAACATTGTTGTCCTTTGTATTTGTTATAAGATCCCATAATTGCCCACGCATCACCTTCCTGAACAGCCGCTTTAAAAGCCGGAAGATAAATTTCGTACAAGGCACGATCATCAACAATTACGTTTACTGAGTTACGATTCGTTTCCTGATTGTTCAGGGCAAAATGTTTTACACAGGCTGCAACTCCATTGGACTGAACTCCTTTAATATAAGGAACCACCATTTTTGAAGTTAAGAAAGGATCTTCACCCATATACTCGAAGTTACGACCGTTTAATGGTGTTCTGTAAATGTTAACTCCAGGCCCTAATAATACATTTTTGTTACGGTAACGTGCTTCTTCTCCAATTGATTTTCCGTATAAAGAAGCCAATTCCTTATTCCATGTTGCAGAAAGTGCCGTTAAAGCCGGAAATGCAATACAAGAATCGTTTGTCCATCCTGCCTGATCCCATTCATCCCACTTCACTTCAGTACGAATTCCGTGTGGCCCGTCGGTCATCCAGTTTTCCGGAATTCCCAAACGTTTTACACCTGGTGAACTAAATTTTGATTGCGCATGAATCATGGCAATTTTTTCGGCAGTTGTCATTTTCGAAAGTGCATCTTCAACACGTTCGTTAATTGGCTTTTTATCATCCAGATAAACCGGAACTTTGTTTTGGGCATTAATCCCAAACGAACTCAACACAAGTAAAACAAGAAGAGTTTTAACGTTTTTGAACATAACTATTAATTTATTAAAGCATTTAATTTATAAGCAGAGACTTTTAGTCAAAAGTACCTTATAATAATATTGTAAAGCTATAACGTTATAGTCCGTGTTAGAATTTTGGACGAAAAAAAGTAGTGAAATAAAAAATTAAACTATTAATTATCAAGTATTTAATAATTTAAAAAAGGCAAAAAAAGTAGTAGATTTAAAATAAATCGTTACATTTTTAATGAAATTAAACCTATTTTTATGACCATTTCTTCAAAATCATTTCGGGAAACTGCCGCTTTATTTCTTGCTCTGGTACGATAATTATAAATCGTGCTTAAAGAGTAACGGAGAAAGGCAGCGATTTTTACACTGTCGGTAATCCCAAGTCGGATAAGTGCAAAAATACGAAGTTCTGTATTTAATAATTCACCCTGTTTTAAAACAATCTGCTCCTCTTTAATAAGTAAATCATTGAAATCTTTCACAAAGGTTGGATACAGATTCAAAAAGATAATATCGAAATTCTTGTATAACTCTTCCAGCTCATTATCAACCAGCGTTGTTGATTTAAGCATTTTATAGATTTCGTCAAATTGCTTCGCAGTTGCTTTTTTATTTAAAATAATACGATAATTTTCTAACTTATTGATGTAAGTCGAGCACAGACTGAAGAAATGTGCTATATACTCTTCCTTAATATGATTTGATTCTGATAATTGTGCGTTACGTTCCTGCAACTGATTGTTGGTTTCGGTAATATCTTTGTTTAATTCGGCTAATTTTTGACTTGTCTCAAAAAGTTCTCCCCGAATTCTGGATACTTTTTTCATTTGTTTGTAAACATAAATTACGGCAACAATCAAAAATACTGAAAGAATGCTAATGAAAAGCAAATACAATTGCAATTGCATTTTACGTTTTGCCTCTCTTTCTAAATAAGAAGTATTAATGATTGAATAGACTTCAGACATTTGAAGCGTACGAAACTGAACATTGCAAAAAAGTGCATCAGCAATAGCGGACTGTGTTAGTTTATACGCCATATCAACATCACCAGATTCATAATAAGCCAAAGCCAATTCCTGCAAAGAAGCATTATCTTTTATAGCATGTTTAATGTCTGAAATGGCAGACAGTGCGTAGTATTTTTTTCTTAATTCTGATTGATGTGTGGTTTCATAAATACTTCCGAGGAGATAACCAATCATTGCATATTGCGTATTATCCTGATCAGCGGTTTCCAGCAATTGCATTAATTTCTTCTTAGCAATTCCAAAACGTTTATCTGAAATATGCTGCTGAATCAAATTGATTTTATACTTCAGCGTTTGCGGATTTAGTACAGTTAATAAAGAATCACGATAACTCCTGATTTGCTGTATGTATTTTTTATCATAGCTATTGGCTACATAATGCTCATAAAACTCTCGATAAGCTTCATAATATTCCGGTAGCAGTACCGTTGATAATTCTTTTTTATTAATTCCTTTTAAAAGAGCTTCTGATTCACGGTATTTTCCTGACGACGAATAAAGTGTTGCCAATTGAAGTTCGGCTTGGTCTTTTAATTTTTTATTCTGAAGTTCAGCTGCAATTTTCAAATTCTTTTTTACGTAGAAAATAGCCGAATCAGAATTGAATTTTAAATATTCTGTGTATAAGGTTTTATTGTAGTTGTACTCCTGCTCTTTCGTTAAATCTTCTGATTTAATTTTTTTGAAGTTTAAAATACGTTCTTCTTTAAGCTGAACATAACGCTGTTTATTTCTTAATGCATTGTTTAGCTTATCCAAAATAGTATCTGTACTATCAGATGCATGAACGGGGTTACCTAAAAGAACCAATAAAAGAAATAACAAACAATTTTTCAAGGGGAATAAAAATAAATGATACCTACAAATATACTAAAGTGATACAATTAATTAGAATTATTTATAATTGGCAAATTTTAGGAAAATTTCAAATTTAGTTACAAAAAATAAAGCAAAACATTTTATAAAAAAGACATTTTAAAGAAATCCTAACAATGTTTTTATAATTTTGTCAGAACAATTTCTCTAAATTAAAACGACACCACCATGCCACATTTTATTATTGATTGTTCCGAAAACGTCATCCGATTAAACTCGGCCGAAGAAATTATGCAGGAGGTTTTTAATGCGGCTTTATCAACCGATCTTTTTAGTGCCTCTGAAATTAAGGTTCGCATCAATCCATTTTCTTATTACAATAACGGAAATACTTTAGATGATTTCATTCATGTCTTCGGATATATTATGGAAGGCCGAACGTCAGATCAAAAAGCAAAATTATCAAAGGCAATTGTAACCTCATTAAATAATATAGTAGCTGAAGTCCCAGTGATTTCAATCAATATTAAGGATTTTGAGAAGGCGAGTTATTTTAATAAAACGATGATTTAACATTTAATGATATAAAAAAAATTATAACAAATTTATTTTGACATAAAAATAGCCTCGAATTCACAAATGATTTCGAATAAGTTTTTCAAAAAATTCGTGAATTCGTGGCTAAAAAAAAACTTTGTCAAAGTTTAAAACTTTTACAAGCCCTTAAAAAGTCTATTTTCTTTATTCTATTTTCTTTATTCTATTTTCTATACTCTATTTTTTATTTTCTATTTTCTATATTCTATTTTCTATATTCTATTTTCTATATTCTATATTCTATATTCTATATTCTATATTCTATATTCTATATTCTCAATTAACAGCAATTGGCGCCGCCAGACAACTTTCCGGAATATCAAAAGCATTTACTAACGCGACCGCATCCGGGCGAATATCCCAACACAATTGATTAACTATTTTACGGATTGCTTTGGTTTTCACCGCTTCCATATATCCATCTTCAAGATACCAGCCTTTGTTTTTTTCTAATTGTGAAAGTGCGTATAACTGATTTAATTTGGTCAATATTTCTTTTGATTTTTCATCCTCCACTGTTTTAATCGCTGCCTGAAATTGTTCTAAAACTACGCGTTCCAAATAGGCCTGTGCAACATCTATCATTTGATGTTGTACAACATTAAAAGCATCGTAAGGTTCTAAACCTCCATCAACTAATTTTTTAATACGTTGTGCTGCCGAGGCCAAAATTGTTTTTTCCCTGTGAATAAAAGCCTGCAAATGAAATTGATCATCCAATAAATGTTCATCATCTGTTCTGCGGGTCGCTATCGGATTTTTTTCGGTAATCGCTACTTTGGCATTTTCATAGACATAATTAATAATTCCCAGAGATCCCATTTCCCCAAATGCTTTTCTGAATTCTGATAAACGATTTTTAGCTACTAATTGCATCAAAACAGTATTATCACCTTCAAAAGTGGTGTAGATTTCGGTATCGTTTTTTAAGGCATCGATTCTGTTTTCAGATAAATATCCTTTTCCGCCGCAAGCCTCTCTGCATTCCTGCAAAATATCTCTGGTACTCCAGGTAGAATAGGATTTCATACCGGCTGCCAAAGCTTCAATTTCCTGCATTTCATCTTCCGTTTTATTCAAAAATCTATTGGTCAGATATTGCAAAGCAAAATGAACGGCATATGTTTTTGCCAATGGCGGAATCAAACGACGTTGGTGCATTCTGTAATTTAGAATTGGCACTTCAGAACCTCCTTCGGGGCCAAATTGCCTTCTTTGATCGCTATATCGAATCGCAATTGTCAGGCCTGATTTAGCTGCTGCTAAAGCGGAACGTGGAATTCCGATTCGTCCTCCAACCAAAGTGCCCAACATGGTAAAAAATCGTCTGTTATCACTCGGAATCGGGCTTTCGAATTCTCCATTATCATTGACAGAAGCAAAACGATCCAGCATATTTTCCTTCGGAATAACCACATTATCAAATGAAATTGTTCCGTTGTCTACGCCGTTTAAGCCCATTTTATGTCCGCAATCACCAATAGTAACGCCGTTTAAAACAGTTCCGTTTGTATCGCGAAATGGAACCACAAAAGCGTTTACACCATAATCGTGATCATCAATAATTAACTTGGCAAAAACGGTTGCCATTTGTCCGTGAACAGCGGCATTACCTATGTATTCTTTTTGCGCATTTTTATTGGGCGTATGAATAGTAAAAGTCTGATCGTTATGATTGTAAGTTGCAGTTGTTTCTAATCCTTTTACGTTTGAACCATGATGCGTTTCCGTCATTGCAAAACAACCCGGAATTTTAAGTGAACCAATATCTTTTAAATATTTAGCATAATGTTTCTCAGTTCCTAACGATTGAACGCTCATTCCCCAAAGACCAAATTGAACACCAAATTTTATCACTAAACTCAAATCATGATAACTCAAAGTTTCCATAATCGCAAAATAATCTTCTACGTTTCCTCCACCGCCGTATTCTTTGGGATACGCCATATTGCCCAGGTTTTCTTCGGCTAAAATTTTGCACCAATTGTAAACCGTTTGGCGGTAAACGTTGATATCTGTTGAAGTTTCATAAGTAAATTCAGGTCTTGAAATAACCGATTTTACTTTTTTGATAATGGCGGCTTCTTTTCCGTCTAAAAGATCGGTTATTTTCTGAATATCAAAATTAGAAGTCGTTTGAGAATTTGCTGTAAAAGAATCCGCTTTAGTTTTGAAGTTCTGAATGACTTCTTCGCCTAGAATTCCAAGATCATTTTCAAGCTTTATAAACTCTGGTTTTACAGTCGAAATGTCTACATCTTTTTCAGAAAGTGCCTCAGCAATGTCAAAAATTGATTTTATGGAAGCTTTATCCTGAATACTTTTCTCGATATCTGACTTCCATTGTGTGAGTTCATTTCGCGAAGGCGGATTTGAAATATCAACCTTAGAAAGCAATTGTTGTTTTTCTTCGGGCGAAAGCCAGACCAAATTATTAATAAATTGCTGAATCGTTGCAAACTCCTTTTGAGTTAACAAATCATCAGACCACACTAAATAGAATAACGGTATAAAGGCTTGAAGTTTGGTATTTTTCATAAAATATAGAATCTGTTTTAGCAATAAAATTTATTTTTTTGCCAAAGATTTCAGAGATTAAAAGGATTTTTTTCAGTACTAATTTTAAAATCTTTTTAATCTGTGAAATCTGTGGCCCTTTTAAATTTGCTTAATAAAAAAAGCAGGAATGAAAATACTCATTCCTGCTTTAACATCCTGTTAAGATTCTGGTAATTTATTTTTAAACCAATAAAAAGTATGCAAATTACATTTAAATAGAATCTTTAGACGACAGGATATATTTTTGTTTTAACGCAAAAATATGGTGTGAATTAAAAACGATAACCGCTATAAAAATAATGCTGTAGGCTGCAATCTGCAAAGATCCAATTTGTTCGTGATAAACGAAGTTTGCCAAACAAAAAGCAATCATTGGATTAATATTTAAAAGCATCCCGACTGTTGATGAATTAATACCTGAAAGTGCATAAAGATTCAGGAACAAAGGAAATATAGTAAACAAAATTGCAATGGTTTCGATACAGAAATAAAACTTAAATTCGGTTGGAACTGGCCCGCTATATGCCGGATAAAAAGGCAATAAAAACAAGGCTGCCAATGTAATATGAAAAGTAAGAATGATAAACCTGTCAAAACCTTTATTGATACGTTGGCTTACTAAATAACATGCATAAGTAAAACCAATAATAATACTGAAAAACATATCCATAATTGCAGTGTACGACAATAACAAACAACCCGAAACGCTCAATCCAACAGAAATCCATTGTGTTTTACTCAATTTTTCTTTTAAAATAAAATAAGCCAATAAAGTCGTTAAAATTGGACAAACCAAATACGCCAGCGATGTTGCTTTTACACTGATGTGGTTCATTACATAAATAAAAGTAAACCAGTTTAACATTAAAAAAACACTTCCGCCAATGTTTAATAAAATTGCTTTTCGTTTTTCTGCAGCTGACAACGCTTTAAAAATTGAAACGGTTTCTACTATTTTTTTTTTCTTAAAAGCAAAAGCAATAAGCAACATCAAAATACTACAACTAAAGACGCGATAAAATAAAATATCTAAAGAAGCGTATTCATGTATGGGCTTTAGAGCCAGACTAAAAAAGCCCCAGATTGCAAAACAAGTTATGGCTGCTATGTAATATTTGGTTGTTTTCACGATGATTATTTTGATTAGTTTTCTATTAAAGCAAATTTCTTAAAAATAAAACAGCAATACAGATACAGTTTTTGTAAATTGCACCATAACAGTTTTTTTTTATGAAGAATTCCACTTACTTATATCTGCAGTTTGCTGATCGTATTGAAAAGCAAATAAAATCGGGCGTTTTGAATGTTGGTGATAAGCTTCCGTCAATACGCGAAGTCTGTGCTGAAACAGGTTACAGCATGAGCACCGTGAGCAAGGCCTATTATGAAGTCGAGAGCAGATCTTTAATTGAATCAAGACCTCAATCTGGTTATTATGTGAGTAATACTTCGGCCAGGATTATTACAGAACCTTCTCCAAGTAGTCCGGATTTAAAATGCCTGAATATTGATCGGGAAGATTTAATTGATCAGGTTTATGGTAATATGACGGATAAAAATATTACGATGCTTTCTTTGGGTTTTCCTTCGAATGAGCTGCTTCCTATTGCTAAATTAAATAAAGGAATAATTCAGGCTACGCGCCAGCTTCCCAACAGCGGAACGAGTTATGAACAAGTGCAGGGAAACCTTAATTTGAGAAAGGAAATTGCGCGCTGGTCTTTTACCTGGGGTGGTTCGTTAACCGAAAATGATATTATTACAATGCCAGGCTGCACTAGTGCCATATCACATTGTTTGATGACGTTGACACAACCGGGAGATACTATCATTACAGAGAGCCCTGCGTATTTTGGAATTTTACAATTAGCAAAATCACTGGGTTTATACATTATGGAATTGCCCACAAATATCACAACAGGAATTGAACTGGAGGCTTTAAAAAAAGCACTTGCCACAAAAAAAATAAAGCTTTGCCTGTTGATGAGTAATTTCAGTAATCCCTCTGGGAGTATGATGCCTGTTGAACATAAAAAAGAAGTAGTTAAGTTAATGGAATTTTACGACGTTCCGTTAATCGAAGATGATATTCACGGTGATTTGTACTTTGGCTCCAGCCGCCCAACCAATTGCAAAACATATGACGAAAGTGGTATCATTCTTTGCTGTAGTTCTGTATCCAAAACATTGGCTCCGGGATACCGTGTGGGTTGGGTTTCGCCTGGAAAATTTAAAAAACAAATACTACGTAATAAAATTTACCATACGCTCTCCTCTCCTACTATTACACATGAAGTTGTAGGTGATTTTCTAAAAAATGGGCGTTATGAAAATCATCTCCGAAAAATTCGCCAGATTCTGAATCACAATTGCAATAATTATATTAATACGGTTTTGGAATCTTTTCCAACAGGAACTAAAGTAAGTCAGCCACAAGGCGGATTTTTTCTTTGGATAGAACTGGATAAAAATGTTGACACAGCAGCTTTTTATCATTTAGCCATGAAACATAATATTAGCATTGCTCCCGGCCGAATTTTTTCTTTTCAGGATCAATTCTCCAATTGCATGCGTTTGAGTTTTGGTTTGCCATGGACCAACGAATTGCGGGAATCAATCAAAACATTAGGAAGACTGCTGCATTATTAAATAAAAAACCAGACAACATAATCGTTGTCTGGTTCCTAACTAATCTAATTCCAACATTTAATTACAAAACAAAATAAGCATCGGCTGTCGCTTTTTTGGTTTCCGGTTTAAGATCAAATTCCTTAATAATATCAAATTCACTTTGATATTCATTAAGCATTTGCATTAAGTTCTTTTCAATTGTATTCGAAATTGCTGTTACAGGCGTATCTGTTGGTCTGTTTTCGAACGGATCCTGCAAATGAATTGCCATTTTCTCAATCAGGAAAAACATTCCTCCAATAATTGTAATTAGCGGAATTGCAAACCAGCTTAACAAATTAACCAATCCAAAAGGCAACAACAGAATAAATAAACACAAAGTCATTCTGATATACATACTATAAGTGGTTGGGAAAATCGTATTTTTTATACGTTCGCATTTCCCCATTGCATCACATAATCTTGTTATGGTTTTATCGATTTCAACTTGCTGATAAGCATTAAGACGCCTGTCTTTTCGTGCAATTCTTAAATCTCTACCATGCAGCAATAAGATTGCATTTGGTACATTTTGATGATTTTTTACAAAATTTATTTCTTCTTCGCTAATCAAATCTTTGATCGGTTTTATCGCATCTTTATTTCGCAGTGCCTGACCTAAACTGTAGCACCATGCAATTTGTCTTTTTGTAAAATTTTCTTTGAACTCATTGGCTTCCACAGAAAAATCAGGGTCTTTATAAAAAGTTAGCATCTGTCTTACCAAAGTTCTTGACTCATTTACGATAGCGCCCCAAACAATGCGTGCTTCCCACCATCTATCATAAGCCTGATTTGATTTAAAAGCTAATAATAAAGATATAATGGTTCCGATCATCGTTGGAATCGCAATTGGAACGTCAACAGAGACATTGATGAAATAATGATGAAAAACTTCAAACAATATCGTATAAGTTAATACCAGTCCCAACTCAACTTTTATTTTTCCAAGAACGTATTTCATTGGAATTCTTTTCTTTAATAACATAATTTTTCGTTTAAAATGAAACGTATTCTTTTTTGAAGCTGGCTATTATACCTGTTCTTCATATAGCGATAAAACAGGTAGTCCTAATCTATCGTTGATATTTTCTTTCTTATTTTTTGTGAATTTAATTTTCTCACCTTTACGTGTTTCGACTAATAAATCGATATCATATTTTGAAATAGCTTCAGATAAATAAGGTGCAAATTCTTCGTAATTATCATCAAATTTGGAGGTTTGACTCACGATTTCAAAAGAGAAATTGGCGCTTAAATACTGCTGAACATCTTTAACATGCATATTGGCCTTACCATTTTCTATGTAAAGTGCTTTATTAAAATCTTCTTTATAATGCTCATTTCCTAAATGTAAAATCGGGCATTTCTGATTTCCTGCTAATTGCATCAAATATTGATGAATTCGTTTTGTTTCCTGTTTGTAAGATTGCGTCAAAACAATCAATTTAACATCAAAGGCTTCAATGATACCTTTAAAGATTGGGGAAGATAACCCGTATTGATTGTGAATTTTTATTTTGCAGTTCGTAGTGTGTCCTATAATATATCTGCAAGTTTCAAGAACCAATTCCTGGCTTGCAGTAAGACTAACTCTCATTTCACGCAAAAACTGTGAAGCTGAAAAAGTATCAGGAGTATCTGAGACTATCATTAAAATAATCTCGCAATTGTTATTTTTTGCCTGATTAACAGCTGATTTTACAGCGCTGATAGTATCTTCTTCTAAAGTGGTTGGTATAAGGAAATTTTTCATATGTATAATCGTTTAGTTTATACATACAAAATAACTACTCGTATATTAGAGGGTTCTTAATCTAAAATTAGAATTTCCTAAGATTCAACATTAGAATTTCTAATGTTGACTTTTTTACCAATGTCTTTCTTAAAAATAATAGTTACAATAGTTCCTTTATTTTGCTCCGATTGTACTTGTATTTCACCATCGTGCATACGTATAATTTTAGAAGCCAAAGGAAGTCCTAAACCGTAACCTATATATTTCGCAGCAATTTTTCCTCTAAAGAAAGGTTCATATAAATGCGGAATATCCTCTGGCGGGATTCCGATTCCGATATCATTAATACTAATTTTAATCCAGTCTTTATTGGCTGAAAGCGTTACAAATACTTCATTATTATCTGAATATTTTACTCCGTTTGTAATAATATTATTGATCGCTAATTCTAAAAGAGGCTTATTGCACGGAATTAAAAGTAAATTAGAATCTTTAGGAGCAAAATTAAGTTTGATGCTAACACGGTTATCCGGATAAATTTTATCCAAATCCGATTTTACATCCATTAATAATTCATCGATTCTGGCGATATCCAGCACTTGTTTTTTTCCATCGTAACCGGTTTGCGTTAATTTCAACAAACTTTCTGTTAAATTTCCTAATCTAGAAGCCTGACTATAAATATTTCCAAGAGATTCAATGTATTCAGGAATTTGCCTTTCTTTCAGAAGCATAATTTCAGACTCCGCAATAATAGTTGTTATTGGAGTTTTTAGCTCATGCGAAGCATTATTGATAAAGTTCGCCTGAATTTCGAAAGAAGTTTCCAGTCGGTCCAGCATATCATTAAAAGTATGTGTAAGATCTGATATTTCATCAGAATTCTTTACTTCGGGCAATCTGTTATGAAGATTTGAAGCACTTATCCGGTTTACTTCTTTAGTAATTCTTGCTACTGGATCAATGACTCTTTTGGCCAGAAAACGCCCTAAAAAGAAAGCTAAAATTACAAATCCGATTCCTCCAAACAACAATATTTTTACAATATAAATTGTGGTAGTTTTTCCTCTTCGGTCACGCGCACCAACAATTACAATATATTTTTGATTATTTTCGGTAAAAACCTGACCCAGATAATATTTACTATTTACTTCAAAATAATCTCTTCCGGTTTCGAGAATGTTAGAGTAAAATTCGTTTGGTAAATTTAATTTAGTATTATAATCAAAACTATTGGCGCTGTTTATTCTAAGAACATATTCTTCTTCTTCAATAAGTTCTTCCAGTCCATTTTTTTTAAGATTACTATAGTACTTAATTTTTTCGGGATCCTTTTGAAAATGAATCGAAGCCACAATTTTTGCTCTGTCCTCTAGACGTTTTAAAAAATGGTATCGGTTATTTTCACGAAACAATACAAAAACTAAAACACACAATAACAGTGTACTAAAAGTAGAAAGGGCAACATAAGTAAAAGTAATTTTTTTTCTTATATCCATTTTATGGCTGTATAACGTAACCTAAACCTTTCATGGTATGAATCAGTTTGGTTGTGTAAGGTTTGTCTATTTTTTTTCGTAAATAATTAATGTAGACATCAACTACGTTGGTATTCATATCAAAATTGATATCCCAAACATTATCTAATATCTGATCACGAGATACAATTCTGCCTGTATTTTTAGCTAGATAATAGAGTAATTTAAACTCCTTGGCAGTCAAAACAATCGATTCTCCGTTTCTTTTAACTGTTTTTGATTTACTATTAATTTCTAAATCACTAATTATAATAGAATCTACTTTTTCAGTTTCCTGATTTGCTCTTCTGTATAATGCGTTAACCCTTGCGTCGAGTTCACCAAATTTAAAGGGTTTTACCACATAATCATCTGCTCCGGCATTTAATCCGGTAACAATATTTTCTGAAGTTCCGAGGGCAGTTAAAAGCAAAATTGGTACAAAGTTTTTGTCTGCTCTTAATCTTCTGCAAATTTCGATACCGTTTATGTCAGGCAACATTACATCTAAAATTACCACATCAAAAGTATAATTCTGAATCATCTCTAAAGCCGTTTTACCATCAAGAGCAACACTGACATCATTGTTGTTCTCAGCGAATCCTTTACGTAAAATAGATAAGAGATTTGGTTCGTCTTCGACTATGAGTAATTTCATTTGAATAATTGTATGAGTAACAAAAATAAGGATTGCCTTTAAAAATCTAAATCTCGTTCCGTATAAATTATGATTTAATTATGAACAGTTGAATGAAGGCGATTTTAGATTTTTGATTTTAGAAAGTAGATTTCCGAACCTTGTTACCTTAAATTAGATTTATAATTTAGATTTTAAATTGTATAATCTAAAATCTAAAATTATTTTTAGAAAGTTTCGCCGGCATTTAAATAGAATCCTTTAGAACTATTTCCCCAAGCCTGATCAACAATCAAATTGGTACGGGTTGCTTTATCTATTAAAATACGCAAACCTAAACCTGCAGCAGGTTGAATAGAATGAAAAAGATTTGTATTCGTGTCTGGATTGCTTGTCGTTACAAAATTCGTAAATACGACTCCACTGAACATTTGATTACAGGTAATTGGAAACCTGAATTCTGTTGCCAGATAAACTAAGTTGGTCCCTCTGAATAAACCCTGCGTATACCCTTCTCCACTTCGGCTGCGTTGATCCCAACCGATGGCAGGCAAATTTAAATAAGGAACCTTTCCTCTTGTTACAAATTGTCCATAGGTCCAAAGTGCCAAAATATAACGTTCGTTTTTCTTAGAAAGCGGGATGAAATTACGATACTCTGCAAACAAAACATTACTATTATCCTGGTTTTTAAACAATACCGGATTAAAACGATAATTTATGTTCGCAAACCATCCGTGTGTTGCATTGACCTGATTATCTCTGGAATCGTACACCAAGTTTAAGCTCACTCCTGTCAAAAAATACTCTAAATTATCAAACCCATATTTTTGGCTATATTCATAATGATAGGTCAATTTTCCGTTGGCCACATCAAGTTCTTTATCAACAATACTTGAATACCAGTCGATGTTAATACCGCCACCCACATAAAAATTCTTCTTTACTTCAAAGGATGCTGTTTGATGAAATTTAAAGTAATTATAATCCATCGCTTGTGCAATTGAATCAATACTGAAACCTGGTGCTTTATCGCGGGCAGCCGGAATAATGTTGGTTCCTAAACCATAATTAGGTTGTGAAAATAGATACATTCTATAATCTCCACTTAAAAATATCCTGTTATTTCTTAATAATATATTGTTCTTGATATTGACCAGCCATTGTTTTTTTGTCGTGTAGGTAATCCCAACATTGGCTATCGAATATTTATCTGCTTTTTCTTTTCCTTTAAAAGTATATTGCGCTACTGCACCGTAAAAGAAACCAGTCGCTGGTTGAGAACCAATAGCCGGAATAATTAAAAAGAAACTGTTTTTTATAGGTTTCACTACATAAACGGAATCTTTCTTTTTGAAGATTTCTATTATTGTTTTTGGAGGACAAACAGTAGGATTGATGGAGTCGTTTTGGGCGATTGAAACAAAATGTATAAAAAACAATAACACCAAGATTTTAAATTTCTTCTGAAAGCTATTATTTTTTAAAAATTTTACCATCTGAAAGTTTTATTTTTTGGAAATAACGATTCAACCTTACTGTAAATATAAGTCTTATTTTCAATATTTTACGCGAATATTCTTTTAAATTAAAAGGATAACTTATATAACAATTTAAAATTTTAAGATTCAAAACGCATCAATTATTAGGGTAATCTGTATCTTTTCACTCTCAAATAATCATCAAAAAACAACATTGAAAAAAGAGTCTGAATATTTTCTTGATAAAGAATACAATTCTATCATTTTTGGTAGAGACGAAGCCAATTTCAAAGATTTTGAATGTTGTGTTTTTAATAATTGTAACTTTTCTGCCTGCACCTTTTTAGCCGTTACTTTTATTGATTGTACTTTTAATGACTGCATTTTTAGTGAAGCCAAAATCAATTACGTAGCTTTTAGAACGGCTACTTTTAATCGCTGTGAAATCAAAGAAGTAAATTTTGCGATGTGCGATAAATTAATTTTCGAAATTCATTTTTACGATTGTATACTGGATTTTTCGAAGTTTTATACTTTAAAAATAAAAGGAACAACATTTACCAATTGCAGTCTGGTTGCTGTAGATTTTATGGCCGCAGATCTTACAGCTGTTCTTTTTGACAATTGCGATTTATACCGGTCTGAGTTTGATAAAGCAATCGCCAACAAAGCCGATTTTAAAACAAGTTACAATTACACCATCGATCCATCAAAAACAAAATTGAAAAAAGCTGTTTTTGCTTTGAAAGAAGTGAAGGGGTTATTGTTTAAACATGATGTGATTGTGAGCTAGGAAAATAAAAAAAGCCAGTATAAAACTGGCTATTGATTACATATATTTTTTACTAAGGAAATTATCCTACTATAACGTCTCTTTTCATGATAAATAATTTTAAATTAATTATATCACAATATTATCGTTTTTTTACACATTATACAACTTTCATGTGTTAAAACTTACACAACATCTAAATCATCTCCGGACTTAAATTTTCTCGTTGTAATTACATCTTTTGAATAAAAATCCTTTACAAATATATCTGTAAAACCAGATAAGGAATGTTTTGCTATTACAGTAAGTCTGATATATGATGATGTATCACTCCAATTCGATTCGATATCTTCTATAGTTCTTACCCGCATTGCATGGAGGCTATTGTTATCGCTCTTTTTCTTACAGGGAATATAGGAAATAAAATTATCTTTCAAAACGATATCTTTTCCCTGAATGTTCATTCCTCCAACACCTCCAATTTGTTTATAGAAAGTAGGTTCGATTCGAATATCAAATATTTCAGAATTTGTTTTATTTATAAATTTAAAAAAGTAATTCGTTTGTCCTTCAAAAGTTACTTTGCTTATATAAGACGAAATCTCAATTTTTACTCGTTTTCGATTTAGGAAATACATTAAAAATAAATAGGATGAAATTACTCCTGTAATAATACTAATTACTATCCCTACAATTATCTCTTTCATTTAAATCTATCATTTATCTGACAAATTTACAATAAAAATTAACATGTAAAAGATTACTTTTAAAACATTCGGTTCAATCGTTTCTCCATCACATAATCTTCCATTAAATAATTTTTTCCAATATCAATATTAACTTCATCGACAACTTCAAAACCTATTTTTTTATAAAAACCTAAAGCCGAATTGAATCGGTTTACATTTAATAGTAATGCAGTCGAATTATTTGCTAAAGCTAATTTTCCAATTTCATCAATAACCTTTTTACCTATTCCTTTTCCTTGTGTTTCTGGCAGAAGATATATTTTATGAATTTTAGTTACAGCTTTACTATTATAATTATGTTCTATTCCGATGAAACCTAAATTAGTTTCATCTTCATTAATCATAAAAAATAATTGCTCTTGTTTATTGTATTGGTCAATTAATGCTTCATCAGAATAAAAAAGACCTAACATATAATCTAATTGTTCTTTTGACAGAATTTCGCCGTACGTAATAGGCCAGGTTATATGTACTATATTTTGAATTAGCTTAATATCGCTAATTTTTGCTTCTGAAATTGTAATCATATTGTATTTAAAATCCTTTTATTATTTAGTAAAAACCTGATTTTCCTGTTCGCTTACCCGGATGAAAGTTGTGCGTTTGGTTAGTTCTTTTAATCTCGATGCACCAACATAAGTACAAGCACTTCTTAAGCCTCCTAAAATATCCAAAACTGTATTGATCACTTTCCCTTTAAACGGAACCTGAACTGTTTTACCTTCACTGGCTCTGTATTCAGCAACGCCGCCAACATGTTTGTCCATGGCGGTTGTCGAACTCATTCCGTAAAATTGTTTGAATTTTTCACCGTTAACTTCGATCAGTTCTCCTCCACTTTCCGTATGTCCTGCTAACATTCCGCCCAACATCACAAAATCGGATCCTGCACCAAATGCTTTTGCAACATCTCCAGGAGTGGAACAACCACCATCACTGATAATATGTCCGCCTAAACCGTGAGCAGCATCAGCACATTCTATAATCGCCGAAAGTTGTGGATAACCAACTCCTGTTTTTACACGCGTTGTACAAACAGATCCGGGGCCAATTCCGACTTTTACAATATCGGCACCAGCCAAAAGCAATTCTTCAACCATTTCTCCGGTAACTACATTTCCGGCAATAATTACTTTATCAGGATATTGTTTTCGGGTTTGTTTTAAAAACTGAACAAAATGCTCGGAGTAGCCGTTTGCAACATCAATACAAATAAATTTCAAGAGTGGGTTTGCTGTTATAACTTGACCGATTTTAGCAAAATCTTCTTTGCCCGTACCAGTGCTTATGGCAATATAGTCGTAGAATTCCGGAGATGCATTTTTAAGAAAATTATTCCATTCCTCCGGTGAATAATGTTTATGAATAGCGGTAAACAATTTTTCTTTGGCTAAAACCTGTGCCATTTCAAAAGTTCCAACGGTATCCATATTCGCAGCCATAATTGGAATTCCGGTCCAGATTGTGGTGCTGTGCAAAAATTTAAAATTTCGTTCTAGAGACACTTCAGATCTACTTTTTAATGTTGATCTTTTAGGGCGAATCATTACATCTTTAAATCCTAATTTCAAATCAGTTTCTATTCTCATGGCTTTGAATTTTCTGTTACTCTCAAAGATATTAATTTAGAAAATGACGTCTTTAAAATGAATAGAAAACTAATTATTCAGTTATTAACAATTATTCAATTTTAGATTTTAGATTGTTGATTTTAGATTGCCAAAAACGGAATGCTTAATTTAGAATGCGGATGAAAGTGATTCGCTAAAGCGAAAGCGCAGATTTAAAACGGATTTTTTATTTTTGAAATTTCACAGAGATACTCTAAGTTTCTCAGAGATTCACAAAGACTTCAATTTGAACGCGTTTCGACTACGCTCAACGTGACAAACGTCACACTGAAGACTGAGACTGAGACTGATAACTAAAATCTACCCGTGAATCGTCTCCCCTTTTCCGTAATTCGAAATAATAGATTCTTCGTAGGCAAGCCATTCTCTCCAGCGCTTCTCAACGTCGATTCCAACTCCGTATTTTCTTGCGTAAGTAATGAAAGTTGTATAATGTCCGGCTTCGCTTTCCATCAATTCTCTGTAAAAAACAGCTAATTCTTCGTCCTGAATATTCTCAGATAAAACTTTAAAACGCTCGCAGCTTCTGGCTTCGATCATAGCCGAAAAAAGTAGTCTTTCAACTAAACCAGAAACACGGCTTCCGTCACCGCTTTTCTTCATATATAAATAGAGTTCATTTACATAATCGTCTTTGCGTTCGCGGCCTAATTTTAGTCCTCTTTTGATGATGATATTATGAACCTGTTCAAAATGGTCGATTTCTTCTTTGGCTAAAGCCAATAAATCTTTCACTAAATCCTGATGCTCCGAGTTATTGGTGATAATCGTAATCGCGTTTGTTGCTGCTTTTTGCTCGCACCAAGCGTGATCGGTCAGGATTTCCTCAATATTTTTCTCTACAATATTTACCCATCTTGGGTCTGTTGGAAGTTGTAATCTTAGTACGCCCATTTTTTAAGTCTTAAGGTTTGAAAGTCATAAAGTAATAAAGTCATAAAGTCCAAAGTCATAAAGTTGAAAGTCGAAAAAACAAAAGTCGAAAGTCCAAAGTCATAAAGTTGAAAGTCGAAAAAACAAAAGTCGAAAGTCAAAACTAAAATAGACGTTCACATTCTATTCAAGACTTTCGACTTTCGACTTTAAAACTTTATGACTAATTTTTAGTATACGAAAATCGGTCTTTCGCTCATCATTTCGTTTACTTCGTTGGCTACTTCTTCGATAATAGCTTCATTGGTATGATCAGCTAATACTTTATCGATTAATGCTACGATAGTTTCCATATCTTCTTCAACTAAACCACGAGTTGTGATTGCAGCTGTTCCAACACGTATTCCAGAAGTTACAAATGGTGATTTATCATCAAATGGAACCATATTTTTATTTACGGTGATTTCTGCTTTTACTAATGCATTTTCAGCTTCTTTACCAGAAATATTTTTATTTCTTAAGTCAATAAGCATCATGTGGTTATCAGTTCCGCCAGAAATAATTTTGTACCCTCTTTTTACAAAAGCATCTGCCATAGCATTTGCATTTTTTTGCAATTGCATAGCGTAAGTAAAGAACTCATCTTTTAATGCTTCACCAAAAGCAACCGCTTTAGCAGCGATAATGTGCATTAAAGGTCCACCTTGATTTCCAGGAAAAACAGCAAGATCTAATAAAGATGACATCATTCTGATTTCACCTTTTGGAGTTTTTAAACCTTGTGGGTTTTCGAAATCTTTCCCCATTAAAATCAAACCTCCACGTGGTCCACGTAAAGTTTTGTGCGTTGTTGTAGAAACGATATGACAATGTGGAATTGGATCATTCATCAATCCTTTAGCAATAAGACCTGCAGGGTGAGAAATATCAGCAAATAAGATTGCACCTACACTGTCAGCAATTACTCTAAAACGCTCAAAATCCATATCACGAGAATAAGCAGATGCTCCGGCGATAATTAATTTTGGTTGTTCTTTAGTAGCAATTTCCTGAATTTTATCATAGTCTAGACGACCAGTTTCAGCATCAACACCGTAGAAAACAGGACGGTATAAACGACCTGAAAAGTTTACAGGAGAACCGTGAGTCAGGTGACCACCATGAGATAAATCAAAACCTAAAATAGTATCACCAGGATTTAAACAGGCGTGGTAAACAGCCGTATTTGCCTGAGAACCTGAGTGAGGCTGTACGTTTGCGTATTCAGCACCAAATAATTCTTTAGCTCTGTCGATAGCAATTTGCTCAATAACGTCAACTACTTCGCAACCGCCGTAGTATCTTTTGCCAGGATATCCCTCAGCGTATTTGTTAGTTAAAACAGAACCAGCTGCTTCCATTACTTCGTCGCTTACAAAGTTCTCAGAAGCGATAAGTTCTAATCCGTGAATTTGTCTGTCTTGTTCCTCTAGTATAAGGTCAAAAATTTGTTCGTCGCGTTGCATTTTTTCGTTTTTCGTTAATTTGATGCAAAAATACAAAAAAACGTTTGTGATACTGTTAGATTATGATATATTTGACATAGAATTTTTCAACAAATAATTAACATACACATGCCAATAACCGCCAACGATACCAAAAGAAAATCATGGTTAGAAGTACCAGAAAATAGTGACTTCCCTATACAGAATATTCCTTTCGGTGTATTTCTTACCAAAGAAAATGTCGTTACAGTAGGAACAAGAATTGGCGATTACGCTATAGATTTAGGGGCTTTGCAACAATTAAACTATTTTGAAGGAATAGATTTAACTGATGATATGTTTATGCAGGATACGCTAAATGATTTTATTTCTGACGGAAAAAAAACATGGCGATTAGTGCGAAACCGTATCGCTGATATATTTGATGCAACCAACCCACAACTTAGAGATTCAACAAAAGATCGCGATATTGTTATTTTTAAAATTGATGATGTAGAAATGCAATTGCCCGTTTTAATTGGAGATTATACCGATTTTTATTCCAGTAAAGAACACGCTACGAACGTTGGAAAAATGTTCCGTGATCCTGAAAATGCCTTATTACCAAACTGGTTACACATTCCGGTGGGTTACCACGGAAGAAGTTCTACTATTGTTCCGTCCGGAATTCCGGTACACCGACCAATGGGACAAACATTACCAGCTGGAGAAAAATACCCTGTTTTTGGGCCGTCTCGTTTAGTAGATTTTGAACTGGAAACTGCTTTTATTACAACAGATGTTAATGTAATGGGAGAAAATATCCCAACATACGAAGCCGAAGATTATATTTTCGGAATGGTTTTATTGAATGACTGGAGCGCACGTGATATTCAGAAATGGGAATATGTGCCACTAGGACCTTTCTTAGCCAAAAACTTTGCAACGTCAATTTCTCCATGGATTGTAACGATGGATGCTTTGGAACCTTTTAGAACTAAAGGCCCAAAACAAGATCCGTCGCCGCTTCCTTATTTACAAACGAAAGGGAAAAAAGCTTTTGATATTCATTTAGAGGTTTCGATACAACCTGAAGATGCAGAAGAAACAATAGTTTCTAAATCAAATTTTAAATATTTATATTGGAATATGGCACAGCAATTAGCACATCATACCTCAAACGGATGTCGTGTAAATTCTGGTGACATGATGGGTTCAGGAACTATTTCTGGTCCAACTCCTGATAGTTATGGTTCAATGTTAGAATTGACTTGGGGAGGAAAAAATCCTATAAAATTAAAAGATGGTAGTGAACGTAAATTTATCGAAGATAATGATACCGTAATCATTAGAGGTTTCTGCGAAAGCAATGAAGTTCGTATTGGTTTCGGAGAAGTTTGCAGTCAATTACTACCTCCTTTTGTTAGAGCATGAAGAGAAGATTCAATACATTAATTGTAAAGGATAGAAATAAAAAAAAGCTTGTTAGTTTGCTCTAACAAGCTTTTTTTATACTATACTTTGCCACAGATTAAAGGATTAAAATGATTTTTTCAATGACAAACAGTACAATAAATTATGTTTTAAAAAACTTAGTGTCCTTGTGCCTTTGTGGCGATTACTTACACCGGAATCTGTTGACTCAAACAATGTAATGTTCCGAATCCCCAGATAAAATCGATACAACTAATTCCGATTACTTCTCTGTCAGGAAAACATTCTGAAAGTATATTCAAAGCCACACGATCGTTACTATCATTAAATGTCGGCACTAAAACACATTTATTCAGAATTAAGAAATTAGCATAACTCGCCGGTAATCTTAAATCTTCAAAATCGACGCGTTTTGGCATTGGTAATGCAACTATCGTTGGCGATTTTCCGTCTTCTAATTTTGCATTTTGCAAACGCTTTAAATTATCCTGTAATGGTTTATAATTCGAATCGTTTTTATCTGTTTCAACAATTGTTACGATGGTATCTTCGTTTACAAATCGGCATAAATCGTCGATATGTCCGTGTGTATCATCGCCTTCTATTCCATCTCCAAGCCAAATTACATTGGTAACTCCCAAATATTCTTTAAAAACAGCTTCGTAATCTTCTTTGGTGAAATTTTCATTTCGAACCTGAATAGTTGGATGCATTAAACATTCTTCAGACGTTAACAAAGTACCTTTTCCGTTCACATCAATCGCACCACCTTCAACAATTACCGGTTTTCCTTTATACATTACCTGCGTTAACGGAACATCAATAAAATCAGCAATTTTACCTGGAACAAATTTATCTAATTGATAGTTTTTATATTTTGCCCAACCATTAAAATTGAAATTTAATGCTTCTCTTTTTGAACCGTTTTTTACAATAATTGGTCCGGAATCACGCATCCAGCTTCTGTTTGTTTTATGGATAATAAAAGAAACATTCGCAAGATTTACGCGTGCTCTTTCTAACATTTCGTTTATTTTTTCTTTACCTTTTTCATCGGCTACAACCAAAAAAACAGTTTCAAAAGTGGCTACTTTTTTAATAAATTCTACAAAAGCCCATTGAACAGCTTCGTATTTTCCTGGCCAGTCATTACCATTATGCGGAAAACACAATACAATTCCTTGTTGTTTTTCCCATTCTGCTGGAAATCTTCTATTATTTGTTGACATATAGAGGTTCTAAATTTGAAAGAGCACAAAGATAATCATTCAGTAAGGATTATAAAACAGTCAATTGGAAATCCATTACAATTAAGCCAAAATATCTGATAAAAATTAAGTTAAAGATTAAATAATGAAGACTTAATATTCGGCCAAGATCTGCTAATTACTTTTGGCGGAACTAAAAACTAATAAAATGAAAAAATTAAGTATCTCATTATTAACAGCTCTTTTAATTATGACGAGTTGTAATAACGACGAAAATTCAAACAATGAACCAGAGGTTGTCGTAAACGAAAATCCAGCAACTTTTAAAGAAATTGGTTCTATCACTATTGGTGGCGAAGGAGCAGCTGAAATTTCTACTTATGATGAAAAAACAAAAAGACTTTTCACTGTAAATAATAGCGGAACAAATCAAATTGATGTTATTGATATTTCAGATCCTACAAAACCAGTTAAAATTGGTAAAATTGATTTAACTCCTTACGAAGGAGCTTCAAATAGTGTTGATGTTTACGACGGAAAATTAGCCGTTGCTTTAGAATCAACTACAAACAAACAAGGAAACGGAAAAGTTGTTATTTTTAATACTACAGATTATAGTTTAATTAAACAAGTTACCGTAGGTGCATTGCCAGACATGATTACATTTTCTCCAGACGGGAAATATATTATGACTGCAAATGAAGGAGAGCCAAACACAGATTATTCTCAAGATCCAAACGGAACTATTTCTATTATTGAAACGAGTACATATGCAGTTACAACACTAGATTTCGCTTCTTTTAGCTCTCAGGCTGAAACTTTGAAAAAAGACGGATTCAGAGTTTCAAAAGTTGCAAAAAGTTTTGCTCAGGATATTGAACCAGAATACATTACTATTTCAGACGATTCTAAAACAGCGTGGGTTACTTTACAAGAAAATAATGGTGTGGCAAAAGTCGATATCGCATCTAAAACTATTACTGCCATCTATCCTTTAGGATACAAAAATTTCAATACTGCTGAGAACGCTATTGATGTGAGCGATAAGGATGACAAAATTGCTTTCAATCCATGGAAAGTAAAAGGAATGTATATGCCGGATGCGATCAGTCATTTTTCTTCTAACAATGTTCCTTATTTCGTTACAGCTAATGAAGGTGATGCAAGAGAATATACTGCTAATACAGATATTAAAAGAATGAAAGACATGAAGTTAGACGCAACTGTTTTTCCTGATGCTGCAACTTTAAAATTAGAACCAAATTTAGGAAGATTAAATCTTATCGCTGATATGGGAGATACTGACGGAGACGGTGATTTAGATGAAATGGTAAGTTTTGGAGCACGTTCTTTCTCTATCTGGAATGGAAGCACTGGAAAAATTGTTTATGACAGTAAAAATGATGTAGATAAAAAGTCACAGGAATTAGGTACTTATGATGACAAACGTAGTGACGACAAAGGTTCTGAGCCAGAAGCTGTTAAAGTAGTAAAAATGGGTAATCAGAATATTTTGTTTGTAGGTCTGGAAAGGTCAAACGCTTTTATGTCTTACGATGTAACAAATCCAACATCACCACAATATTTACAAACAGTTAAGACCGGAGTAGCACCAGAAGGTGTATTATTTATTCCTGCTTCTAAAAGTCCAACAAAAAGAAGTCTATTGGTTGTTAGTAGCGAAGGTGATGGAACCGTAAAGATCTATCAGCCAGATTTAAAATAAGTTTCAATCATCAATTTTAGAAAAAGGGTAAAATACATTTTACCCTTTTTTTTTGCCTGAATTTTAGGTTTTATTAACAATTATACACAATAAAAACCTAAAACGTGGGAATTATGTAAGAGTATATACAACAGAATCTAAGACTCGAAGTATAATTTTGTCATGAGTTTAAAATAAAAACCAACTTAATATTGAATATCATGAAAAAGAAATTAGCCTCCGTATCACTGTTACTACTGGCATTTGCAGCAAATGCACAAAATATGGCAACTACTTCAACACAACCTTCTATTGATAAAGCACCATATGATAAATGGTCTATCGAACTAAATGGCGGTCTTAACAAACCTACCAGAACAATGACTCCGGGTTACACTACTTCAACTCTTAACCCTTTTCACGCAGATTTAGGTGTTAGATATATGTTTAATCCAAAATTTGGGGTAAAATTAGATGTTGGTTATGACCAATTTAATGAGAAAGATGATACTCCTGATTTTGAAAGCCGTTATGTTAGAGCAAGTTTACAAGGAGTTGTAAATATTGGACGAGCTTTGAACTTTGAAACGTGGACTAATACTATTGGTGTTTTGGCACATGGTGGTTTTGGAGTTTCGCAAATAAGTACTGAAACCGGATATGGTGGTCAGGATTATATGGCCCACGGAATTTTAGGATTAACAGGTCAAATAAAATTAAGCAATAGAGTTGCTTTGACTGGAGATCTTACCGGAATTGTAAATGGAAGACAAAACTGGAACTTTGACGGGATGGGTACAACAAAAACAGGTGCATTTGATGGTGTATTGTTAAATGCTTCAGTAGGTTTGACTTTCTATTTGGGTAAAAACGGAAAACATGCTGACTGGGTTGGCGAAGAAGACAGATACAATGAACTTGATCAAAGAGTTAGCTTAATTGAAACTGGTCTTCTTGACACAGACAAAGACGGTGTAGCTGATTTATATGATTTAGAACCAAATTCAATTACAGGTGTTGCTGTAAATACAAAAGGACAATCTATAGATACAAACCAAAATGGTGTTCCTGATGAATTAGAAAGCTATTTAGACAAAACTTATGCTAAAAAAGGCGATAATAACCTAACAAACAATACTGTAGAAGAATTGATTAATGGTGGATACGTAAATGTTTATTTCGACTTTAACTCTTCTAAACCAACTAATGCTTCTTTATCAGGTGTTGATTTCTTAGTGAAATACTTGAAAAACAACCCAGGAAAAAATGCAGATATTATAGGTTATGCTGACGAAATTGGAAATTCAAGCTACAATACTGAATTATCAAGAAAAAGAGCTGAAGCTGTGAAAAAAGTAGCTACAAATGCAGGAATTGATGCTTCAAGATTGAACGTTATTGCAAGTGGTGAAGATACTTCTGTGAATAAAAATTCTAAAGAAGCACGTCAAATTGTGAGAAGAGTTACTTTCCAGGTGAAATAATTTCTTAAATATAAATTCAAAAAGGCGGTTTCAATATTGAAACCGCCTTTTTTATTGCCCAAAAAAAAAGGACAAATTTAGATTTGTCCTTTTTTTATAGTTTTCGACTTAATTAGTCAATTGCTCTTTTTGTAATATCTCCAAAGGCATCAATTCTTCTGTCTCTGAAGAATGGCCAGTTTTGACGGACATTTTCCTGTAAATCTAAATCAACTTCAGCAATCAGGATTTCTTCCTGATCATGAGATGCCTGAGCTAAAATTTCACCTTGCGGTCCAGCGATAAACGATGCTCCCCAAAACTGAATTCCGTCAGTTCCGTCGATGTATTGTTCTAAACCAATTCGGTTAGCAGCAGCAACAAAAACGCCATTTGCAACAGCATGTCCTTTCATTACGTTCATCCACGCACCGTATTGATTTTCTCCGTATTGTTCTTTTTCTTTTGGATGCCATCCAATTGCTGTTGGATAAAACAACACTTCAGCACCTTTTAAAGCGGTGATTCGAGCTGCTTCCGGATACCATTGATCCCAACAAATAAGTGTTCCAACTTTTCCTTTTTTAGTTTCGATCGCCTGAAATCCTAAATCCCCAGGAGTGAAATAGAATTTTTCATAAAAATGAGGATCGTCCGGAATGTGCATTTTACGGTATAAACCAGCTTCTGTTCCGTCTGTATCGATGATGTAAGCACTGTTGTGGTAAATTCCAGCCATTCTTTTTTCGAAGAAAGGAACAATAATAACCACTCCCAATTCTTTTGCCAACGCACTAAAAGCAATAAAAGAAGTACTATACAATGGTTCTGCTAAAGCAAAATTATCTACATCTTCGCTTTGGCAAAAATAATGACTGCTATATAATTCTGGCAACAAGATTACCTCTGCACCTTTATTGGCTGCATCTTTTACCCAACTGATACATTTTTTAAGATTATTTTCAGCAACGTCATTCAGATTTAACTGAATAACGGCTATTTTATATTTTCTTTTCGGCATGACTTAAAATTTAGAATGCAAAAATAGTAATTTTTAGAGGAATGACAAAAGGAACAATCTCAGTACTAAATTAAAAAAAGAGCTTACCAGCTCTTTTCGATTTGTGAGTTTGAATTTAGTCTATTAGAAAAAATCCTAACAATATAAATTACATTTTCTTCTTCTGTATATAATATTTTAAAACTTCTAACTACAATTTTTCTATATTCTGGTTCAATCTCATCTTTTTGATATTGTTCAGAAAAATGAATATTTTTAGTAGTTTCTAAAATATCATCCTTTAACTTATTTGCTCCCTGAATTGATTTTTCTTTATAAAAATTAAAAATTGTTTTAACTTATTCTTGGCTACATTAGTCCAAATTACATTTTTCACCTTACTCATTACCAATTCCCAGCTTCTTTTTCTAAATCATCTTGCGAAATTATTTCTCCGTTTTTAATTTCTAATTTTGCAGATGCTAATTCTGTTTTATAAGCCATTCTTGTGATAGCTTTTCCATCAACGGAAAATGTAACAATTTCTTCTTCCTGGTAACTTTCAATAACTGCCTTTACAACTTTTAAAAGACGTTCATCTGCAGTATTTATATATTCTAAAACACTATCTCTTACCTCTAAAGCTCCCATAATTATATTCATTTGATCATTTAAAGATAGTCATTTTGATTTGAATTTAAAATAACAGAAACACATTCATTTTCTTAAAAAAAACCATTTTACAATTAGCTTAATTCATTTAAAATTGAATCAACGAATTGCAAAATGGCTTAAACCTAAATTTATAACCTAAAAACTGTATTACTCAATAACCACCTTTTGTGTGATAAATTCAGTTTCAGATTTTTTGAATTTAATATCAAAAGTTCCTTTTACTGCTGATTTGAATTTATAAACCTCTTTTTGAGGTGTTGGTACTTGTAATGTACAAACTTGAGATGGATATTTTACTTCTACTTGCAATCCTTTTTCTGCGCCAATTGTTACTTCTGAAAATTTATTGAAAACTCCGCATGCATTGTCTGCTGTAAAAGTTACTTCGTAGCTCAATTCTTCATTTATTTTTCCGGTTACGGGACCTTTAACTTCAGACGCAAAAGCACTTTTTGTGGTTCCGTTATCTACAACTTTTTCGTCGTCATTGCTGCAAGAAAATAACACAGTAGATAAAAATAATACTACTAAAACTGATTTAATTTTAAAACTTTTCATATAAAATAATAATTAATTGTTAATTACTATGAAGATGCAAATGCGTTACATTGGTTGCTTATGCAAAATGTTAAATGTTTCTGCAACTACACTAAACAATTGTAAGTCAGTTTTTTGTCAATTGAAAAAAAATTGCGCAACAACCGTTATTTCTTATAAAAACCAGAACTTCTCGCTTAGCCCCGATAGAGCCGTTATCCTTTTATGGCAGGGTTTGCCATAAAAGATAAAGGCGAAAGCGGGACAGGTCGTCTTTTGAAAAAGATTATTGTGCTTCAAAAAAAAAAAAAAAACACCAGCCTTTCGACTGGTGTTTAAATATCTTTTATTAATTAGATTATACTGCAGTAGGTTTTTTAGGAAGTATTTTTTTTATCAAATTTACAATTACTAAAACTACAAGCCCCAATGCTAAGCCTACTACAAATTCTTTTATAATATCAGGGAGATTAATTTTAGGTGATAGATGATGAAAAAATGGAATATAATGCACGAAAATACCTCCGGCAACTAATAATAATGCAATTGTACCAATTACGGTTAACGCCTTTATAACTAGCGGAAGAGCCTTTACTAATATATTACCAATAAATTTTGATATACTTTTTTCTTTTTTACCGAATTTAATAAGCTTGTAACCTGCTTCGTCCATGCGAACGATTAATGCTACAATTCCGTAAACACCAATTGTTGCAATGACTGCAATAATAGAAACTACTATGATTTGTTGCGTGATAGGTTGGCCTATAACTGTTCCTAGTGCAATAATTACAATTTCGACAGAGAGAATAAAATCGGTTACAATTGCCGACTTTATCTTTCCTTTTTCCATTGCCAGAATTTCTTCTTCAGTGAAGTTTTCTTCGGTTATTCCTTCTGATTCTTCATGCGAATGAGGAACTATAAATTCGTATATTTTTTCGGCTCCTTCGTACGCTAAAAATAACCCACCCAAAACTAAGACTACAATAATAGCAACTGGAAAAAAAGCGCTCAACAAAAAGGCGATTGGCAGAATGATGATTTTATTAAGAAGCGAACCTTTACTGATCGCCCATAATACCGGAAGTTCTCTTGAAGAGGCAAATCCGGAAGCTTTTTCGGCATTAACAGCTAAATCGTCACCCAAAATACCTGCAGTTTTTTTTGCTGCAACTTTACTCATTACGGCAACATCGTCCATAATTGCTGCAATATCGTCTAATAGTACGAAAAACCCTGATGCCATTATACTTGTTTTTATTTTGTGATTCTACTTAATTGTGTAGTGCGAATCTACTACTTTTGATTCAATTTTCCTCTAAAAAATTAGTGGCATTGTCCTAAAAGCACCCAAATAATTATAAAAACTAAGATAGTACCAAAGCACCCTCCGCCTAATTTTTTTGCTCCGTAACCCGCGATCAATCCTCTAAAAATGTTATTCATAATATTGGTTTTTAGTTATTTATTTGATTAAATATAATGATTTTTATAGTATCATAAAATTGAGCATTTAATTAGTAAATTATTTTATAGGACTTTCAAAAAAAGTTTCATGATTCACGGTTTTACTTGTATTCAAAAAAAAACACCAGCTTTAAACTGGTGTTTTAAAAAAAAAATATTTTTTAAGTTATGCGACTGGGTGTGTTTGGTTTCTGAAAACCAATTTTCCGTCGAAAGCATCTATTAAAATAATACTGTCTGTTGTAATATTTCCTGCCAGAATTTCTTTTGACAATTGATTTAAAACTTCTCTTTGAATTACGCGTTTTACTGGTCTTGCACCAAATTCAGGATCATAACCTTTATCTGAAAGATATTTGATTCCTTCGGGCGTTGCATCCATTGTAATACCTTGTAAAGCCAGCATTTTGCTAACGCTTTTCAATTGTAAGCTCACAATTCTGGAGATATTATCAACCGTTAGTGGCGTAAACATTACGATTTCGTCAATACGATTTATAAATTCCGGACGAACAGTTTGTTTTAATAATCCTAAAACTTCCACTTTGGCAGCTTCGGTTGCAGAATCGATACTTCCTTTTAAATTCTCAAATTTCTCCTGTATAATCTGACTTCCCATATTGGATGTCATGATGATAATGGTGTTTTTGAAATCAGCCAAACGACCCTTATTATCTGTCAAACGTCCTTCATCTAAAACCTGCAATAAAATATTGAAAGTGTCGGGATGCGCTTTTTCGATCTCATCTAACAAAATCACAGAATAAGGTTTTCTACGAACGGCTTCTGTCAATTGTCCACCTTCATCATAGCCGACATATCCCGGAGGCGCACCAACTAAACGGCTCACACTGTGGCGCTCCTGATACTCACTCATATCGATACGCGTCATGGCATTTTCGTCATCAAAAAGATATTCGGCCAAAGCTTTTGCCAACTCTGTTTTACCCACTCCTGTTGTTCCTAAAAATAAGAATGTTCCAACAGGTTTTTTCATATCCTGTAAACCTGCGCGGCTTCTGCGTACGGCATCACTCACAGCTTCGATCGCTTCTTCCTGACCTACTACTCTTCTGTGTAATTCTTCTTCCAGGTGAAGCAGTTTCTCTCTTTCTGTCTGAAGCATTTTCATTACCGGAATTCCGGTCCATTTTGCAACAACTTCGGCGATATCTTCACGTGTAACTTCTTCTTTTATTAAAGAGTTACCTGATTGGTATTCCTGCAATTGTTTCAATAAAACATCCAGACGTTCCTGCGCTTCCTTAATTTTTCCGTAACGAATTTCAGCTACTTTTCCGTAATCACCATCGCGTTCTGCACGCTCTGCTTCATATTTAAAATCTTCAATTTCTTGTTTTACGGACTGGATTCCGTCCACAACGTCTTTCTCCGATTTCCATTTTGCATAAATTTCATTTCGCTCTTCTTTCAAATTGGCCAAATCCATACGCAAAAGCTTGAGTTTATTCTCTTCTTTTTCACGTTTAATAGCTTCAATCTCAATTTCTAATTGCATGATTTTACGATCCAAAACATCCAATTCTTCTGGTTTTGAATTGATTTCCATACGCAATTTAGAAGCCGCTTCGTCCATTAAATCAATGGCTTTATCCGGTAGAAAACGATTCGTAATATAACGTTGCGAAAGTTCAACAGCAGCAATAATTGCTTCATCTTTAATTTGAACTTTATGATGTGTTTCGTATTTTTCTTTGATTCCACGCAAAATCGAGATCGCACTTTCGGTATCCGGTTCATCTACTAAAACCTTTTGAAAACGACGTTCTAAAGCTTTATCTTTTTCAAAATATTTTTGATACTCGTCTAAAGTTGTTGCTCCAATCGCTCTTAATTCTCCACGAGCCAAGGCTGGTTTCAGGATATTAGCTGCATCCATAGCACCTTCTCCTCCACCTGCACCAACAAGGGTATGAATCTCATCAATAAATAAAACAATATCACCTTCGGCAGCGGTAACTTCTTTTACTACCGATTTTAATCTTTCTTCAAATTCTCCTTTGTACTTTGCACCGGCAATCAATGCTCCCATATCTAAAGAGAAAACTATTTTATCTTTTAAGTTTTCAGGCACGTCGCCATCAACAATTCTGTGTGCTAGACCTTCTGCAATAGCAGTTTTACCAACTCCTGGTTCACCAACCAACATTGGGTTGTTTTTGGTTCTTCTGGTCAAAATTTGCAATACACGACGAATTTCTTCATCGCGCCCGATAACCGGATCCAGTTTTCCCTCACGCGCTAATTCGTTTAAGTTTTTAGCGTATTTATTTAGGGCATTATATGTTTCCTCTGCTGATGCCGAGGTTACTCTCTCCCCTTTTCTAAGTTCTTCAATTGTTGCTTTTAAAGCTTTTCCGGTAACGCCCTGATCCTTTAAAATTTGAGCCACTTTGCTTTTTGAGTCGAAAATAGCCAAAATTAAATGCTCGATCGAAACGTATTCGTCGTTCATTTTTTGTGCAATGATTTCTGCTTCATTCAACGCTTTATTCGCATCTCTGGAAAGCATAATATCGCCTCCGGAAACCTTTGGAAAGCTTTGAATAGTTGAATCTAATATTTGTAAAAACAACGGCACATTTACATTCAGTTTTTTCAAAATAAACGGTGCTACATTTTCATCAACCTCAAAAATGGCTTTAAAAATGTGTTCGTTTTCTATTTGTTGTTGTCCGTATCGTTGTGCCAATTGCTGTGAAAGCTGAATGGCTTCCTGCGATTTAGTTGTAAATTTATTTATGTTCATATATCTAATATTTAGGTTTGATTTTTATTTTAATAATCGATACCATTAAAATTCGAATTTATTGAATCCACTTTTTAATTTTAAATGGTGTAATTTTGCTAATGAACTTTCAAATTATATTCCATTCTAAAAATACAGACAAATTGACATTTAAAACTGGTTTTTACCTAATTTTAAATGTCAAAAAGTCATAAACACAGTCAAAATATGAGTTTTTTAAATTCTATCTTCGGAAATTCAGACAATCCTGAGTCACAAAAAAGAAATGTAAACTGGATTCCTCTTACAAATTTAGCACAGTTAAATGATATAGAGAACATGTCTAATGTTAAGCCTATCGTAATTTTTAAGCATAGCACCAGATGCAGTATAAGTCGTTTTGCCTTAAAACAATTCGAAAGAGATTATGATTTAGACGAAACGGTTGATGCTTTCTTTTTAGATTTAATCGAACATCGTGACGTTTCAAATGAAATTGCCAATAAATTTGGTGTTTATCATGAATCACCACAGCTTATCTTGATTAAAAATGGCAAAGCTGTTTATGATGTTTCGCATAGCGATATTGATGCTGAGGCATTGAAAAGTAAAGTTTAGTTTTTTGTAAAATGTAAAATGTAAAATGTGAATTGTGAGATGTTATATTTCTCACAATTCACATTTTACATTTTACAAAAATCATTTCACAACTCTAAAAATTTCCTTCTGAACCTCCGCCGCTAAAACCTCCACCTCCAAATTCCATTGGGGAATCTTGTGGTTTTACTGCTGGTTTCATTCCAAAAGCCGAGGCTACAATTAGGGCTTCAGCATTTAAAATTGCATTTGAATTATTGATTCTGTCCGGTTTAAAAGTCAATCCACTTTCCTTCTCTTTTAATTTCTTTATAGAGAAATAAGCTATTGCAAATAACACTAACCCACCAAGCGTTAAGGCAACTTCAATTGGCAAAACAGAATAATAGAATCGGATGGTGTAAATTGAAAAACCAATGGCTAAAAAGCTGATCCAAAGCATTATTCTGTCCTTTGTCTTTAAAGCTTGTACCAAATAAACAATTGGAACAATTAGTGTAAAAGCATAAAAGAAATAAGCAAAAGGAATATCGGTTCCCGGAAGAATTTCATTTCCTAAAAGCATTACAGAAAGTTCTCTCACAACCAAATAATTGCATGAAAGATAGAAAAGAACTAAACAGAAACTATTGGCTAACAAAAGGCCTTTGTAATAATAACTTTCTGTACGATTAGCAATTGATTTTTTAGTAAAAAAATAAAATCCTGCAGAAACAAACATTGCAACAAAAGGCAAAATAGTTTTTCCGATTGGACCAAATTCAAATAGTCCGTAAAATAAAACTGCTGAACTTGCCAAACAAAAAGCCAATAAAGATGGCAAATGCAAATATCGTTTGTAGATTACAAACGCTGCAATTGCCATAAAAATAACAATAATCAATTCGTATCCATCAGTTGAAATTCCGATAGCTAAACCAATATTTAAAATGGTTCCTAAACTAAAGGCATCATCTAAACCATGTTTATAATATTTTTGATTGGCTAGAATTTCTGCTCCTGCAAAACCAATTCCTGCAAAAATATAACAACAGATTTTGAAGTATAACGTATCACCAAACATTCCAATTAAAGAAATCGCTCCGCAAATTGATGCGTACAAAAATGATCCTAATAAAAAGAATCCCAAACGAACCAGAATATTCTTTTGAGTATGAAAATCTGGCAACTCTTTTTTTATTAAATCTCTTTGTTCTTTACTAATAAAACCAGCATTTTGCAAAGAATTCGCTTCTTCCAACAATGCCAAATCGTTCAGTAATTGTTTATCGTGCGCTATCATTCGGTTATTTCTTTATGGAAGTTTTTAATCAATTTAATAAATAATACTATTGAACCAATAAAATAGATAGGCAGAAGAAAAACAAACAATCTCCAGATATCTGAGGAATCAATAGTATCAAAAATTCGGAATAAAAATATATTCAAACCAATATAAGCGTAAACAATCATAAAAACATATAGTGACATTGCCTTAATTTTATGGCTCACCTTATAAAAATAATACGATGAAGCTAATAAAACTAATCCAAAAAGCATCCAAATACCACCATCGCTGTTATCGCCTACAAGATTACTTATAGATGCAATACTTATTAAATGCAAAGCAAAAGTTAGATAGATGATATTAAAATGCGTTTTGAGATTTATTTTTGAACTATAAATGGTATACAAAATAAGTAAACCGCCCAAAATAATGGCTGAATAACTCAGGTTTGGATTGGCATAAAAATCATTATGCAATAAATCCTGTGGCGTCACCGAAAGTCCGATATAAGCTGCTAAACCAGTAATAGCAATAGTTAAAACACTTTTATTATCAAAATAATAGGCACAAAAGAAACTAACTATTGTTGGAATTAAAGTTGCCAGATCATAATGCGTCCCAAAAGGTTTATACTGGAATTGCAGATAACCAATAAAAATGCAAGTCAGAATATTGGCCGCTAAAACTAAATATTCTAAAATTGGATTCTCAAAAGCAGTTTCTGTTCTCTGAAATCCTTTTGAGTTTTTAAAGCAGTAATAAAAACAAACTGCGATAACAATAAGCAATATCGAAAGAATGGCAATATGACCAATACTGTCGATATTTTTATAAATCAAAATTCCAATTCCGGAAGTAAAAAGTAAAACGGATAAATACAGGAAAAGTTTCAGTTCTGCATTTAATGAGAAAATATTCAGATTTCGATAAGCCGTAATTTCCTGATATTGATTCTCAGTAATTAAACTCTTATCCAGCAGCGCTTGCGTCGCCTGGTCATCAAATTTATTCATGTTTTGGTTTTATAAATAGCAAATCAAAAATAGTCTTTTTTGCTTCAATCAAGCTTTTTTTTGTAAACAAAATCTTTCCTGTTTTACTTGATTTTATAGAATTTAAAAATTAGAAAGTATAATATTTTACAAAAAAAACATACTGTTTCATTTTTATTATTACATTCGTGTAATCGATTACATTAAACCGCTTTACTTTATGAGAAACCAAACATTTACTTAAAATGAAAAAACTAATTGTATTTATTTTTGCAATGGGCTTAACCAACCTGTCTGCACAAAATTATTTTATGACGGCACCAGAAGGCTATGGAGCTGCCGCTACGGGAGGCGGAAACACAGCTCCTGTAACCGTTTCTACTTATACTGATTTAACAGCAAAATTAAAATTAACAACTCCACAGGTTATTTTAGTATCAGGAACTATTGCATTTTCATATACAAGTGTACTAGTCAATGATAAAACTATTATTGGATTACCTGGCGCAAGATTGGTCAATACAGATCAGACTGCTGCCGGATCCGGAATCCTGAGTTTAAAGCCAGGTTCAAATAATATTATTATACGAAACCTAATATTTGAGGGTCCGGGCGCTTATGATGTTGATGGTCACGATAATCTTACTTCAGAGGCAACTAATATCTGGGTTGATCATTGTGAATTTCAGGATGGAATGGACGGTAATTTTGATAACAAAGGAGCTGCTGATAATGTTACCATTTCATGGTGTAAATTTACCTATCTAAAAACTCCTAAAGCGGGAGGTTCCGGTGGTGCCGATGATCATAGATTTACCAATTTAGTTGGTTCAGGAAAAAGTGATTTTCCAGCTGATGGTCATTATAGTATTACTTTTAAAAACTGTTATTGGGCCGATGGCTGCAGAGAACGTATGCCACGTGGCCGCAATACTGAACTTCATATTCTGAATTGCTATTACAATACTTCTGTGACAAGCTCACTGGCTATTGGTTTGGGCGGTGGTGATAAAAATTCGACTTGTTATGTTGAAGGAACTGACTTTGCTAAAATAGGAACAGCATTTAAAAATTATATTAGTACTGACGGAGGAACAGTTGGAATTGTGTTTTCAAACTGCCTGAAAGCTTCAGCTGATTATGGCGAAGCCGTTACTAAACCTGCCTATACCTACACTACTCTTCCTGTTTCAGATGTTGCAGGATCCATTGCTAATACATCCTGTGGTGCCGGAGCAACGCTTCAGGTTTCTGCTGCTGGTGTAATTTCTACCTCTTGTAGTAATTTAGGAATTGCAGAAAATGCAAACAATTTAGATTTAAAATATTACCCAACTGTTATAGACAGTTTGTTATATGTTCAGTTTTCAAATAAAGAAAATGGAACGGCACTTATAAGTATATTTTCTGCAAATGGATCAAAAGTATATTCCAATTCGAAAAACATTACTGCTGATGAAAAAATTGAATTAAATATGGGAAGTTTAGCAAAAGGGAATTATATCTGTAAAATTCAAATTGACAAGAGAATCAAAACTTTCAAGTTTATAAAAAACTAAGAATCAACGCTAATAAAAAGAAAGCCGATTTGCATTTAAACAAATCGGCTTTCTTTTTTGAAATAGTCAACTTTAAAAAGCAGCTTTCATTTTATCTTTAATGGCATCCAAACACAGATTATTGATACTGCCTTCGTGCGTGTGTTTTGTTTCTTTTGGAGATTGATAAGTTCCTGCTTCCAGTTGTTCTGCAACGGCTTTGTAAGCATCTCTAAAAGGCATTCCAGCCACAACCATTTCGTTTAAAGTATCAACCGTAAACAAATAATCGTATTTTTTATCTTTTAAAATATTGTCTTTAACGGTAATATCTTTTACAGAGAAAATCGCAATATCCAAACATGCTTTTAAGTTTTGAAGTGCCGGAAACAAGCCTTCTTTTAAAAGTTGTAAATCCCTGTGATAACCGCTTGGAAGATTATTCGTGATTAAAGTGATCTCGTATGGAAGCGCCTGAATCTTATTACATTTCCCTCTGATTAATTCGAAAACATCAGGGTTTTTCTTGTGCGGCATAATACTTGAACCTGTTGTAAGATGCGCCGGAAGACTGATAAAATCAAAATTCTGACTCATATACAAACAAACATCCATTGCAAATTTTGATAAAGTTGCTGCAACACTGCTCATAGCGAAAGCAACTGTTTTTTCTGCTTTTCCACGACTCATTTGTGCCGCAACAGCATTAAATTTTAAGGTTTCAAAACCTAACTCCTGAGTTGTAAATGTTCTGTTGATTGGAAAAGAACTTCCGTAACCTGCAGCAGATCCTAGTGGATTTTGATCCACAATTTTCAACGCTGCATTCAGCATTGTTACATCATCAATTAAACTTTCGGCATAAGCAGAAAACCACATTCCGAATGACGATGGCATAGCGATTTGTAAATGCGTATAACCTGGTAATAAAACGTTTTGGTGTTTCTCTGCTGATTCCATCAACAAGTCGAATAATGTTTTTACCTGCTCTTTTATGGCTTTTAATTCATCTTTTAAATACAAATGAACATCAACCAAAACCTGATCGTTACGTGAACGCGCGGTGTGGATTTTCTTTCCGGCATCGCCAAGTTTTACTGTCAATAAATATTCGATTTTAGAATGCACATCTTCAAAACTGTCTTCAATTTCGAAATTTCCAACTACGATATCAGCAATAATATCGTTTAATGCATCAACCAAAGAAGTTGTTTCTTCTAAAGTTAATAAACCAATTTGCCCCAGCATTTTAGCGTGTGCAATTGAACCTAAAGCATCGTATTTTGCCAAAACTAAATCTAATTCACGATCGTTTCCAACGGTGAAATGTTCAATTTGTTTATCTGTTGGTATTCCTTTTTCCCAAAGTTTCATAGGTGATATTTTTAGATCCTATTACGGTTAGTTTTCCGCCACGAATTCACGAATTAATTTTAAAATAATTCGTGAATTCGTGGCGGTTTTTCTTTTCTTATAATTTAAAGAAATCGCTTAGTATTTTGATATACAAGTCGACTCCTTCTTCAATTTCATTTACAAAAATAAATTCGTCTGCTGAATGTGACCGCAGTGTTTCTCCTGGTCCTAGTTTTAAAGACTGACAGCTTAAAACGGATTGATCTGAAAGTGTTGGTGATCCGTACGTTGTTCTACCCAATGCAATTCCGGCCTGAACTAAACCGTGTGCAATTGGAATAGACGAAGCATTTAAATGCATTGATCTTGGCGTTACTTCGGCATTTACGTTTGCCTTTACCACTTCTAAAATCTCCGTATTTGAATAACGATCAGTTACACGAATATCAACGACCAAATCACATTCTGACGGCACAACATTATGCTGTTTTCCTGCACTAATCTGCGTTACGGTCATTTTTACAGGACCTAAAACATCAGAAATTTTATCGAATTTATAGTTTTTAAACCATTCCATTACCGGAATTGCTTTGTATAATGCATTATCATCATTTTGATGCGCGGCGTGGCTTGCAGTTCCTTTTACTTTTACATCTAAAACCAATAACCCTTTCTCGGCTACAGCCAATTGCATTAATGTAGGTTCGCCTACAATGGCACAATCTAATTCTGGTAAATGTTTTAAAACGCTGTTTAAACCATTTTTTCCGCTGCTTTCTTCTTCGGCGGAAGCCACAATTACCAAATTATGCGACAAGTTTTGATTCTCATAAAAATGAACAAAAGTTGCCAACAATGAAACCAGACAGCCTCCGGCATCATTACTTCCTAACCCATATAATTTCCCGTCTTTTTCAATTGCTTTAAAAGGATCGTTTGTATAAGCTTGATTTGGTTTAACCGTATCATGGTGAGAATTCAGTAAAAGTGTTGGTTTATTTTCGTCGAAATACTTATTGAATGCCCAAACATTGTTATTTTCTCTTTTAAAAGGAATTTCGTTTTGATTGAACCAATTTTCTATTAGAAGAGCCGTTTGATCTTCTTCACTTGAAAATGAAGGGGTTTCGATAAGCCTTTTTAATAAACTAATTGCTTCCTGGGTAAGCGTTGCAATATTTTTCATAGTTAATGGTTTCTTTGCCACGAAGGCTCGAAGTCACAAAGTTTTTATTAAATCTGTGACATTTTTAATATGCGCAAATTTCTTAAATTAATATTTAAAACACCTTCCGCAATTCTATTTTTTTGCCACAGATTAAAACAATTTTCGCAGATTTATAAATCCTTTTAATCATTTAATCTGTGGCTATTTTTTATAATGTAATTGTAGTATGCAAAACATCTGGATTTTGCAACATTCTATGATGTCCAATTTTGATTTTCTGAACACCTCTTGACAAGCTGTTGAAGCAGTTATCCAATTTCGGAATCATTCCGGAATGAATTACTTTTTCTTCTTTTAACTTATTATACAACGCTTCATTTATTTCTGTAATTACAGATGAATCATCTTCTGAATCTTGTAAAACGCCTTGTTTTTCGAAACAATATGTTAGTGTAACATCAAAAACTTCAGACAAAGCAATTGATAATTCGCTTGCAATGGTATCGGCATTTGTGTTTAATAATTGACCGTTTTTATCGTGCGTGATCGCGCAGAAAACGGGTACAATTCCGCTTTCAAGCAATGTTTTTAACAAAGCTGTGTTCACTTTTTTTACATCGCCTACAAATCCATAATCAATTGTTGGATGGTTTCTTTTTACTGACTGAATTAAATTCCCGTCAGCTCCTGAAAATCCCATTGCATTATTGTCTTTTGCCTGCAATTGCGCTACAACATTTTTATTGATTTCTCCTGCATAAATCATTACCACAACATCAAGCATTGGAGCATCTGTAATTCGGCGACCTTCAATCATTTGAGGCGTTAAACCAATACTTTGTGCCATTTTTGTAGCCGATTTTCCACCGCCATGAACCAAAACTTTATATCCTTCTATTTTAGAAAAATCAGTTAGGAATTGTTCTAGTTCTGTTGGATTGTCGATTATATTTCCACCAATTTTTATTACGGTAACTTCTTTCATTAGGTTCTAAGTTGCTAAGGTTCTAAGGAACTAAGGTTTTTAATCGGCAGTTTCTTAGTATCTTAGAAACTTAGAACCTTAGTCCCTTAAAAAATTATAATTTCTTCAAAATCTTTTGTAAAACTAATTGCGCTGAATATGTTCTGTTATTCGCTTGCTGAATTACAATTGAATTTTCGCTATCAATTACTTCGTCGCTTACAATTACATTACGACGCACAGGGAGGCAGTGCATAAACTTTCCGTTGTTTGTCAAAGCCATTTTTTCAGCAGTAACTGTCCAGCTTGGGTCGATATTGGTTACTTTTCCGTAGTCATTAAAATTACTCCAGTTTTTCACGTAAACGAAATCTGCATTTTCGAATGCTTTATTTTGATCGTATTCTATTTTACAATCTTTGGTAATTTCTGGACTCAATTCGTAACCTTCCGGATGTGTGATTACAAAATCCATATCTTTTTGCATTTGCATCATTTCTACAAATGAATTGGCAACCGCCTGAGGCAAAGCTTTTGGATGCGGTGCCCAGGAAAGGACCACTTTTGGTTTGTGTTTCGTTTTATATTCTTCCATTGTAATTGCATCTGCCAAAGACTGTAATGGATGACGCACGGCACTTTCCATATTAACGATTGGAACAGTTGCGTGTTTCAAGAATCCTGAAATAACGGTTTCAGCATAATCTTTTTCTTTGTCTGCCAGACCTGCGAATGCACGAATAGCGATAATATCGCAATATTGAGAAACGACTTCTGCTGCTTCTTTAATATGTTCTGAAGCACCAGAATTCATAACAGCCCCGTCTTCGAACTCTAATGTCCAGCCTTCGTTGGTAAAGTTCATTACCATAACATTCATTCCTAAGTTTAAAGCTGCTTTTTGAGTACTCAAACGCGTTCTTAAACTCGGATTAAAGAATAACATTCCTAATGTTTTGTTCTTTCCTAAACTTTGATTTTTAAGCGGATTTTTTTTGATTTTTAATGCGCTTTTTACCCATTTTGATAATGAGTTGATATCTTGAATTGAAATATAATTCATAACTTTTTGTTTAATCGGTTAATCGTTAATTTGTTTAATCGGTTTCTTAACTAAACAAATTTAACTTCTATGCTTTTAAATAGTTCTCTATGGTTCTTTATTCAATCGATTAAACGATTAAACAAATAAACAATTAAACTATTCTGGTAAACGGAATTTCCTCCTTTAATGCTTTTAAAATAAAATTATCATTTAATCCGTTTACGATCCAGGTTTCTATGTTGGCGGCTTTTGCAATTCCGGCTGCTTCAATTTTCGATTGCATTCCGCCTGTACCGTGTGATGATTTTGATTCTCCGATTTCTTTTTCTAATACTTTTAAATCGTTTACTAATTTAATGGTTTCAGGATTTTCATCATGAATAGAATCCTTCGTATAAATTCCGTTTGTATTGGTCGCAATAATCAGAATATCAACATTTAAAAGAACCGCTGTTAAAGCCGCTAATTTATCATTATCTCCAAACCGAATCTCATCTGTGGCAACGGTATCATTTTCATTAATAATCGGAATGTAATTATTCTCCACCAAAACATTAATTGTATTGACAATATTTACTTTCGATTGCTGCTTTTCAAAATCAGAATAAGACAATAAACATTGCGATGTCAACAAACCTAAATCACTGAAATTTTCATGGAAAATCCGCATTAAATGGGGTTGACCAATCGACGCCAAAGCTTGTTTCAATGCAATTTCTTTGCCTTTACTTTCTAGTTTCACAAATTGTTTTGCGGCTGCGATTGCTCCTGAACTCACAATTACAAATTCGTAATCTTTATTCAAAGCGGCGATCTGCATACCAATATCTTCAATCTTTCCCCGCGAAATATGGTTGGTTTCCTTGGTTAAAGTGTTACTTCCTATTTTTAATAAAATCCTTTTTTTGCTCATTTTTTCTAAGATGCTAAGGTTCTGAGATACTAAGATTCTAAGTTTTTTCAAAACTCAATTGAACATTCTCTAATTTTCTAATTGTCAAATTATCTCAATTACCTGATTTGTCCTTCTCCGTACACGTACCACTTATTAGTAACCAAATGCTGAAGTCCAATTGGCCCTCTTTGGTGCAATTTATCTGTGCTTATAGCCAATTCTCCACCCAAGCCGAATTGTCCTCCATCTGTAAAACGTGGTGAAGCATTTTGATACACTGCTGCTGCATCAACTGCTTCCATGAATTCCTGCGCTGCTTTATCGTCTCTCGTAATAATTACTGCCGAATGTCCTCCGCAATATTTATTGATTTTTTCAATCGCATTTGCCTCAGAATCAATTGTTCCAATTACAATTTTATAATCCAAAAACTCTTCGTACCAAATATCTTCATTCTGAAGTGTTTCTGTATCTTCAAAACTTTTCAAAGATTCATCTACAATTACTTCAACATTAAATTCTTTTAATTCTTCAATTAAAATAGCTACAAAACCTTCAAAATTAGGTAATTTAGAATCGATTAAAACCTTATCAACTGCATTACAAGCTGAAATTTTAGATGTTTTAGCGTTTAAAATTACTTTTAAAGCCAAATCTGTATCTGCTTTTTCATGAACGTACACAAAATTGTTTCCGCGACCGCTTACAATAACTGGACAAGTCGCGTGTGCTTTGACAAATTCAATCAACTTTTCTCCTCCCCTTGGAACAATTAAATCTACTTTTTGAGTTGGTTTTTCTAAGAAAGCTTGTGTTTCTGTACGATTATAATTCAAATATTCAACCCAATCTTTAGAAACTCCATTTTCTTCTAAAGCCTGATGCCATAGATCAACAATCTTTAAGTTTGATTTTAAGGATTCTTTCCCTCCTTTTAATAAAATCTTATTTCCGGATTTAAAAGCAATTCCACCTGCTTCGATTGTTACGTCGGGACGCGATTCGTAAATAATCAAAATCGTCCCAAATGCAGCTGTTTTATTAATGACTTTGATTCCATTATCATGAACAAAATGAAAACGCTCTACTCCAACCGGATCTTCTTGTGAAGCCAATTGATTCAATGATAAAATCATCTCATTAACCTTTTTATCATCTACTTTTAATCGTTCTTCCATAGCTAAATCTGAGCCATCATAAGCCAATAAATCCTCCTGATTAGTGAGAATTATTTGATTCCGCTCCTGCTCGACCAGCTTTGTCATGGAACGCAAAACGAGGTTGCGTTTTTCAATTGATAATGGATTCATAATTTATAGTTGGTTGGTTGTTTTTCGGTTGTTTCTTTTAAGGGAAACTTTATGATACCTAACAGGTTTTGGAAACCTGTTAGAATATTTATTTAATATTTATAACTTCATTATATTCTAAGTTTCGATGCCAAATATCATCTTCATTTTCTCCTGAATATTTTCCAACATTACAAAAAACAGCTTTTACAAACCAATTTTGATTATTGTTGAAAATAAATTTATCGTCATGCTTCTCAATTTCAACATTATCAAACCAATCTGGAATAGAAATAAAATCGACTACACTAAAAATTAAATCGATAGTAGTATCAGGATCATCGTAATTAAAATCGTAAACAACATCAGAATATTGTTTTTCACTTCTTAATATTAATGTTGAATGACTGACTGTGTACATCCAAATCCTAAATATTCTGTTTGATTTAAAATTTTTTGAAATATTCATTTTAGAATTCTAATATTTAAGCTCTTCTAAACTTTCTTTTAAAGCGACAATAAATGTATCAATATCTGATTTTTTCACTGTCAATGGCGGCAAAATTCTTAACAGATTTTTGTTGTTTGCACTTCCTGTAAAAATATGTTTCTCGATAATTAATTTCTTTCTTAAAGCAGCAACATCAAAATCAAATTCAACTCCAAGCATTAAGCCTTTTCCTTTTACTTGTTTGATTCCAGGAACTTGTTTGATTTGTTCTAAGAAATATTCATAAACTTCGTTTACATTCTTTTGTAAATCTAGTTTTTTAATTACATCCAAAACTGCAATTCCAGCTGCACAAGATAAATGGCTTCCGCCGAAAGTAGTTCCTAGCAATCCGAAACTTGCTTCAAATTTTGGAGAAATTAAAATCGCTCCAACAGGAAAACCGTTCCCCATTCCTTTTGCTACAGAAATAATATCAGCATTAATTCCGTGATGTTGGAAAGCAAAGAATTTTCCGCTTCTTCCATATCCAGATTGTACTTCATCCAAAATCAAAACAACATCATGTTTTTTACATGCTTTTTCTAAAGCCTGAAAAAACTCGGTAGTTCCTTGGTCTAAACCACCAACTCCCTGAATTCCTTCAATAATAACTGCAGTTACATCACCTTTTGCAAGTTCAGCTTCAACTAATTCAATTTGGTTTAATGGTAAAAAAGTAACGACTTGCTGTGCATTAATTGGCGCAACAATCTTTTTGTTGTCCGTAACAGCAACTGCTGCAGAAGTTCTTCCATGGAAAGAATTATCAAAAGCAACAACTCTTGATTTTCCGTTATGGAAAGACGCTAATTTTAAGGCATTTTCGTTTGCTTCAGCTCCAGAACTGCACAAAAACAGTTCATAATCTTCTAATCCTGAAAGTTTTCCTAATTTCTGAGCCAATTCAACCTGCAAAGGATTCTGAATAGCATTCGAATAAAATCCTAAGTGATCTAACTGATTTTTTAGTTTTTCAACATAATCAGGTTGCGTATGGCCAATCGAAATCACACCATGTCCGCTATATAAGTCTAAATATTCCACTCCGTTAATGTCTGTAATGGTACAGTCTACTGCTTTTACAGGTGTGATGTCGTAAAGTGGGTATACGTTAAATAAATTCATTTCTTCTAAGTTAAATGTTATCTGTAAAAAGTTAGAAGTTTAAGTACAGACGTTTAACATCTTACTTCTAACATCTTACTATTTTAAAATCCGCTTGGTTTCAAATGTAAACCGGTGGTTTCTTCTAACCCGAACATTAAATTCATGTTTTGAATTGCTTGTCCTGAAGCACCTTTGGTTAAGTTGTCAATAATTGAGGTAACTAAAATCCGGTTTCCTTTTTTCATTAAACTGATAATACATTTGTTGGTTTGTACGACTTGTTTCATATTAATATTTGTCGTTGTAACCGTCACAAACGGTTCGTTTATATAGAAATCTTCGTATTTGGCAACTGTTTGCTCCAAACTTTCGTCAGAAGATGTATATAAGGTTGCAAAAATTCCTCTTGGAAAATCCCCTCTGTTCGGAATAAAAAGCAATTCACTTTCAAAATCATCCTGCAATTGCACCAAACTTTCTGAGATTTCTCCCAAGTGCTGGTGTTCAAAAGCTTTATAATGCGACATATTATTGTTTCTCCAGCTAAAATGCGAAGTTTCTGAAAGTCCAACTCCAGCTCCTGTGCTTCCTGTCGTTGCATTAATATGAACATCATTATTCAACAGATTATGTTTTGCTAAAGGCAATAGTGCCAATTGAATCGCTGTCGCAAAACAACCTGGATTAGCAATATAATTTGCTTTTTTAATTTCTGATTTGTTCAATTCAGGCAAACCGTAAACGAAATCTTTTCCTTCAAAATGAGCGTCTTTATTTAACCTGAAATCATTTCCTAAATCAATGATTTTAGTATGACTTGCAAATTGATTTTCCTTCAAAAAGGAAATCGATTTTCCGTGTCCAAGACACAAAAACACAACATTTACCTCTGGATTGATGGTGTCAGTAAAATTCATTTCAATATCACCCAACAAATCGTGATGCGCCACAGAAAGCGGTTTACCTGAATTGGTTGTACTGTAAACAAAATCGATATTTACATTGGGATGATACATTAATATTCTGATAAGTTCTCCGGCTGTGTAGCCCGAACCACCAATTATTCCGACATTAATCATGATCTAAATGATTTACAGATGAAAAAATATTTTGGGCATTTCCTAAAATCTTAATAAATCCTTTTGCATCATCAGATGTCCAGGCATTGTTCATTTCTCCGTACTGACCAAAACCAGTATTCATTAAATCATTATCTGATTCAATTCCGTCAAGCGAAAAATGATATGGTTTTAGAGAAACGGTTACAACACCATTTACAGTTTTTTGTGTGTCTTGCAAGAATGTTTCGATATTTCTCATAACCGGATCTAAAAACTGACCTTCGTGAAATAACATTCCGTACCAGTTTCCTAATTGTTCTTTCCAGTATTGTTGCCATTTTCCAAGTGTATGTTTTTCTAATAAATGGTGCGCTTTGATGATAATTAATGGAGCAGCAGCTTCAAAACCAACTCTTCCTTTAATTCCGATAATGGTATCTCCAACGTGAATATCTCTACCAATTGCAAAAGCATTTGCCAGTTTTTCAAGAGCCACAATATTATTAGAAGGTTTATCCATTATACCGTTTAACCCAACCAATTCTCCTTGCTCAAAATGCAATCTTACTTTCTCTTCGCCTTCTTTTTGCAATTGCGAAGGGTAAGCATCACCTGGTAATGGCTGGCTAGAAGTCAATGTTTCTTTTCCTCCAACACTGGTTCCCCAAAGCCCTTTATTGATAGAGTATTGCGCTTTCTCCCAAGAATAGTGAACACCATTTTTAGCTAAATAATCTACTTCTTCTTGTCTTGAAAGTTTCAAGTCTCTAATTGGCGTGATAATTTCAATTTCCGGAGCAATAGTCTGGAAAATCAAATCAAAACGAATTTGGTCATTTCCTGCACCCGTACTTCCGTGTGCGATAGCGCTTGCTCCTACTTTTTTAGCATATTTAATAGCTTCAATTGCCTGAAAAACACGCTCTGCACTTACTGATAATGGGTACGTATTGTTTTTTAATACATTTCCGAAAATCAAATATTTTATCGCTTTATCATAATATTTATCTACGATGGTAAGATTTGCGTGTTGTGCACTTCCTAATTCGTAAGCTCTTTTTTCAATTGCTGATAATTCTTCAGCATCAAATCCTCCTGTATCTACAAGTACGGTGTGAACTTCGTATCCTTTTTCATTTTTTAAATATTTCAAACAATACGAGGTATCTAATCCTCCACTATAAGCTAATACAACTTTTTTCATTTTATATAATTTAGGCTAATACTTTCGTATGTAGCAAGTTTGAGATTTCTTTTTTATGGTATTCTTATGGCAAAAAAATAAAAGAAAGCATTTTATTTAAGAATAAAGCTTGTTTTATTTTTTTCAATCTGTTCAAAACAGCTTCGTTAAAAGGATGTCTTGGCGGATCTTTTTGTTTTTCCTTTGGATCGTACAACATTCCGGTACAAAGACACATTTTGTTTTCCTTGCTTTTTAGAATTTCATAATTGGTACAGGTTTTACAGCCTGACCAAAAACTTGGGTCAGTTGTTAATTCAGAGAAAGGCACTGGTTTGTAACCTAAATCAGAGTTGATTTTCATTACGGCTAAACCAGTTGTAATTCCAAATATTTTTGCATCTGGGTATCTTTTTAAAGAATAATCAAAAACTTTAGATTTGATCTTTTTAGCCAAACCTAAACTTCTGTAATCCGGATGAACGATTAAGCCGGAATGGGCCACGAATTTTCCGTGCTGCCAACTTTCGATATAACAAAAACCTGCAAATTTTCCATCTGCCAGAGCAATCATCGCATCGCCGTTCGCCATTTTTTTCTGAATGTATTCAGGAGTTCTTTTAGCAATCCCTGTACCTCTTAACAAGGCAGATGATTCTATTGTATCGCAAATTTCCTGTGCGAATTTGAAGTGTTCTTCCTGAGTTACAACAATAGAGATTTTCATTTCAATAGTTGAAGTTAGAGTTAAAAATTAAAACGTATTGTTTAGTTTGAAATCTGAAATTTAATCCAATAAATTTAGACAAAATAGAAGTAACATTCTCAAAATCAAAAACTTGATTAAGAAAATTTACAAAATTATATATACTTTTAGGATATGTTTGTCCAATGGACAAATTGTGTGATTTCAAAATGAAAAATGAATATAAATAAATACGCGGCGAAAAACTCTTTGAATACTATAGAGATAGCATCCGTACTTCGGGAGAAGTTACAGGAGAGTTTGTCCGTGACAAAGAAGTTATATGTAAACTTATTTTATTCATCGAGTGCAAAAGTACACTATTTTTTTATTTACAAAACAAAAAAATAAAATTCTAACATTTTTTTAGCGTAATGTTATTTTTTAAAGATCCTAAGATTCTTATACGCTAAGGTTTTGAGTTTTTCTAAAATTCATGTTTTATAAAAAGTTTCATATTGGATCGTTTTATCCAACAACCAATAGCGGAACTAGACCGAAACTCGCGAGTTGAAATCTTACATGAGGCTACTAAAAGAAAAACCCGATAGTTATAAAAAATAACGATCGGGTTTAAAATGACCATGCTTATATTATTTAATTCTTAGTAAACGGAATTACTTTTCCATCACCTAAAATCATATCAACAGCTGTTTTGGCATCATTGAACTTAAATTTAACTCCTGCTCTTTTTGACTGAAAAGTATCTTTTTCTCCAGCCACCGGTTCAACAGAAAATTTTGGATAATTTGTAATTTCTGCACTAAGAACACTGCTTTTCTCTGTAAATTCAATTTTCAAAGGTGCTTTTGCAGTAGAATAATTCCCAACATAACCATCCAAGATAATATCTTTCTCCACCTTACCGTTTCCCGCCGTCCAAACATTATTACTTTGGTTATAATCCGGAAAAGCGTGATCAGGATCTAAAGTTATACTTTCAATTTCCTCTGTAGAATTATGTTTAAAAGACCAATCATTATTACGTTGCCATATTTCAACTGGCAATTTCACTCTGGTTACTTTTCCACTTTTTGTTTTTACATCTAAAATGATTGGCATCGGCATTTTATCAAAATTCTCCACTGTAATTACAACTCCTTTTGATGGATCATTTTTTACATATTTAATAGAGTTAATTCCCTGATCAAATCTCCAGTTGTTTACAAACCAGCTTCTCCAGAACCAACTTAAATCTTCTCCTGCAACATTTTCAATTGTTCTGAAAAAATCATCCGGAGTTGGGTGTTTGTAAGCCCAACGCTCAACATAAGTACGTAATGCTTTATCAAAACGCTCTTGTCCCAAAACTTGTTCTCTCAAGATTGTTAATCCTGCACTTGGTTTTGCATAACATAAAACACCGATATTAGCTTCCTTCATATTATCAGGAGAACTCATAATAGTTTCTAATTTTGGGCTTGTATAATACTCTACATCTTCATGAAGATCAGCAGGTTTTTGTTTGTACTCTCCATTGTTAAAATCAAAAGAACTTACAGAGTTAATAAACGTATTAAAACCTTCATCCATCCAGGCAAACAAACGCTCGTTAGAACCTACAATCATAGGAAACCAAATGTGCCCGAATTCGTGATCTGTAACTCCCCATAAATCATCTCCTTTAGATTTCCATCCACAAAAAACAATCCCGGGATATTCCATTCCTCCTTCGTTTCCTGCTACGTTTGTTGCAGCCGGATAAGGATATTCAAACCATCTTTTTGAATAATTTTCAATTGACGACTTCACATATTCTGTTGAACGTCCGTAAGCATCGTTACCAGCGCTTTCAACAGGATAAGCAGACAAAGCCAAAGACTTTTTACCACTTGGCAAATTAATTTTTGCTCCATCTAAAATAAATGCAGGAGAAGATGCCCAAGAAAAATCACGAGCATTTTTAATTTGATAATGCCATGTTTTCTCAGCAGTAGTATTAGAATTTGCAGTTGCTGCAACTTCGTCCGCAGAACGAATCATAATGGTTTTATCACTTTGTGAAGCTTCTTTGTAACGTTTAAATTGTTCTGCAGGCAAAACCTCTGCTCCATTTAATAATTCTCCAGATCCCACTACATAATGATTTGCCGGCACTGTAAGTTTCACATCAAAATTTCCATATTCCAAGTAAAATTCAGAAGCCCCTAAATACGGTGCCGTATTCCAGCCTCGCACATCATCATACACACACATACGCGGATACCATTGCGCTATAGTGAAGATTTTACCATTTTTAGTTTCAAGAACCCCCATCCTGTCTGATCCTTCGAATGGCGCAATAAATGAGAATTCAATTTTGATTTTTACAGATCCTCCTTTTGAAGCCAACTCTTGTGGAAGAAAAATTTGCATTCTTGTATCTGTAACAATAAATTTTGCATCCGTTTCAACCTTTGTTTTTCCGCCAGAAATAACTTTTACTGATTTTATCTTATTTCCACCATCAAAAACCTGACCTTGGGCTCCATTACGACTCCCCGTTAAAGGCACTACAGCATTCCCTCTCGAATCTTCCTTAAACAAGTTTTGATCTAAGTTTAACCAAACAAATGACAATTTATCCGGGCTATTATTAGTATAGGTAATCTCATCAGTACCAATAATTTCATTTTTTACTCCATTTAATTTTGCTGTTATCTGATAATCAGCTCTATTTTGCCAGTACTCAGCTCCAGGCTGACCACTTGCAGAACGAGTTGGCGTACCGTTTTTTGTATAAAAATGAGGTGCAAAAGCATCATGATAATTATAATTATTTACCGGGGTTGCTGCTGTTGTAGCTGGGGTTTGTTGTGCCCAAACAGAAGTAATCCCTACAAACAAAGCCATAGTTAATAAGGCTTTAGAGGATTGTTTTTTCATATTTTTTAGCTGTTTATCTAGCAAATTAATGAAAAAAAAAGGTATGTACAGAGAAAAATTTAAGCTTAAATTTAATTTTAGGAAAATTTTATCAAAAAAATAATTTAAGCAATTTCCTTCAAAAAATAAAATTTATAAAATATATTTACAGTCAGATAAAAACTAATTCTTTTCAAATAAATTACTTTGACTACAACTATTTCAAATTCAACACTTAAAGCTTCTATTAAACACGCAGGAGCCGAATTATCTTCATTAAAGAACAAGCAGAACAAAGAATTTATATGGGAAGGTAATCCTGATTTTTGGGGAAAGCATTCTCCTGTTCTTTTTCCGATTGTAGGCACTTTAAAGAATAACACTTATAGGATTAATGGGAAAGAATATCAATTGCCGCGCCATGGCTTTGCTCGTGATTTGGAATTTCAATTGGTAGATAAAACAGAAAACAGTGCTACTTTTTCGTTAAAATCAGATGACGAAACCATAAAAAAATATCCTTTTTATTTTGAATTACAACTTATTTATACCCTGCATGAAGCGGCATTAGACATTACATATAAAGTAATTAATAAAAATGAAACTAAAATGCCTTTTTCGATAGGTGCACATCCGGCGATTGCTTTACCTGATAATTTTGAAGATTATGCATTTGAATTTGAAAAAGAGGAAGTTTTACAATTTTCACTTTTAGAAAACGATCTGGTTTCTAACAAAACTAAAATTTTAGAAACTATTGAAAATTTAGTTCCGCTGAACTACAAACTGTTCGAAAACGATGCTTTGGTTTTTAAAACATTAAAATCAAAATCCCTTACTATATTGAAAAATTTAAAACCTTATGTAAAAGTAGATTTTGAGGATTTCCCAAGTTTAGGAATCTGGACAAAAGAACAGGCTCCCTTTATCTGTATTGAGCCTTGGTTTGGTTATTCAGACACACCTCAAAACTCTGGTGATCTATTTGAAAAAGAAGGTGTCTTAATATTGGATGCCAATCAGACCTTCACTTCAAAATTCAGTATACAAATATTATAACAGTCGAAAAAAATGTTAGAATTCAATTTTTCACCATTTCCAATTATAGAAACCGAACGTTTAGTTTTAAGAAGAATTACTAGTGAAGATGTGAATGAAATTTTTGAACTTCGTTCAAATCCAGAAACCATGAAATATATTCCGCGTCCTTTGGTTAAAACAAATGAAGATGCTTTGGAACATATTGCCATGATTGAAGATAAAATCATAACAAACGTTGGGATCAATTGGGGTATTTCTTTAAGAGATAACCCTAAATTGCTTGGCATTATTGGCTATTACAGAATGCAACCTGAAAATTACCGTGCTGAAATCGGCTACATGTTATTACCGGAATTTCATGGAAAAGGAATTATTCCAGAGTCTGTAAACAGATTAATCAGATTTGGTTTTGATGATTTAAAACTACACTCAATCGAAGCAGTAATTGATCCGGACAATTTAGCTTCAGAAAAAGTATTACAAAAGTGTGGCTTTATTAAAGAAGCACATTTTAAGGAATCTGATTTTTATGAGGGACGCTTTCTTGACAAAGTAATCTACTCATTACTAGACAAGTAAAAAATACTGCTAATTTCTTTAAAAAAATATCCTGTTAAATTTAAAAAAACATAATAGTTAAGTAGCCTAATGCGTTATATTTGCACGCGAAATATAAAATTAAACCTTATTTCGAATTGCGAAAACTTACCTTATGAAAAAAATTCTTGTCTTAATCGTTCTTTTATTTTCAATTCATTCTCAAAGTCAAACTTATATAAAATTTAATGCTGCTACTGCTTTATTTGCAATTCCAAATGTAGGAATAGAAACAAGTATTGGAGAAAAAACTACTTTTAGTGTTGATGTTATGGCATCATTTTGGGAATCTTTCAATGGTCATAGCCCCATGAAATTTTATACTTTAACACCTGAGATACGCTATCATTTTAAAGAAAAATACAATGGATTTTATGTAGGTGCTCATGCTGGCCCGGATGTTTATGAAATTCAAAAATGGAATTATTGGGATAGTGCTAAATATGAGCATGGATTTGGATATCGATTAGGAGTAACTGTTGGCTATAATGTTAAAATTAACGATAAGTTTTTATTAGATATTTTTGCCGGAGGTGGTTGGCATCAAGGATTTTATCACGGTTACTACAATGATGGTACTCCCGGAAGATACGAAAAAGCTGTACATTGGAACAAAAGTGGTGAATGGTTACCGTATCGCGGTGGTGTAATGCTTTCTTATAAATTGAATTAAAATTTACTCAACGATTTAATATATAAATCTTCCACTTTTTTACGTGCCCAATCGGTCTTTCTTAAAAAGGTCAAACTAGATTTTATACTCGGATTTGAAGTAAAGCATTTTATCGGAATTAATTCTGATAATGTATCAAATCCATAATGAGCAACTAATTTTTCTAATATTACCTGAAGTGTAATTCCATGTAAAGGATCTTTTGATTGATTTTGCATTTTATATTTTTAAAATAATAATAAAAAGACCGTACTCCAAAAAAGTACGGTCTTTCTTTTTTACAAAATTAACGAATTGAAATTAAATTTAAATCAAATCGACTACTATTAGAATATAAATTTAAATCCGACAGAAAGTGGCGTTGTTAAACTTGAAGCTCCAACTAAATAAGCTGAATCAACATTTGCCATATGTGCTAATCCAAAATTGGTTACAGTTGTTTTTTCTCCAACTTTTGGGTCTAAAGTCGTTGATGTAAAATTAGCTAAATCATAAGAGAATTCAACAGAAAAATGTTTTGTTACAAAGTAATCAAATCCACCTGACAAGGCTAAACCAACCTGATTTACTTTTAAATCACTTTCTTTTTCTTTACCTGTAATAATTGGAACAGCTAATTGTCCAAAGAAGTATAAAGAACCAGCAACATTCCAATATTTTCTTGCTAACGGCTCAATTACAATCAAATCTGTTTTTGCAAGAGTTTTAATATTTGAATCACCCATATCATAACCATCCGATTTTATGTTAATATAACCAACTGCAGCTCCTACCGCAACAGATGGTGTGACAAATGTTCCAACAATTGGCACAACTGATAAATTTGTATTCTTAACATCTCCTGTTTTAGTTTGCTGATAACCAAATTGTGAAGTAGCAAACCATGCGCCTTTTAAACCTTGATTTGCATCCTGTGCTTTTGCAGTTAAACCGATTAACACAATACCAACTAATGATAAAATTTTTTTCATGTTTGAGTTTGTTTTAAATTATTCAACAAACTTATATGTAAGTTTTTTCTTTAAACATGATCAAAGTCATTGATTAAAAAAAATCTTTAATTATCTTAGATAGCATGAAAGTTTTTCAATTTTGTTTTACATTTGCAACTATGTTAAAAACAGTCAATATACTTAATAAAAGAGCTCGTTTCGATTACGAGATAATCGACACCTATGTTGCAGGAATCGTTTTATCCGGAACAGAGATCAAATCTATACGCTTAGGAAAAGCTAATATTACCGAAAGCTTTTGCGAATTTAGCAACCTTGAACTTTTTGCTATCAATACTTATATTGAAGAATATTCTTTTGGAAATCAATTCAACCATAAGTCGAGAAGTGAACGAAAATTACTTTTAAATAAGAAAGAATTAAAAAGCCTTCATAAAAGTGTGCAGGCAAAAGGACTTACTATTGTACCGCTAAAATTATTCACAAATGAAAAAGGTCTTGCAAAACTGCAAATAGGCCTTTGTAAAGGAAAGAAAAACTACGACAAACGCGAGTCTTTGAAAGAGCAAGACACAAAACGTGATTTAGATCGAATTAAAAAAGCTTACAATTAAAATGCTTTAAATTTATTTTAAAGAAGTGTTTATTAATATTTTATCGTTATTTTTATAAAAACAATTTAACTGTAAAATATGAAAAAGTACTTAGTTTTGTTAATTGCCGTACTGGCACTTTCAAGTTGTGGCAGTAATACTTCAATTGTAAATAGCTGGAGAGATCCTGACGTAACAGTTGCTCAGGAACATTTTAAAAAAGTTTTAGTTGTTGCTTTAGTTAAAGATGAAGCTTCCAGAAGAATTACAGAAAATAGGATTGCAGCCAGTAATCAAATTTTTAAAACTTCATATCAATTTTTAAACGAAACTACTAAGCAACTCACACAGGAACAAAAATTAAAAATTCTACAAGATGAAAATTTTGACGGAGTTGTTACAATGCGTTTAGTAAGTACTGAAAAAGAAACAAACTACGTTCCCGGAACTTATACAGGTATGTATTATGGAGGATTTGACGGAATGTACACAGGAATGTATGGTTATGGATTTGGAAACTGGTACGGAATGTATTCTCCAAGCTTTTACGATCCGGGATATTATCAGGAAACTACATCTTACATGGTAGAAACCAATATTTTTTCATTAAAACAAAACAAATTAATCTGGACAGGAACTACCAAATCTGAGTATGTTACGGATTTAGGACAAACTGTTGATGCAATCATGCAAGCTGTTGTTGGTGAAATGAAAAAAGACGGATCTTTACCTAAATAAAAGAATTAAAAGCAATAATAATATATTGCTTTTTTTTTCAATTTAAAAAATGACTAATTTTGTCAAGACAATTTAAATCATTTCACTAAAAAAAAATGAAAACGTTACTTAAAAATGCACGAGAACAAAAAGGATTAAAAACCCGTGAAGTAGCCCAACTTCTTGGAATTGATCAGGCATTAATAAGTAAATTTGAGTCAGGAACAAGAAAACCTACTAAAGAGCAAATTTCTAAACTTTCTCAACTCTTAGAAATTGACTTTGAAACTTTGATGATTGCCTGGTTAAAAGAAAAAATTCTATATGAAATTGGAGATGATGAATTTGCTTTAAAAGCTTTAAAAGTTGCCGAAGATGAGATAAAATATAATAATGCAATATCAAACTTAAAAATATCAACTTCCTTAGAAAAGATTTTAAAAGAAATTGATATTCTAAAAGATAAATTAGATACCTACAGAAAATTTGATAGTTATAAAATCAAGCAGGCTCTTGAATTAGAATATACTTTTGAAAGTAATAGAATTGAGGGAAATACGATGACACTTCGTGAAACCGATATGGTTATTAATGAAGGCTTGACTATTTCCGGAAAAAGCATGAGAGAACATCTGGAAGCTATAAATCATCAGGAAGCAATTGGCTTTATCAAAGATTTAATGCAGAAAAACAACGCGTTGAATGAACGTGATCTTTTATCAATTCATAATTTAATCCTCCGTGGAATTATTCCTGAAGATGCCGGACGTTATCGAAAAGTTCAGGTAATGATTCAAGGAAGCACTCATATGCCTCCGCAGCCCTTAATGGTTGCTCAGGAAATGGAAGAATATTTTATTTGGTATGAAATAAACAAAAACAAATTACATCCAATTATTCTTGCTGCTGAAATGCATGAAAGACTAGTCACCATTCATCCCTTCATTGATGGAAACGGAAGAACCTCACGTTTAGTTATGAATTTAATATTAATGCAAAAAGGCTATTTGATTGCTAACATAAAAGGGGATTACGAAAACAGAATACAATATTATCAATCATTAGAAAAAGCCCAAACAAAAAAAGACAAGGAAGATTTTTTACTTTTTATTGCTCAGATAGAAAAAGAAAGCCTGGAAAGATATATTAATATTCTTACCCAATAAAAAAGCCCAACTAATTGGGCTTTTTATCTAATTTTTATCTTCTAATAAAGGAACAAATCGAAATTCTCCAAACTCATGTTTCTCAAATTGCGTTTCATTTTTACGAATCAACAAAGTCATAATCTGTACATCTTCACCTAACGGAATAACCAACCTTCCTCCTATTTTTAACTGTGCCATTAAGGGCTGAGGAATAAACGGAGCGCCAGCCGTAACAATAATACTATCAAATGGCGCGTAGCTTGGTAATCCTTTATAACCATCGCCAAAAGATAAATGTTTAGGCCGGATATTTAATTTAGGAAATAAATTTGAGGTTTGTTTAAATAACTCATTTTGTCTTTCTATACTATAAACTTTAGCACCCAGCATACATAAAACTGCAGTTTGATAACCAGAACCTGTTCCAATTTCAAGAATTTTATGTTCTTTTTTTACTTCTAATAATTGTGACTGAAAAGCCACAGTGTAGGGCTGAGAAATAGTTTGTCCAGCACCAATAGGAAACGCCTTGTCCTGATAAGCGTAATCTTCAAAACTTGAATTCAGAAAAAGGTGTCTTGGGATTTTTTTTATCGCATCCAAAACTGATCTATCAGTTATTCCCTTTTGTTCTAAAGTGCTTACTAATTGATTACGAAGTCCTTGATGTTTGGCAGTGTCTTTCAAAATGGGTAGGTTTTATTTTGGCAAAAATAAGAAAGTAAAAAAGAAATCAAATATTGATTTTTAATTATTAAATCGCTAAATCTTTATTGCATTAACTTTTACTTTCAACAAATAAATTATATTTTTGTTTAAAATACATTCTCATGTTAAAAGTAGGAGTTTTAGGTGCTGGTCACTTAGGTAAGATACATTTACGCTTATTGCAACAATCTGACAAATACGAATTAGTTGGATTTTACGACGAAAATCAAGAAAATGCCGAAAGAATTTCAAAAGAATTCGGCTATAAAAACTTCAACACTATTGCAAAATTAATCCACGCCGTGGATGTAATCGATATTGTAACACCAACACTTTCACATTATAAATGTGCTAAAGTGGCCATTAAATCAGGAAAACACATCTTTATAGAAAAACCTATTGCCAACACTGTAGAAGAAGCGGAAGAGATTATTGCTTTAGCCAAAGAATACAATGTAAAAGGACAAGTTGGTCATGTGGAGCGTTTTAATCCTGCTTTTATTGCAACGAAAAACATGATCGAAAATCCGATGTTTATTGAAACACATCGTTTGGCCGAATTTAATCCGCGTGGTACAGATGTCCCTGTGGTTTTAGATTTGATGATTCATGATATTGATGCAATCTTAAGTGTTGTGCATTCAAAAGTAAAAGACATTCATGCAAGTGGTGTTTCAGTTATCAGTGACACACCTGATATTGCAAATGCCAGAATTGAATTCGAAAATGGTTGTGTGGCAAATTTAACAGCAAGCAGAATTTCGATGAAAAATATGCGTAAAACACGTTTTTTTCAAAGAGATGCCTATATTTCTGTTGATTTTCTGGAGAAAAAATGTGAAGTGGTACGTATGAAAGATGCTCCGGAAGTTCCTGGAGATTTTGATATGATTCTTCAAAATGCTGAAGGTGTAAAAAAACAAATCTACTTTACAAATCCTGATGTCGAGCAAAACAATGCGATTTTAGATGAACTAGAATCATTTGCAAATGCTATTAACACTGACACCACGCCAGTTGTAACTTTAGAACAAGCTACAGATGCTTTACGTGTGGCATATCAGATTATTGATTGTTTCGATAAATAAAATATAATTTCAAAAATAAATTAGCCACGAATTCCCGAATTTAATTGGTGAATTCGTGGCTAAAATCATAAATATAATACCTGAATTTAAATGAAAACTATAGCTGTAATTGGTGCTGGAACAATGGGTAACGGAATTGCTCATACTTTTGCACAAAGTGGTTTTACCGTAAAACTTATTGATGTTTCTGAAAAATCTCTAGATAAAGGAATGGCAACTATCGCTTCCAACTTAGACAGAATGCTTTCTAAAGGAACTATCACTCAGGAAGATGTTGCCAAAACCATCACTAATATTATAACTTATACAGATATTAAAGACGGTGTTGTGGGAGTTGATTTAGTCGTTGAAGCAGCGACAGAAAATGTTGAATTAAAATTAAATATTTTCAAGCAATTAAACGAAGCTTGTTCTCATAATACCATTTTAGCAACGAATACTTCTTCTATATCCATTACACAAATTGGAGCAGTTGTAGCACATCCGGAACGCGTTATCGGAATGCATTTTATGAATCCGGTGCCGATTATGAAATTAGTGGAAATCATTCGTGGATACAATACCAGCGACGAAGTCACAAAAATTATCATGGATTTATCTGTAAAACTAGGAAAAACGCCTGTCGAAGTAAACGATTATCCAGGTTTTGTAGCAAATAGAATCTTGATGCCAATGCTAAACGAAGCAATCGAAACGTTATACAATAAAGTAGCCGGTGTTTACGAAATTGATACGGTGATGAAATTAGGAATGGGACACCCAATGGGTCCACTACAATTAGCTGATTTTATTGGTCTTGATGTTTGTTTGGCAATTTTGAACGTAATGTACGAAGGTTTTAAAAATCCAAAATACGCTCCTTGCCCACTTTTAGTGAATATGGTTAGAGCCGGAAAATTGGGAGTTAAATCTGGAGAAGGTTTTTATGATTATAGTGAAAGTAAGAAAGCAGAGAAAATCTCTAAGCAGTTTGTTTAGGTCGAAATATTTGGATTCCAATGGAAGAATGTCGTTTTTGTAAAATAATAGGAGGAGATCGAATCAAAGAAGAAATTATTTTTGAAAATGAATTATTTATAGTTCTTACTGATAAATACCGGCAAACAAGCATTGGTTCTATTTGTTTATTAATTCCTAAAAAACATTACACGAACATTTTAGAACTTTCTGTTGATCATTCAATAGAACTAATTCCTATTCTAAAAAATATAAATTATTCTATGCAAAAGGCATATAGTTGTAAAGGCATTAGAATATGGACAGCAGTGAATAAGGAAGCTGGACAATCAATATTCCATTGTCACATTCATATTGTCCCTTGTAATTCCTTAAAAGATAGAATCATAGCTTCTTTTCCTGGAATTTATGACTTGAAAAGAAGAGTTTTACGACTTGGGAATAATAAGCTTAATGCCGATAGAAATTTTGAATTAGCGAATAAATTGAGATCAGAAATGATAAAACACAATTGTAATGAGTATTAAATCTAACTTAGAAAATATAAAAAATAGTTTACCAGAAAATGTAACTCTAGTTGCCGTTTCTAAAACTAAACCTGTTTCTGACTTAATGCAAGCCTACGAAGCAGGCCAGCGCATTTTTGGAGAAAACAAAATCCAGGAAATGACGGATAAATGGGAAGAAATGCCCAAAGATATTCAATGGCATATGATTGGTCATGTTCAGTCGAATAAGGTCAAATTTATGGCACCATTTGTGAGCTTGATTCATGGTGTAGATAGTTTGAAATTATTGCAGGAAATTAATAAACAAGCAATAAAGAACAATAGAGTTATTGATTGCCTGCTTCAAATGTACATAGCCGAAGAAGAATCTAAGTTTGGCTTGGATGAAAATGAATTAAATGAATTATTATCTTCTCCAGAATTCAAAGAGATGAAAAACATTCGTATCTTAGGGTTAATGGGAATGGCAACTTTTACAGATAACCAAAACCAAATTAAAAAAGAATTTACACATTTGAAATCTATTTTTGATTCAATTCAATCCATCGAAAACGAAAATTTAAAACTAATTACAATTTCAATGGGAATGTCCGGAGACTTCCAGCTTGCCATTGATTGCGGAAGCACAATGGTTAGAATTGGAAGCAGTATCTTTGGAGGAAGATAATTTCAAAAATCAATGACAATATCAAAAGTCAATTACAATAGTATTAATGGAGAAAATTTTCAATTTTGAAGATAGGTTGGTGAGATTTGCAGGAGAATGTATTTTCTTTACAAGACAATTAGAAAAGATATTTGAAAATGAATATTATAAAAATCAATTGATCAGATCATCTGGAGGTGCATCATTAAATTTTGGAGAAGCCCAGGGAACAATAACTGATAAAGATTTTATTTTCAAAGTTTCATTAGTTGTAAAAAGAGTTAAAAGAATCTAGAAACTCATTAAAAATTTTAGATTATATAAAAGAAGGAGATAATGATAAGCGCAATAAACTTCTTATTGAAGTTGAACAATTAATTGCAATTTCATCAAAAATGATACTAAATAAAAAATAATTTTTCAATGACAATTACAATAACAATAACAAAATTCAATTTTTAAAATATTGATTTTTTGACATTGTTATTGATTTTTGATATTGATATTGACATTGAAAATGTACGCAATACTAGACATAGAAACCACTGGAGGCCAGTTTAATGAAGAAGGAATTACTGAAATCGCCATTTATAAATTTGATGGCCATGAAGTAGTTGATCAATTCATTAGTCTTGTTAATCCTGAAATTCCGATTCAGCCTTTTGTGGTGAAATTAACCGGGATAAATAATGCTATGTTGCGTTCTGCTCCTAAATTCTTTGAAGTTGCAAAACGAATCATCGAAATCACCTCAGATTGTATAATTGTAGCACACAACGCTTCTTTTGATTACCGAATTTTACGTACTGAATTCAGACGCCTAGGATATGATTTCGAGGCCAGAACACTTTGTACAGTCGAATTGGCTAAAAAACTAATTCCGGAACAACCTTCTTATAGTTTAGGAAAATTGGTTCGCGCACTTGGTATCCCAATGGCAGATCGCCATCGTGCGAGTGGTGATGCCATGGCAACGACAAAGTTGTTTAAGATGCTTTTAGAAAAAGATCTTGAAAAAACAATTGTAAAAGATTTTATAAAACTGGAAGTTGAAAAAGGTATTGCTCCAAAATTATTAGATTTGGTTGGACAAATGCCAACTAAAACTGGTGTTTACTACATACATAACGAAGGCGGAACTTTAATATATATAGGAAAAAGTCAAAATATCAGAAAAAGAGTAAATCAACATTTTACCGGAATCACAACAAAAAGCAAAAAAATCCAGGCTGAAGTTTTCACCATCACTTATGATGAAACCGGAAGCGAATTAATTGCGCTCTTAAAAGAAAGCGAAGAAGTAAAAATAAACCGACCAAGACATAATCGTGCACAGAAAAAAACAGTATTTCCATTTGCTTTATATGCAGAAAAAGACTCAAATGGCTATTTGAATATAAAACTTCAAAAAGCTGATGGTCGTAAAAAAGAGATTACCTCGTTTGCTTCTTTACAGGAAGGTAAAAATATGCTTTTCAAATTCTCAACGAAGTATCATTTGTGCCAAAAATTAACAGGTTTATATCAAACTAAGAAAGAGTGTTTTCAATATAAAATCAAAGAATGCGATGGTGCTTGTATTGGCGAAGTAAGCCCGGAAATATACAATGCACGCGTACAAGAATTCATTTCTGAACACAGTTTTGAAAACAAAAGCATGATTCTTATCGATCGTGGCCGAAATATAAACGAACGAAGCGCTGTATTAATTGAAAATGGGATTTATAAAGGTTATGCGTTTTACGATTTGAATTATCAGATTACGAATATTGAAATCCTAAAAAACATTTTAATTCCGATGCAAAACAATCGCGATGTAAAAAACATAATTCAAAATTACATGCGCAAAAGCAAATCACTTAAAATTCTTCATTTTTAAAGTATCCTAATTTTAATTATCTTAGTGATATGACACAAATGAAATCCAAATACGAAATCTTTAGAGAAAAAATCAAAGTAATTCTTTACGGAACTGATACCGTTTTAGGCAGGCTTTTCGATCTGGTCTTACTCGGATTAATTTTATTGAGTGTCCTTTTGGTCATGATGGAAACCGTTCAGGGAATCAACCAAAAATACCATTCTCAGCTCATTATGTGCGAATGGGTGATTACCGTCTTCTTTACAATCGAATATATCCTTCGTATCATTTCAATTCAAAAACCAGTTAGATACATCTTCAGTTTTTATGGAATTATCGATTTATTAGCTGTACTCCCAATGTACTTATCAATATTTTTCCCTGGTGCGAGTATTTTATCAGTCGTAAGAGCATTACGTTTTTTCCGCTTATTCAAAATACTTCATATCCCACAAATTTCCCATCAATCCGTTCAATTACGCGAAGCAATCGAAGCCAGCAAAGAAAAAATTCTCGTTTTTATATATTTCGTACTGATTAGTACCGTAATTATCGGTTCAGTTATGTATGTGATAGAAGGCAAAGAAAGCGGTTTTACGAGCATACCGGTTAGCATTTATTGGACTATAGTGACATTGACAACTGTAGGGTATGGAGACATTTCGCCCATAACTCCTTTAGGCCAGTTCGTTGCTTCATTTGTTATGATTTTGGGTTATGGAATTATTGCAGTTCCAACCGGAATTGTAACTGCAGAATTTGCCAAAAACAGTCTTAAAAATAGTACCATTAGCACTAAGAAAGCTTGTGAAAAATGTGGTTCACAAGTCCACTTTGATAATGCAAAATATTGCTACGAATGCGGAACAGAATTACCTAATATTTAATTTATGGAGCTATTTCCAGCTGTACGCTCCAACTCCTCCTTATCTTTGTTGTTTTTTTAAGGTATAAAAGGAGCTTCCGCTGGTCGCTCTTTTATCCCAAAAAAACTAACAAATATAAGTCCGGGGTTTCCACTCCCATCTGGGCTATAAGAAATATGAAATACTTAATTACCATTGTCGGACCAACAGCTATAGGCAAAACAGCCTTAAGCATTGCTTTGGCACAACATTTCAATTGTGAAATAATTTCTTGCGACAGCCGACAATTTTTTAAAGAAATGACGATCGGGACAGCAGTTCCAAATCAGGAAGAGTTAGATTCAGCAAAGCATCATTTTATTCAAAACAAGTCCATTTTCGAAAATTATACTGTTGGTGATTACGAAAAAGAAGCACTTCTAAAATTAGAAGAATTATTTCAGAAGAATGATTTTGCCATTTTAATTGGTGGTTCAGGATTATATGTCGATGCTGTTTTAAAAGGTTTTGACGAATTTCCTGAAATCAAACCAGAAATTCGTTCTGAAGTGAATTCAAATTATGAAAAACTTGGAATCAATTATTTACAAGAGCAATTACAGAATTTAGATCCCGACTATTTTCAAAAAATAACTTTAGAAAATCCACAAACACTTCAAAATCCACAACGAATGATGCGTTTTGTAGAAGTTTGTCTAGGAACCAAAAAACCATATTCTTCCTTTTTAAATCAGAAGAAAAACAACCGAAACTTCATTCCTGTTTTAATTGGTTTAGAAGCAGATAGAAAAGTAATTTATGATCGCATTAACCAGCGCGTTGCTATTATGATGAACCAAGGTTTACTCGAAGAAGCAAAAGCATTGTATTCTAATAAAGCGTTAAATGCGCTCCAAACCGTCGGTTATAGAGAATTATTTAGTTATTTTGACGGAGATTTTACTCTTCCATTTGCAATAGAAGAAATCAAGAAAAATACACGAAGATTTTCCAAAAGACAATTAACCTGGTTCAAGAGAAATGAAAATACGAAATGGTTTGACTATGCAACAGATAGAAAAGAAATCATAAGATACATAGAAAATCTTATCACATAAGAAATCTATTTTCTTTATTCTATATTCTATTCTCTCAGGAAAAATCTAAAATCAACAATCTAACATCTAAAATTTACAATGCCTATATCACCAAACTTCACATCAGTTTTAAGCAAAGACTGGGAAATCAATTTCACGCAATGCACGCCAAACGGTTATTTAAAATACACTGATTTGTGTAATATTTTACAATTAACCGCAGCTGCACATTCTGAAGTTGGAGGCATCAGTTTCTTTGATATGCAGGAATTTCATCAAGCCTGGGTTTTAAGCCGAATGAGAGTTGAGATTTCAGAATTGCCGAAATGGCAGCATGTTGTTACTGTAAAAACATGGATTAACAGTTTAGAGAATTCACGTTCTGTTCGTGCATTAGAAATGTATGTGAATGGTAAAAAGATAGTAGGCTGCGAAACGTATTGGGCCGTTTTTAACACACAATTACGTCGTCCGGAACCTTTGGCTTTGCCGTATGAACACTTTGAATTATTTCCTGAAAACAGAGCCACTTCTGAAGGTTTTTCTAAAATCAATATCAATCATGAAAAAGAAGCGGTTTTTGAAAAAACAGTTTATTTATCTGATTTAGATATTGTAAACCATGTTAATAATGTCAAATATTTAGAATGGTGCCTTGATCATGTTGATCCAAAAAGAATTCTGAAACAGGAAGTAAAAAGCTTTGAAATGAATTTTATGAAAGAGTTATCTCTAAAAGATAATGTTGTTATTCATGAAAGTGAAGACGATGATCACACTACAGCAACATTCAGCATAACCAAGAACGAAAAAACCTGTTTTGCTTTAGAATTGCATTGGAAATAATATTATTTGATATTGGAGATTATGTAGAGTCCCTACGAGACAAATATTCTTTTTCTAATACTATTTTCTACCAATATGTAATCTCTACGAAGTATTTTATTACAAGTCAACTATTGGCGACAAACGAAGTAAAATCATACAAATATCAATTTATTTCATCCAAATGCTCCGTTAGGAGTTAAATAATGGTAGAAAATATTGGTAAAATAAATTTAGTATACCAATAGAGTGTCCCGTAGGGACTGCATATTTATTATGCTATAAATGCAAAACGATGCCATTCAAATTTGAATGGCATCGTTTTTTTTCTACTAAAATTATTATGATTTCTTTTTTGAATCCTTTATTGATTTACTAGGCTTCTTTTTCTTTTTCAGCAACTCCATTTTAACTTTGATTCTTTTCTCAACTTCACTAATATCAGAATCAAAAGCAAAGTGCAAATTGCAAAGTTTAGCATTTTTAATTTCCCTAAGTGCATTTTTAAATTGATGTTGCACTTCTAAAAGGATAGCTTTCTTCACATATATATCAGATTTATTGATCCCTTTAATTGTCAAAGCAAAATCAATCAACTTTTGCGCTTCTTCATAATCTTCATTTAAAATTAAAGTTTGCAAATAATGCGGATACACTTCAAGTGCATGAATATTTATGGCAAGAGCCTGTTGAAAATAAGATTTAGCCTCTTCATAATTCCATAATTGTTCTGCTTGAATTCTTCCATATAAACACAAAACCATTGTATTTTTATCATCATAAGAAAAAGCATAATCTAGAGATTCAATCGTTTCTTCAAGCGAATATGGATAATTATCCAAAGCCTGAAAAAGGTATTTATCAATTGTTTTCATTTTATGTGTTGCTATTTATTGTTTTCTTTTGGTCACATTTAATTCGCACATCATGATTGTTTTCTGCAACCAACTTTTTAATTATGCTCATTTCGTAAATCTTGTTTTAATTTCTGACGAATTCCTTTATAACCTTTCTCTACTTTATTTTTTTTGAAATCACTTCCTGTAAAAACTCTAACGGGATTTCCTCGCTCAATATTAAGCTGGTTTTCCCATTGTTTACCTACATGATTCTTAAGTTGGGCTAGTTTTTCGTCTTCTAATTTTTTTAATAATCTTTCTTTTGCCAGTTTTTTGTTTTGGTGTTGCGATCGGCTGTCCATCGAAACTACAGCGATTCCCGTCGGAATGTGAGTCGCTCTTATTGCTGAACTCACTTTATTTACGTGCTGTCCACCAGCTCCTGAACTTCGCATGGCCTGATATTGAATATCGTTTTCCGAAACTAGCGCACCTTTCTGTGGATCAATTTCAAAAACACCAATAAACCAATTCTTGCGTTTGTGCATTTTCCGAAACTGACTCTGCCCAATCCACTGAATTGTTCCTAGCCACGATTTTACAAATTGATCTGCTTTTTCTCCTTTTACAGCAATTGACGCAGTTTCAACAGTTCCATTTTCCTGACCACCTTCTCTTTGTAACAGAACAGTTTCTAATTGTTGTTCCTGCGCTTCTTCCAAAACTTTTTTAAGCACTTGGGCAACTACCCAAGTGCATTCTGCAGGTCCGCGACCTGCTGTTATCTGAATTATTTTTTCCACTTTTAATTTCTTTTTATCGGTCCATTCTAACAATTTTTGGAGTAAAAGTTCCCAGAACTTCAACCAAATCCGTTTGATTTCCCATCACTTTTGTAATGTCTTTGTAAGCCATTGGAGCCTCATCAATATTTCCTCCAATCAAGGTTACATCATTGGCTTTCAAAACCTTTTTTATTTCGCTTTGCGTAAAAGTGCTTTTACATTTTGCTCTCGAAAATAAACGACCAGCTCCATGCGAAGCCGAGTTTAAACTTTCAGCATTGCCTTTTCCTTTCACAATATAACCAGGTGCAGTCATAGATCCGGGAATAATTCCCAATTGACCTTCTGCCGCTGGGGTTGCTCCTTTTCTGTGTACAATACATTCCTGGCCGTTTACCATTTCTTTCCATGCAAAATTGTGATGATTTTCGATATTTACTACCACTCTTTTTCCAATAGCTTTAGCAATTCTTCTATGAATATCATCATGACAGGCTTTAGCATATTCTCCAGCCAAATTCATTGCCAGCCAATATTCCTGACCATCGTGCGTATTCAAATCTAACCAGGCCAAATGCTGCACATTTTTAGGCAACGGACATTGTTTTGTCGCCAGATAGGTATAATGTTTAGCAATATTAGCGCCTAATCCTCGGGAGCCACTGTGTGACAGAACAGCAAAATACTCACCAGCTCCAATCTTCCACTCATTCTCAGGATTCTCAATTTTTGCAATTCCAAATTCCACAAAATGGTTTCCTCCGCCAGAACTTCCCAATTGTTTGTAAGCTTTAGGTAAAAGATTCCTTAATAACGGAATATCCTGAAACTCACTTTTGTAAAAAACTTCATGATCTACTCTTGAAGCATGAACCTCATTCATTCCAAACTTGGTATTATCTTTTAAAATCGCTTCTAATTGATGTTCTTTTCCTTTAAAATGCGATGCTGGTAAATCAAAAATCGAAAGACTCATTCGGCAACCGATGTCTACTCCAACTCCGTATGGAATCACAGCATTATCTGTCGCCAAAACTCCGCCAATTGGTAATCCATAACCTGAATGTGCGTCTGGCATTAAAGCTCCAGCAACTGAAATTGGTAACTTCAAAGAATCAAACAATTGAAATTTTGCTTGTTGATCAATCTCATTTTCTCCAAAAATGGTAAAAGGTGCCCGTGTGTTTTTCAACTGACGCATTCTTACCTGAACAGGATTTATCAAACCTTCAGCTACTTTACCCCAAGTTCCGTTTCCTTCAAACTTTTCCGGATGAAGCAAAACCTCTTTAGCTTCTGTTAGAATAGATTCTTTTTTTTCTCTTTTTCTATATCTGTTTATTTGCCCTAAGGCAATGTTTATTGCATTGTTTTTTGGAAAGCCTAATTTAATCAGGTCTTTTCCGGATAATTTATTTCCCATAAATTTTTAATTATTCTTATTATTTTTTTGCAAACCGATGCTCGTTAAAACTGAAAAGTTCGAACAAAACATAAGCGTACCTAATTTTCATCCTTTCGGATAAATAATGAAACTGTTATTCGGGAAAATTTGAAGTGTCTAGAATAAAAAAAGCCCGAAAATAAATGTCTTCGGGCTTTTTATATATCTAAAAATGAATTTCTAAGATTGAAATAAGCCACGAAGAAGCGCAGCACCAAATCCGTTTGGTGTGAAGCTTTGTGATGTTGATGTAAGTACAAACATTTCTCTTCGTTTTATAGGGTTATTATTTTTTTTCGTCTGCAAATATTCATAATTGTTTTTTGATTTTCCAAATTTATTTTAAGAAAATTCATGTAAAAATATTTTCAACACTAAAACTCATCAATAAATACAAATCTAAACAACTAACAATAAGCAACTTAAAATTTAAATCCTTAAAAAATAAAAGGCAAAAAAAAGCTCTGATTTCTCAGAGCTTTACTATTTTATTAGTTTGGTGAATTTTGTTATTCAGTGACTTTGCTTTTAACAACTAATCTGAAACCTTCTCCGTGAATGTTAAGAATCTCAACATCTTCGTCTGCTTTTAGATATTTTCTAAGTTTAGCGATGTAAACGTCCATACTTCTTGAAGTAAAGTAGTTGTCATCTCTCCAGATTTTTGTTAACGCTAACTCTCTTGGCATTAAATCATTTTCATGAAGAATCAACATTTTAAGCAATTCGTTCTCTTTTGGAGATAATTTTATTGGCTCGTCATTTTCAAAAGTCAAAAATCTAAGTTTAGAATTTAAATGGAATTTACCAATGTTAAACTCAAACTGAACCTGCTCTGCTTTTGTATCTGCAGACTTTCTTTGAATAATTGCTTTTATCTTCATCAATAAAACTTCTGAATCAAAAGGTTTATTCAAATAATCATCAGCACCAGCTTTATAACCTTTTAACACATCCTCCTTCATAGATTTTGCAGTTAAGAAGATAATAGGCACTTCACTATTCTTTTCTCTAATTTCTTTGGCTAAAGTATAACCATCTTTATAAGGCATCATCACATCAAGAATACATAAATCATATACATCCTTCTTGAATTTTTCGAAACCTTCCATACCGTTTTTAGCTAAAGTAACTTCAAAGTCATTTAACATTAGATAATCTTTAAGAACTGCCCCAAAATTAAGGTCATCTTCTACTAAAAGTATTCTTTTGTTATTATTTTCCATATTTTAATTTATTAATGGTATTTTTATTATAAAGGTGCTACCTTTTCCTTTTTCGCTTTCAACATATACTTGACCATTGTGATCTTCAACTATTCGTTTTACATAAGCCAGACCCAAACCATGTCCTTTTACATTATGTAAATCTCCTGTATGTTCTCTGTAAAATTTCTCAAAAACTCTTTTCTGAGCTATTTTACTCATACCAAGACCATTATCTTTTACTTTTATCAGAATCATATCTTTGATATTTTCTGTAAAAATTTCAATTTCAGGAACATCCGGAGAATATTTTATAGCATTTTCTAAAATGTTTACCAAAACGTTTGTAAAATGCACTTCATTTACCAAACATGTTGTTCTTGAAGCATTAAAATGTTTTACAACCGTACCATGCCTATCTTCTAAAATTAAATTTACATGTTCAATTGCATCATCGATAATATCATGAATTGCAGTTGGTTCTTTTGTAATATCCAATTCTCTTTTTTCTAATTTAGAGATGCGCAGAACGTTTTCAACCTGAGCATGCATTCTTTTATTTTCATCCCTAATCATTTGCAGATAACGAAAGACTTTCTCTTTATCTTCAATAATTTTAGGATTTCTAATTGCATCAAGCGCTAAATTTATAGTTGCAATTGGAGTTTTAAACTCATGCGTCATATTATTTATAAAATCTGTTTTAATTTCAGAAATATGTTTTTGTCGCAACAATTGGTTTAATGCACTTGTATAAGCAATTATAATAATAAGCGTAAATACAATTGATAATATTGTAATACTTAATAATTCTGATAACAAAAATTTCTTTTTATAAGGAAAAGTGATATATAATTCATACTTACTATTTCCTTCATTATCAGTATATATCGGAATATGATAACTTGCATCTTTATCAAAATGAAATCCATCCGATTTTACTTTTGTAGGCAAACCACTATTCAAAACACCGAATTCAAATTTGGTTTTTACACCATATTCTTCTAATTCCTTTTTCAATAATTTATTAAGCTTGTCTTTTGTAATTCTTCCTTCAATAGGTGTCAAAGACGCAATATCTTTGTATTGAATTTGTTGCTGTACTTTATTTAAAATATCTAAACTTCCTGATTTTTCGATTTTTAAATCCGGAATAATACTTTGTCCTAAAGCATTATTATCAATGCCATTATTGTTATTGTAAACTTCTGTTACACGCTTTGAACTGAAGTTTTTAAATCGTTCACTACTGAATTTTTTATTAAAAAGCGAACCGCTTATATCATAATCTTCAGAGGTTAATGTATTCGAATAAACAATTGTTTTATTTGTTTTGGTATTTCTTTGCACATAAAGAACTTCCAGTAAATCTTCTTTTTTAGGAATTTTACCAGTACTGTCTTTTATACGATTGTATTTATCATAAAAACTATATTCTTCCTGCTGTTCTAGTTTATCAGCAACATTACCAATTACCTGGGTAACGTGGTATTTAAATTGTTCGTCATTATTTTTGAACGAAGAGTTGAACCAAAATACTTGAACAAGTATTATCCCAATAAGAGACAAACTCATAAGCAAAACAAGTATTCTAAAAAATAATTTATTCATCGAAACAAAATTAATATTTTAACAATATACTAAATAATACATTAACCAAATATTAACATTTAAGACTGATTTTGTTTAATATCTAAAATTTTAAGAATTTTAACAACTTCTTCCTTAGCAATTTTAAGATTTACGTTATTAATAACAAAATTGCTTCTGGAAATTCGATCTTCATCCTTCCATTGCATTTGCATTCTGCTTAAAACTTGCGCTGGGGTGGTATTATCGCGTTTTAAGACTCTGTCAATTCTAATATCTTCTGGTGCGGTTACTGTTATAATATAATCGCACTCTTTATATCGGCCACTTTCAAATAATATAGCGGCTTCATAAATTATGTATTCGTAATTCTTATGCTGCAATAACCATACCTCAAAATCCTTTTTTACAGCTGGGTGGACTATTGCATTTAATTTAGCTAACTTTTCCTTGTCGTTAAATACAATTTCAGCAAGTTTAGCTCTGTTTAAAATATTATTTTCAAAAACGCTTTCTCCAAATACATCTTTTACTTCATTTATAACATAATCCAATTGCATTGCTACCCTTGCACCATTATCGGCTATATAGACAGGAACTCCCATTTCTGCAAAATAATTGGCAATAGTTGTTTTTCCACTACCAATTCCTCCTGTTAAACCGATAACCTTTGTCATATTATATTTTAAAAAACATACGCGGAAAAGCTTCTTGTGGTTTTTTCTTTAAAAGAATGATTTTTATAAATGATTTTAAAAATCCCATTCCATAACCATAGAATTGTTTCCAAACTGCAATTACTGATAAGTATCCTATTTTAACACTTTTATTTCGAACACTTGCTGTAAGAAAAATTACAACGAAATATACGAAATATAATTGTAATAAAATATCAATATTGAAAATTAATAGTAAAAAAGCTAATAATAATCCGAGTATAAAAACCGTTGGAAAGAAAAAAGTAATTTTATTATGCTCTGGATACCAACTATTTAATATTGGTCTTGCAATTCCAAACTTATGTACCTGAATAGAAAATTTCTCCCAATCTATTCTACGTTTATGATAGACATAGGCTTCAGAAAACAATCTGGTTTCAAAACCTAAATTCCATAAACGAATTGATAAATCTGGATCTTCACCTGGATGAATATTTCCAAATCCTTTTGATGCTTCAAAAGCCTTTTTAGAAATTCCCATATTGAAACTTCTTGGCTGAAACTTATTTATTTTCTCAGAACCACCACGTATTCCTCCAGTCGTCAAAAACGAAGTCATTGCAAAATTGATCGCCTTTTGTATATCAGAAAAGCTATCCAATGCTTTATCTGGCCCACCAAAACAATCCACATATTCTTCATTTATCGCTTTACGCACTTCAGTTAAGTAATTAGGCGGAATAATACAATCTGAATCAAAGATGATAAAATAATCACCCCTTGCCTTTTGCATTCCAAAATTCCTCGAATCTCCCGGACCTGAATTTTCTTTAAAATAATAAGAAATATTCAATTTCCCCTGATAAGTCATTACAACATCTTTACATGGAATCGACGAACCATCCTCAACAAGTACAATTTCGAAAGGTTCATTATAATCAGATTTCGAGAGACTTTCTAAAAGTTCATCAACTTCATCCGGACGATTATACACGGGTATAATTAAAGAAAAAATCATAATGGGATGTGCGTATTAAAGTGGCAATTTTTTTAATTTCAAAATTTTAACAAAGATATACTATATTCATAAAAAAACCACCAACTTTAGGTTGATGGTTTTTATTTATAGTAATACGTTCTTATTTGATACTTTCAATATTTACAACTTCATTTGCTTCAGCTTTATAATCAACTCCGGCAAATTCAAATCCAAATAAGTTTAAGAAATCATTTCTATATCCTGCTAAATCTCCAATAGCCGGCAATGTTTCGGTAGTAGCTTCTTCCCAAAGTTTTGCCACTTTTGCCTGAACATCATCACGCATTTCCCAATCATCAATTCTGATTCTGCCTTTTTCATCAACAAGAATTGGTGATCCAGTATATAATCTGTCCTGGAACAAACGTTGAATTTGCTCAATACAACCTTCGTGAATTCCTTCTTCTTTCATAATTTTATATAAAAGAGAAATATACAATGGAATTACCGGAATTGCAGAACTAGCCTGAGTAACCAAAGCTTTGTTTACAGAAACATAAGCCTGTCCTCCGATAGATTTTAAACTATCTGTAATAGAAAAAGCAGTAGCCTCTAAATGATCTTTCGCGCGTCCGATTGTACCTTTACGGTAAACTGCTTCAGTTAATGATGGCCCAATATAAGAATAAGCTACTGTTGTAGCACCTTCAGCCAATAAATTTTCATCTTTTAAGGCATCCATCCACATTGCCCAGTCTTCACCTCCCATTACGGCTACAGTATTCTCTATATCTTCCTCATTTGCAGGAGCAATAGAAACTTCCGTAACATTTCCTGTATGAAAATCTACTGTTTTATTTGTAAAAGTTTGTCCAATTGGTTTTAAAGTCGAACGATGCAATACGCCTGTATTAGGGTTTGTACGCACTGGTGAAGCCAAACTATAAATAACCAAATCAACCTGACCTAAATCAGCTTTAATTAAATCTAGTGTTTGTCTTTTTATTTCATTTGAAAATGCATCTCCATTGATACTTTTTGCATAAAGACCAGCCTTGTGAGCTTCAGTTTCAAAAGCAGCAGAATTATACCAACCCGGAGAAGCCGTTTTACCTTCAACTGGTGGTTTTTCAAAAAATACTCCAATAGTTGCAGCATCAGATCCAAAAGCACTTGTAATTCTTGACGCTAATCCAAAACCTGTTGAAGCTCCAATAACCAATACTTTTTTTGCACCGGCAATTGATCCTTTTGATTTTATATATTCTATTTGATTTTTAACATTTTGCTCGGCTCCTTTTGGGTGTGCTGTCAAGCAAATAAAGCCTCTCATTCTAGGTTCTATGATCATATTTTTATTGTTTATCGTTCATTTGCTAACCATTAAAGTGAGGTAAATGATTAGTTTATTTACGCTTATTGATTTAGTTTTAAGATGACAAATATAAAGTATTTCTTTAGTTCAACAAGGCTTTGGCATGATTTAAAGCCGAATCTGAGACAACTGCACCAGATAACATCTGGGCTATTTCGATAACTCTTTCGTCCTGAGACAGAAGCTTTAATTCTGATTGCGTATCATCATCAACAGTTGATTTGAATACTTTGAAATGTGAATCGCCTTTTGCTGCTATTTGCGGTAGATGTGTAATAGCAAAAATCTGCATTTTAGCACTCATTTCTTTCATAATTTCCCCCATCCTGATAGCAATTTCCCCAGAAACTCCTGTATCAATTTCATCAAATATTAAAGTAGGAAGCTTAGAATATTGTGCTAAAATTGCTTTAACAGCCAACATAATACGTGACATTTCTCCTCCTGAAGCTACTTTTTTCAATAATCCAAAATCAGTTCCTTTATTGGCAGAGAATAAAAATTGCAATTCATCTTTTCCATTTTGGAAATAGGTTTCTGATGGCAAAAGTTCCATTTTAAAACGAACATTTGGCATCCCTAAAGTTTCTAAAATTGAAATTAATTTATTTGATAAAACCGGAATTGCATTTGCTCTGTTTTGATGAATTAAAGCTGAAAAAGCATCTAATTCTTCTACTTTTATTGCTATTGAATTTGTCAATAAAGTGATTTCTTCTTCAATATTCCCTAATTCAATAACCGCATTTTCTAAATTAGCCTGAATTTGCAGTAATTCATCAACAGAAATCACCTGATGTTTCTTCTGTAAATTATAAATCAATTGCAATTTCTGGTTTGTAAGTTCCAGTTTTTCAGGATCATTTAATAATTTCTCAGAAACGTTTTGTAACTCTCTTGAAACATCATCAAATTCGATTGCAACACTCGTTACCCTTTCAAATAAACTTTGATATTCTGTCGAAAATGGAGCGATTTTTTGAAGTGATGCTTTTATTTCATTCAGATTATGAAAAACTCCAAATTGTTCTTCATTTGCAATAATTAAAGACTTATCTATTGATTCTTTTATAACTTCAACGTTGTTTAGCTTTTCAAATTCAGCTTCCAATTCTTCTTGTTCACCTGATTTTAATTTAGCAGCTATCAATTCGTTCAGTAAAAAAGTATTATACTCCTGCTCTTTTCCTGAATCACTTTGTTTTTTCAACAAAGCGTTCAATTTTGATTTATCTGATTTATATCCTTTCAACAACTTTTGATAAGAAGTAATCACATCAAAATTATTTGCAATAGCATCAATTATTTTAAACTGAACAGTTTCATCTGATAATTCCTGAGTTTGCTGTTGCGAGTGAATATCAATCAAAAACAAACTTAAATCTTGTAATTCCTGAAGATTTACCGGGCTATCATTAATAAAAGCACGGGATTTTCCTGAAGGCAAAATTTCGCGTCTTATAATGGTGTCGTCTTCATAATCAAGATCATTTGCTTCAAAAAACTCTTTTAAGTTGTATTTAGAAATTTCAAATTGTGCTTCTATAATACATTTCTCTTCTTTATTTTTTAAAGAAGTTAAATCTGCTCTTTTTCCTAAAACTAATCCCAAAGCACCTAAAATAATAGATTTCCCGGCACCGGTTTCACCTGTAATTATAGAAAAGCCTTTTGAAAAATCTATTGATAATTTTTCAATCAGAGCATAGTTTTTAATTGACAGGGAAGTAATCATAGGATAAAAATGTAAATTATAGAAGTTAATAAAATATTGAAATCGAAAAGTAATTAATATTTAATTTGTGACCACTTTGTAGAATTCAGAGGCGAAACTTTATTCAAAACATCAGACATATCAGTTACCGTAATACTTGGTCCTCCTGAAAAGATAGAAACAATCTCATCTGACTTGGCATCGAAAAATACCCGGGTTAAAAAAGCATTTGGTTTAACCGAATTAAATTTTCCGATAAGTAGTATTGAAGATTTTATTCTTTCTTTAGCACCTTTTAAATCATCACTCATCTTATCTAACCCACTGTGATATAAAAATGTAACCTGACGTAAATCACTATACATTGGCGAAATCATATCTGTTATTAAATAATAACGATTCTGAATTCCATCAGCCTGGCTCCAACCTTTGTAACCACCTTGCTGTGCTACATTTGCAATGTTCTGTGCCGTTTCAAGATATTGATTTCCTGCTCCCATTTGAAACGAATCTGCATCCATACCTAAAATCAAATAGCTGTAAAAAGAAACAACAGATACTAAATTTGACTCAAAAGTGGTAGGATTAAACAACAATGGTTCATATTCCGTGTAACGAAAACTAAAATCTTTGTCGTTAAAATTGAATATAGGAGAAGAGTATGTTGAATTAAAAATCAACCTGGACGATTGTATCTGAATTGTTCCTGAAAACTGATCCGAATTATTTGATGACAATGTAATATACATTGAACAATTGATACGCTCGTTCTGTTTTAGCACTGACCCTGTCCAGTCTGTTTTATTCACAAATTCAGACAAAGATGTCTGAAGTGTTTTAAAAACCTGCTGATTAGGATTTGGCAACCTTTCAGTGTTTATAGTTACGGTACAATTTAGCTGTTGTGCTTGTGTAAAGCCAAAAATCAAAAACACTAAAAGAGTAACTATTTTTTTCATAGAAAGATACTGTTTGCCTTGGCGTAAATATAAAAATACTGCTATTTATTCTGAAACCTTAAAACAATTATGATTTTCTAAAGTGCAAAATCACTTTATTTAAAATATCACTTGCTACCGCTTCTTTTGCTTTTAATTCCATTGGCTCAATTTTAAAATCTTTATCAATAAAAGTAACTTTATTGGTTTCTTTTTTAAAACCAGCCCCTTCATCCTGCAAGGAATTAAGAACAATCAAATCTAAGTTTTTTTTCTGAATTTTCAGCTTAGCATTTTCAATTTCATTTTCAGTTTCAAGAGCAAATCCAATTAAAAACTGATCTTTTTTAATTGCTCCTAATGATGCTAAAATGTCTTTTGTTTTTTCGAGCTCAATTGAGAATTCGTCTGCCGCTTTTTTAATTTTCTGCGAAGCAACAACTTTCGGTTTATAATCAGCAACTGCTGCTGCTGCAATAGCAACATCAACCTCATTATAATAAGAATGACATACATCGTACATTTCTTGTGCCGAAATTACATTTATAACTTCAACCAAACCGTTGTTTGCTTTAAAATGAGTTGGACCTGCAACTAAAATGACTTGCGCTCCTAATTTTGCAGCTTCATTCGCAATATCAAAACCCATTTTTCCAGAAGAATGGTTTCCTATAAAACGCACAGGATCTATTGCTTCGTATGTCGGGCCTGCAGTAATAAGTATTTTTTTTCCTTTAAGTGGTAATTTACTTTCCAAATCAGCCTCAAGAAATGCAATAATATTTTCCGGCTCTGCCATTCTTCCTTCTCCGGACAAACCGCTGGCAAGCTCCCCATTTTCAGCAGGAATCATAACATTTCCAAACTGTTTTAAGGCAGTAAAACTTGATAAAGTAGAAGGGTGTTTGTACATATCCAGATCCATTGCAGGAGCAAAATAGACAGGACATTTAGCGGATAAATAGGTTGCAATAAGAAGATTGTCACAGTTTCCTGTAGCCATCTTAGATAATGTATTGGCAGTTGCCGGAGCAACTATCATCAAATCAGCCCAAAGACCTAATTCAACGTGATTGTTCCAAACTGCATCGTCATTATCCTGATTGAAGAAAGTAGTGTGTACAGGATTTTTTGATAACGTAGATAATGTAAGTGGCGTTACAAAATCCTTAGAAGCAGGTGTCATTATCACTTGGACATGTGCACCTGCTTTTATAAAGAGTCGTACTAATGAAGCTGTTTTATAGGCTGCAATTCCACCAGAAACTCCCAGTAAAATTTTCTTCCCGTTTAAAACTGACATTATACTATATTATTTGTTTGAACCTCTGTGGTAAGTTTTTCCGTCTAACCATTCCTGAACAGCTAAAGCGTGTGGTTTTGGTAATTTTTCGTAAAATTTAGAAACTTCAATTTGTTCTTTATTTTCAAAAACTTCTTCAAGACTGTCATTATAAGTAGCAAACTCTTCTAATTTCTCAGTTAATTCTTTTTTAATTTCAGAATTAATTTGATTTGCTCTTTTAGCCATAATGGTAATTGCTTCATACACATTTCCTGTTGGCTCTTCAATAACAGTTTTATTGTATGTTATTGTATTTACAGGAGCATTCGTCTTTTTTAAATCCATGACTTTATTTATTTAGTAAATTTTTGTAAATCTGTTTCAACTCTGGCATACATCTCATCTGCCTCTTTTTTATATTTTGTGTCGCTTTTATACTTCAATAAGTTATTATAAGCAACTTTAGCAACATTAAGACGTTCTTCCATTTTTGATGGAATACTGTTGATTGCTAGTTTATATGCTGAATCGTATTTATAGAACAATGCATCTTCTTTCAAAGGTGTTCCCGGAAAATCAGCAATAAAATTATCAAAAGCTATTAATGCAGACTTGTAATCTGAAATAGTATTGTATCCTTTAGCATTTTCATATGCTTTTTTCTCTAATTTACCATTCAGTAATTTTACAGTCTCATTTGCCTGAGCTATATATTCTGAATTTGGGTAATTATCAATAAAAGCTTGTAATTTCTCTAAAGCTTTCACAGTGTCTGCCTGATCTAAACTATAAACCGGTGCCAGTTTTGAATAGCTGTAAGCTCCTAAAAATGCAGCTTCCTGTACTTTTTCACTACGAGGATAACCTGAAACAAAACTTTCAAACTGATAACCAGCTAAATAATATTGTTTTGTTTTGTAGTAAGATTGCGAAAACATATAAAAAAGCTTTTCAGCCTGAGGTTTACCTCTATATGATGGTGCTAATTGCTCAAAAAGACGGATCGCTTTTGAATATTTTCCTGCATCATACATCTCTGTTGCCATTGCAAATTTAGCCGCAACATCTTCATTTTTCAAAGCTTTTTGGTAATCACTACAAGAACAAAAAAGGACAACAACAATTAATAGAGATACTATTTTTTTCATTTTCTTACTTTTATTATGATTTCTTAGACAATTATGCCAAAGCAAAATCACACCGAAGTTCCGGTGGCAAATTTAGTTATTAATTTAGCTACTACAAAATATTTTTTAGTATAATAAAATACCGGCAATCTTACTCTAATTTAATGCTGTTTTTAACAAATTTATTCAATCTTTCTGCCAATGATTCATCGACAGCTACCAAAGGTAAACGTACTGTATTCTCAGCAATACCAAGGGCTTGAAACACTTGTTTAATTCCGGCTGGATTTCCCTGCTCAAAAATCATATCAATACAATCTGACAAAAAGTATTGCGTTTTGAAAGCTTCATTTACTTTTCTGTTCAGGCCTAAACGTATCATTTCTGAAAATTCTTTCGGAAATCCTTGTCCAATAACGGAGATTACTCCTGCTCCACCAGCTAAAACAATTGGTAAGGCAATCATATCATCACCAGAAATTACAAGAAAATCTTTTGGTGCATTTTTTAACAATTGTAAAGCCTGAGCCATATCGCCTGCTGCTTCTTTTATTGCTACAACATTACTAAAATCGTTTGCCAGGCGAACTACAGTCGCAGGCAACATATTACTGGATGTTCTTCCCGGAACATTGTACAAAATGACCGGAATTGGAGAAGCTTCTGCAATAGCTTTAAAATGTTGGTAAATTCCTTCCTGCGTTGGTTTATTATAATAAGGAGAAACAGAAAGAATAGCTTCAAAAGCAGAAAAATCTCCTGACTTTAATTCCTCAACAATTTGCATTGTATTATTACCACCAACACCAAGAACCAAAGGCAATCTTCCTTTGTTAGTATCAATTACTGTTTTTAAAACTAACTCTTTTTCGGCTTGTGTCAAGGTAGCATTTTCTGCCGTTGTTCCCATAACAACAAGATATTCAACTCCTCCATCAATCGAAAAATTAACAATACGCTGTAAAGCTTCGATATCAACTGAAAAGTCTTTTTTAAATGGGGTTACAAGCGCAACACCAGTTCCTATTAATGATTGCATATTCTAATTTATAATTTATTTTATACTTTTTAAATACTTAAACAATTCGGAAACGAATAGTTTATAATTCCCTATTTCGGTATCAATCATCCATCGATTTAATCTTATATCGACAGAAGAAAATCCTACTTTAAACTTCGCATTTGACTTACTTGTTACCATCATTAAAATTGGTGTTTCAATTTCATAATAACTAATCAAAAGATCAAATTCTGTTTTGGCAAATTCATTTAGAAAATCTTCAGTAAAATCCCCTTTCCAATTGACATTCTTTTTACAAAAAGTAAGGTGCGAATACGTCTTTTCTTTCTCCAATTTACTTCTATACGCAACAATTTTTATGTTTTCGAAGGCAATCCCCTGAAGAACCAACTCCTTTACTAATTCCGTTGAATGACGAAATTGATTTTCATCTATCAATAAACCAATTGTTTGTACATTACTTGTAAAGACTTCGTTTTTGAGAATATGCAGGTTATTTTTTAATGATTTTTTTACAAAAAATTCCTTTATATAATTTAAAAACATAGTACTTTTACCAGATTACAAAATTAATTATTTAAGTCGCATTTAAGATGGTAAAACTAAAAAAGTATAACGGATTTTTAAAACTTTTTGTTATATTCTTAACACTTTTTTTTATATTTTCCTGCAGTCAGAAAAATTATAATTTGACGAAGATAGAAGGAAAACAGCTTCCAATAACAGAAAAAGGAAATGAAACTCCTCAAATCGAAAAATTTATCAAACCTTATCGCGATCATATTAATAAAGATTTAGACAGTGTCCTGGCTTATTGCCCTGAAACCTTAGATAAAAGTACCGGGAAATGGCAAACTACCATTGGTAATTTAATGGCCGATGTTTGTTTAGAAAAAGGTAATGTAGTTTTTAAAGCGCGTGAGAAAAAAAATATCGATCTGTGTTTGTTAAATCATGGTGGAATACGTGCTATTTTACCAAAAGGAAATGTAACTACAAGAACTGCCTTTGAAATTATGCCTTTTGAAAACAGTTTGATTGTTGTTGCTTTAAATGGTAATCAAATTCTTGATATTGCGAGTTATATTATTAAGGAGAAAAAACCACAACCTTTATCCGGAATGACTTTTACGATAGCAAAAGACAATACTGCCAAAAATATATTGATACAGGGAAAACCTGTTGATACGAATAAAACGTATTATGTAGTTACTAATGATTATTTGGCTAATGGAGGCGATAATATGAATTTCTTCCTAAAAGCTACTGATAAATTTGACCTGAATTACAAAATCAGAAATGTGCTGATTGATTATTTTAAGGAAGTTGATACTATCCCGGTCAAAAACGATGTTCGAATTACAGTCGAATAAAACATTCTTACACAAAAATTAAATTACTGCACTCAGGCAAAAAATATATACAATGAAAAGAAGAGAATTTATCGAGAAAACAGCTGCAAGTACTGCCCTATTAAGTTTAGGTTTGTCATTAAGTAGTTTTGAAACTAACGATATAAAACACTTAACTATTTTGCATACCAATGATGTTCACAGCCACATAGACCCTTTTCCGGCTGATGATCCGCGTAATGCAAATAAAGGTGGTGTATCTCGAAGAGCAGCTTTGATTGAAACTATTCGAAAGGAAAATCCGAATGTACTTTTATTAGATGCCGGCGATATTTTTCAGGGAACTCCATACTTTAATTATTATGGAGGTGAACTTGAATTTAAGTTGATGAGCATGATGAAATACGATGCGTCAACTATTGGAAATCATGATTTTGACAACGGTCTTGATGGTTTATACGCACAAATGCCACATGCCACTTTTGAATTTATCAATTCTAATTATGATTTTAAAAACACCGTGATGAACGGGCTGGTAAAACCTTACAAAATTTTCAATAAAAATGGAATTAAAGTAGGCGTTTTTGGATTAGGAATTGAACTTGATGGCTTGGTTGACAAAAAAATGTACAAAGAAACGGTGTACAACAATCCTGTAGAAGTTGCTCAGGACATGACACAATTACTAAAAAAAGATGAAAAATGTGATTTGGTTATTTGCCTCTCTCACTTAGGTTACAATTATAGAGATGACGAATCTAAAATTTGCGATTTGAAATTGGCTGAATTAACTCAAGATATTGATTTAATCATTGGCGGACATACACATACATTTCTTGACAAACCTACTATTGTAAAAAATAAGGCTGGAGAAAATGTTTTAGTGAATCAGGTGGGTTGCTACGGAATAAACTTAGGCAGAATTGATTTTTATTTTGATAAAAACAAAGCACATACTAATCAAGGAAAATCAATCATTGTATAATACTTTTCTCTGTGCTTTTGCTCTTTCAAGAAAATATTCGACCATAAAGTAATAGGCTAAAATTTGTGTTACATCACGAATTAAAACCAAAACAACTGAGTGCGAAAAATATTCATTAAAAATATAAAAGATATCTGAAAATATATAGCAGACTGCCATTAAAGACATTATTAAGGCAATGTGTGTACCTTTTGTAATATAACGTACAAAACAGAAATAACTCATAACACTAAGAACTATTCCGTAAAAAGTATAAAGTGCATTGTACTTTTTCATATTATCTGACTGTAGACTTAAAACAGAAACAAGTAAATAAACTATAAAGATTACCACTATTGAAACTGGTAAAATGTCTTTCTTACTTAATTTAACTTTTTCCCTCTCTTGGATGAAAATTTTTAAGAGAAGTAGATAAACAACCAAAAAGCTTAAAACGCCACCAATTTCAGAAACCTCAACATCCATCAAATCAAACACCTGACCTACAAAACAAAATAAAAACACAAGAGCTTCTGTTTTTCCTACTTTAGATTCATTGCTTATAAAAAAATAAAAAAATATTGCCGGCAACACTATAGCTTTTGCATAGATTGCCAAAAAATCCTGCTCTGCCCAATCAAAAATAATGGTCAACAGCAACGCCAGAAAATACAAAATCAATGACGGTTTATTCGCTTTCATTCAGTTTGTTTATAAAATCTTCCTCAGATAATATCGGAATATTTAATTTATTCGCTTTTTCTAATTTAGCCGGCCCCATATTATCTCCTGCAACAACAAAATCCGTTTTTGCAGAAATGGAACTTCCCACTTTTCCACCATTATCTTCGATTGTTTTCTTTAATTCATCTCTCGAAAACTGAGTAAAAACTCCTGAAACAACAAAAGTTTTTCCGATGAATTTTTCTGTAGCATTTGGGTTGATTTTTTCTACTATTTCAAATTGAACTCCATAACTTTTAAGGCGTTCTATTATTTTTTGATTTTCTTCATTTTCAAAAAACTCGATTACACTTCTTGCAATTCGTTCTCCAATTTCATCAACTAAAATTAATTCCATTAAAGAAGCCTTACTTAATGCATCGATATTTTTATAATGTTTGGCTAATTTTTTAGCAACAGTTTCTCCTACAAAACGAATTCCTAACGCAAATAAAACACTTTCAAACGGAATTTCTTTTGATTTCTCAACTCCATTTACCAGATTCTCAGCTGATTTCTGCGCCATTCTTTCTAAATGCAAAATATCCTCCACTTTCAATTCATACAAATCAGCATAATTATGAACTAAATTATTTTTAAAAAGTAATGCAACCGTTTCGCCACCAAGGCCTTCGATATCCATTGCTTTTCTTGAAATGTAGTGCTGAATTCTGCCAATAATCTGGGGAGGGCAGCCGTAGAAATTAGGACAATAATGATTTGCTTCACCTTCTGAACGTACCAATTCTGTCTGGCATTCCGGACAATGTGTAATATAGACTGTTTTTTCTGAATTTTCAGGACGTTGACCCAAATCGACAGCGATAATCTTAGGGATAATTTCTCCTCCTTTTTCAACAAAAACAGTATCATTTATTCTAATATCTAGTTTCTCAATTTGATCTGCATTGTGTAAGGAAGCTCTTTTTACGATCGTTCCGGCCAATTGTACTGGTTCTAAGTTTGCAACCGGAGTGATTGCTCCTGTGCGCCCAACCTGATAAGAAATTGATTTTAATTTAGTTGAAACCTGCTCTGATTTAAACTTATAAGCTATAGCCCAACGTGGTGATTTTGCAGTATATCCTAATTCTTCCTGATACTGAATACTATTGACTTTAATTACAACGCCATCCGTTTCATAAGGCAAATTATGACGATGCGTATCCCAATAATCAATAAAGTCAAAAACTTCCTGCATATTGTTTACTAATTTCGCTTCATTTGGCACTTTAAATCCCCATTTTCTGGCTGATTCCAATCCTCCAAACTGAGAAGAAAAAGGTAAATTATTCCCGGTAACAAAATACAAAAGGCATTCTAACGGGCGTTTTGCAACCTCAGCACTGTCTTGTAATTTTAAACTTCCTGAAGCTGTATTTCTCGGATTTGAATAAGGAGTTTCTCCAATCTCAATTAATTCCTGATTCATTTTTTCGAAACCCTTTAAAGGCAAAATAATTTCACCACGGATATCAAATTTATCCGGATAATTTCCTTTTAATTGTAACGGAATCGATTTTATTGTTTTAATATTATTTGTAACCTCATCTCCCTGAAAGCCATCACCGCGGGTTAATGCCTGCGTCAGTTTTCCGTTTTCATAGGTAATACTAATAGAGGCTCCATCATACTTTAATTCGCAGGTATACTCTAATTTGACATTCCCCAAAACTTTTTGAATTCGGTTTTCCCAATCGAGCAAATCTTCTTTTGAATAGGAGTTATCCAAAGAATACATGCGATATTGATGTGCAATGGTTTTAAAATTCTTGGTAACTGTACCTCCAACACGTTGTGTTGGCGAGTTTTCATCAAAAAACTCCGGACTTTTTTCTTCGAGATCCTGAAGCTGTTTTAATTTAATATCAAAATCATAATCTGAAATTGTGGCATTATCAAGCACATAATAATTGTAATTGTGCTGATTAAGTTCTTCTCGTAAAGCCTGAATTGTTTCTTGAATACTCATAAAATATTAAAATGATGCGGATTGTAATGTTGACTAACTGAATATCAAAATTAGAATTATTTTCGCTGAAAAACATCAAAAAACAAAAGTTTTAAAAAATCAAAAATCAAGCTGCAAAATGATGCAACTTGATTTTCTTCTTGTCCACTATTCTTAAAAAAGAATTAAACAAAACCAACTTCCAAATGGTTTCTTCGTTTTATATTTTAACACTGATTATCAAATAATTAGAGTACAAATATAAAGCTATTTTTGGATAATGATAAAGTCTGAACGTCTATTTAACAAATGTTCATCTTCTGTACATTTTACTCCATTTTTACATTTATTAATCAATCGGCTTTCCCCGTAGCCAATTGCACTTTCAATTCGGGACGGATCAATATCCTGTGAAACAATATAATCTCTTGTTGATTTGGCTCTGTTATCTGATAGTTTCAGGTTATAAGAATCTTTTCCTCGAGAATCTGTATGTGATTCAATCTTGATTCTGATGTTTGGAAATTTCTTCATGATAAAAACCACTTTGGTTAATTCTTCTATAGCCAGAGGCGTTATATCATACTTGTCATAATCAAAGTAAATTGGGTTAACATCTACTTTCTCGACTCCTTTTTTCTTAACAACCAGATCATCATAATTGCTCAATTCAAAATTAACATCTTTAATTTCTCCACCGTTTTCCTTAGTAGTTTCTACAGTTTTCTCGTCACTACTGTAGTTTTGTTTCGCGGCGATCATTTTAACTATTTTTCCACATGGAACCTCAATAGCATATTTACCTTCGTAATTTGTTTTGGTTTCACCAAGAATCTCACTATAAGAATTGTACGCCATAATAGAAACATCAGACAGCGGTAGTTTAGTTTTACGATCTATAGCCATACCCGAAATACTTTGATTACAAACAGGTTTGCCTTTTGTAAAAGAATAGATATCATCATCTCCTTTTCCTCCTGCTCTGTTAGAAGAAACATAACCGTAATTATCCTGGGCATCAATAACAAAAGAAAAATCATCTTTATTGCTATTAATTGGAGATCCTAAGTTTACAGGATCTGAGAAACTTCCATCAGCCAAAAGAGAGCTTTCATAAACATCCAGGTCTCCATAACCATAGTGTCCATCAGAAGAAAAATACAGCTTTCCATTACGGAAAAACGGAAAAAGATCATTTCCGATTGTATTAATCTTTGATCCCAGATTTACAGGTGAACTCATCGTACCATCGGCAGCAATTTTTACATAGTATAAATCAGTTTCACCAATTCCTCCCGGCATATCTGATGCGAAGAAAAGCCATTTTCCATCTTCACTTAAAGAAGGATGTCCAACAGAATAATCATCACTATCAAAGAAAACCTTTTGTGGATTTTCTAATTTATTATTTACGATTTCACCTTTAACAATTTGAAAATTATTCGTTTTACTTTCATCGATGACCAATTTGTTCTTTTTAACAATGTTTGTCGAATAGTAAATTGTTTTTCCACTTGCATCAAAAGATGCTGTTGCTTCATGGTATTTGGTCATTACATTCGGAAGAAATACTGTTTCATTAAACAAACTGCCATCAGCAGGATTTCTTTCTGCAGTATACAAATTTAGAAAAGGCTGATTGTTCCAGGTATACAATTTTTCACTAAACTTTGTTGTATCCCTTGCCGAAGTAAACACAATTCGATCCTGAAAAAAAGTAGCGCCAAAATCAGATTTACTTGTATTAATATCTAAATCTTTAACTGTATACAGCGATTTCGCTTTAGACAAACTATCCATTTGCTTCTTTTGAACAATGTATTTGTTTATTTCATTCTGATCTCCTTTTTTAGAAAGATATTCTTTTGTCATTTTATCTGCTTCATCATAATCCATAACACCTTTCAGTGACTGAATATAACGCAAGTAGTAAATATCCGTTAAATTATTGCCTTGAACTTCGTATAATTTTTTATACCATTTTAATGCATTTCTGGCATCTGAAATAAAATAATACGAGTCAGCAGCATTCTTTAATGTTTGGGCTGTGGGACTTTTGATGTTCTGTAAAATTTCTTCGTAAGCTTTTGAAGCATCAGCGTAAGCATAATTTCTAAACAGGGCATCGGCCTTTTTTAAATTAGTCTGAGCAAAACTAAATGTAAAACTCAAAACTAAACTTAGGATATATAATTTTTTCATAGGTTTTACTTTTAGAAGAATCGAGGGGATTTAATTTTACTTTCGCCTTTGTTAAACTGATAACGCAAAATGATTTCGTGCGATCCATCGTTGTATTTATTCAGATCGCTCACGGTGTAATCAAAAGCATATCCGATATAAAAACTTTTTGATATTTGAAAACCTGCCAGGACGCTTATAGAATCATCTGTCCTATAAGAACCACCTATTACAAATTTTTCTGCAATCATAAAATTCGCCGAAATATCAGCAGTAACCGGAGCACCAGTCACTGCTTTTACTAAAAAGGCAGGTTTGAATTTAAGATTCGGATTCAAATCAAAAACATAACCTCCCATTAAGTAGTAATGCAAACGATCGTAGTCAATCGATTCCTGTACATCATCGTAATAATTACTCTGAATAAAACTTGGAACTGATAATCCCACATACCATTTATCAGTATAATAATAAATCCCGGCTCCTACTGCTAGTTTTGCCTGATTATCGATGTTCTGATTCAACAAAACATCATTTTGATCATAATATCTCCCTTTTGACCAGTCAACATTTAACATTCTCATTCCAGCTTTTAACCCAAAGGCCAATCTTTTTTCATATCCTAAAGGAATTGAATAAGCGAAGTTTCCATCAATGTATAATTCGTTTGATGGACCAATTTTGTCATTAACGACACTTAATCCTAAACCTATTTGCTCATTTCTAAGCGGTGACTGAATAGTAAACGATTGTGTTTCTGGTGCTCCGTCAATTCCTATCCATTGTGAACGGTATAAAAGAGCTGCTTCTAAAGTGCCGGTAGATCCAGCATAAGCTGGATTTACCGCCATAGTGTTGTACATATATTGTGTGTACTCCGGATCTTGTTGTGCACTGACACAAAAAGTAATAAAAGAACATATTAAGATAAAATACGTTTCTAATGATTTTATATATAGTTTCATAACGATACTTATTTAGTTTAATTAATTAGATGATTAACATAGTTTGCTTATCTCATTATAGATAACCATCCTTTTTTAACCGTTCCGTCTCCAATGTCTATCACATAAAAATAAGTACCTGTTGGCAACATATCTCCTCTATTTATAACTCCTGATACATTGGCAGTTCCGTTCCAATCATTTTCATAATGTTGTTTGCTGTAAACTAATGCTCCATATCTATTATAAACTTTAAGTTCATTATTTGGATGTGATTCGATACAGTCAATTCTGAAAAAATCGTTCGATCCATCATTGTTTGGAGTAAACTCATTGTAAACTGTCAAACAAATAGGTTCAACAGAAACCGAAGCCGAATTGTTTGCTGCATCAACATCTAAAGGAGTTGAATTTTCAACAGTTGCAACACTTAGGTAATTACCACCTGGCAAAACTTCTGCAACAATAGTAAGTGTCGCACTCTGACCAGCATTTAGTGTTGGAATAGTCCATGTTGTCTGATCATAAACACCAGAACTTGTAGTGCTGCTTACTAAATCATATCCGCTTGGTAATAAATCACTAACGATTGTGTTTATGAAATTACCTTGTCCAACATTGTTAACAGTTACTGTAAATGTTATCTGTTCCCCAAAATTTGGAGTCGGATTACTTACTGTGTTTGTGATTGTTAAATCAGAACAAGTAGCAACAGTAACATTCAATGTTTTAGTAGTAGTTTCATCACAGTTATTAATGTAGGTAACCGTAACTTTACCCGGTCCGATATCAGACCACGAAATAGTTGCAGAACCATCGGCAGTTCCTCCACCAGAAGTAATCGTTCCATTTGTAACAGACCATACATAGTTTGATTTTCCGTTTGCAATTGAATACGTCACCCCTTGGAAAACACATGGTGTATCATCAGTAGATACAAGTGGTACTAAAGCATCATTTTCGAAATTAATTGAAACCCCTAACCTTGTAGCGCTTGTACAACCATTTGTATTGTTATTTAGGGCACCGGCATAATATGTTCCGGCTGTAAGTTGGGTATTTGCTGCTAACGGAGTTCCTCCTGTTGCAGAAGAATACCACACTACATTTGTTTCATTTACCAATATATTAGCAAGAGTTGGTAATTTTGATAAACAGAATGTTTGCGTTGTTCTTGGCGTTGTAATGACTGCAGGCGTATTTACATTTACCACAACTGCTAATCGTACCAGATTTTCACAATTTACTGCACTTGAAACAACTCCATAATAAGTACCCGTAACTAAAGCCGTTGTTGCAGGCAATGCTGTCCCACCTGTAGCTGTACTATACCAAATTACATTTGCTTCATTAACCTGAATATTTGCAATTGTTGGTGCATTTAATGTACAGAAGTTTTGAATTGCAGAATTTGTAGTTGGTGTTGCTGCAGGATTTACAATCGTTACGGCAACCTGCAAACGAGTTGCACTTTTACATCCTGTTGTTGCTTCTGTAATTTCACCATAATAGATTCCAGAAGTTAATAGTGTGTTAGATGGAATTGCGATTCCTCCTGTCGCACTAGTAAACCAACTTACATTGCTTTCGTTTACCTGAATATTGGCAACAGTTGCAGCGTTGTTTATACAAAAACTCTGCGCTGCGCTATTTGTTGTTGGGTTATTTGAATTTCCAACAGTCACTGTTACTTTAAGTCTGACACTACTTTCACAACCGGTAGTTGCATCTTTTAATGCTGCAAAATAATCTCCATTTACTAACGCTGCAGTTGGAGCAATTGCTGTTCCTCCAGTAGCCGAACTATACCAAATGATATTGCTCTCGTTAACCTGAATATTAGCAACAATTGGGCTATTTCCTGAACAGAAAACCTGAGTAAGAGCAGTTGTTGTTGGTGTAGTCGGATCAGTTACACTAATAGTAACTTGCAATCTTGTTACACTTTCACATCCTGATACAGGATCTTTTATCGCTGCAAAATAAGTTCCGCTTGTCAACGCAGTAGCAGAAGGAATTAAATTTCCTCCGGTCAGCGCTGTATACCAAACTATGTTTGCCTGATTAAATTGAACACTTGCAAAGGTTGGCGCGTTTACTAAACAGAAGTTTTGTGTTCCTGCATTTACTAGTGTCGGTGTTCCTGGATCTGTAACGCTAATCGTTACTGATAATCTTGCCGCACTTTCGCATCCTGATACCGGATCTTTTAGTACTGCAAAATAAGTTCCGCTTGTCAATGCTGTAGTTGATGGAATTAAATTTCCACTGCTTAAAGCATCGTACCAAACAATATTGGTCTGATTAAATTGAACACTTGCAAATGTTGGCGCATTTAACAAACAGAAATTTTGTGTTCCTGCATTTACTAGTGTCGGTGTTCCCGGATCTGTAACGCTAATTGTTACTGATAATCTGGCTGCACTTTCGCAAGTAGTAGTCGGATCTTTTAGTACTGCAAAGTAATTTCCGCTTGTCAACGCTGTAGTAGAAGGAATTATATTTCCACCGCTTAAGGCATCGTACCAAACAATATTGGTCTGATTAAATTGAACACTTGCAAAAGTTGGTGAATTTACCAAGCAGAAGTTTTGTGTTCCTGCATTTACTAGTGTCGGTGTTCCTGGATCTGTAACGCTGATCGTTACTGATAATCTGGCCGCACTTTCACATCCTGATACAGGATCTTTTATCGCTGCAAAATAAGTTCCGCTGGTCAATGCTGTAGCAGAAGGAATTACATTTCCACCGGATAAGGCATCATACCAAATTATATTTGCCTGATTAAATTGAACACTTGCAAATGTTGGTGCGTTTACTAAACAGAAGTTTTGTGTTCCTGCATTTACTAGTGTCGGTGTTCCTGGATCTGTAACGCTGATCGTTACTGATAATCTTGCCGCACTTTCGCATCCTGATACCGGATCTTTTAGTACTGCAAAATAAGTTCCGCTTGTCAACGCTGTAGTAGAAGGAATTATATTTCCACCGCTTAAAGCATCGTACCAAACAATATTGGTCTGATTAAATTGAACACTTGCAAATGTTGGTGCATTTACCAAACAGAAATTTTGTGTTCCTGCTGTTACCAAAGTTGGTGTTCCAGGATCGGTTACGTTAATTACAATAGCCAATCTAACATTACTTTCACAAGTAGTGGTCGGATCTTTGATAGCAGCATAATATGTTCCAGTTGTTAATGCTGTAGTTGATGGAATTAAGTTTCCACCAGTCAACGCATCATACCAAACAATATTTGTGGCAGGAGTTACGTCGATTGTTGCGAATGTTGGAGCATCAATCAGACAGAAATCCTGAGTAGTTTTGGTAATTATTGGTGTTCCAGGATCGGTTACATTAATCGTGATCGCTAATCTAACTTTACTTTCACAAGTTGTTGTCGGATCTTTGATAGCAGCATAATATGTTCCAGTTGTTAATGCTGTAGCTGATGTAATTAAATTTCCACCAGTCAACGCATCATACCAAACAATGTTTGTAGCCGGAGTTACATCAATTGTTGCAAATGTTGGTTTATCAACTAAACAGAAATCCTGAGTAGTTTTGGTAATTACAGGTGTTCCCGGATCGGTTACATTAATCGTGATCGCTAATCTAACTTTACTTTCACAAGTTGTTGTCGGATCTTTGATAGCAGCATAATATGTTCCAGTTGTTAATGCTGTAGTTGATGGAATTAAATTTCCACCAGTCAACGCATCATACCAAACAATATTCGTGGCTGGAGTTACGTCAATTGTTGCAAATGTTGGCGCATCAATCAAACAAAAATCCTGAGTAGTTTTAGTAATTACAGGTGTTCCCGGATCGTTTACATTAATTACAATAGCCAATCTAACATTACTTTCACAAGTAGTGGTCGGATCTTTGATAGCAGCATAATATGTTCCAGTTGTTAATGCTGTAGTTGATGGAATTAAGTTTCCGCCAGTTAATGCATCATACCAAACAATATTTGTAGCTGGAGTTACGTCGATTGTTGCGAATGTTGGAGCATCAATCAGACAGAAATCCTGAGTAGTTTTGGTTATTATTGGTGTTCCAGAATCGGTTACATTAATCGTGATTGCTAATCTAACTTTACTTTCACAAGTTGTTGTCGGATCTTTGATAGCAGCATAATATGTTCCAGTTGTTAATGCTGTAGTTGATGGAATTAAGTTTCCTCCAGTCAACGCATCATACCAAACAATATTTGTAGCCGGAGTTACGTCTATTGTTGCAAATGTTGGTTTATCAACTAAACAGAAATCCTGAGTAGTTTTGGTAATTACAGGTGTTCCCGGATCGGTTACAGTTACAGTTACTAATAATCGAACTGAACTTTCACAACTGGTAGCCGGATCTAAAATTGCTGCATAATAAGGGCCATTTGCTAATGCTGCTGTAGTTGCTAATGCTGTTCCTCCTGTTGATACATTGTACCAAACTACATTCGCCTCATTTACCTGAAGATTTGCAACCGTTGGATTACTTACCAAACAGAAATCTTGTGTTGGATCATTAGTCGTTGGTGTAGCAGGATCATTAACAATTACAGTTGCTGCTTTAAGTTCGCCATTTTTATTCTGACATGTATTATCGCTAGTAACAGCTACATAATAAGTAATAGGGCTCATTGCGGTTGTTAATCCTGAAGCTGTTAATGCTCCGGTAGAACTAATTGTATAAGTTACTCCTCCAATTACTCCGTTAAAAATTGGCTGCGTTTTATTAGCATCTAAATACCAGAAAAACACGGGATTTGTTAAAGAACTTGTTGGTGTCAACACAGCATCTGTATCATGACAAATACTAGCATTGTCTACTATAATATCAGTTTCAAGTGAAGTTGGTAAAATCGTGAATGTTACCTGTTTTCTATCAGCTTCCATAGTTTCACAATACTCATCTGAGCTAACTCCCACATAATAAGTATATGTTCCAGGAACTAATCCTGTCAATACTAATTTAGAAGTTGTTTCGCCAGCGACAGCCACACTTGTTGTGCCATCAAATTTATACCAGTGATATATCGGATTAGTTAGTACAGGTGTAGTGTTTAAAACTGCATCTAAGGTTACTTTTCCATCTTCGGCACAAATTACAGTATTATTTCCTCCGTTTATAGTAACATTTGCTATTGCGCTTGCTGGCGTTGTTGCTCTTACTACTACAGTAACTTCACCTCTTTCAAGAGCAGGACAACCGTAGCGAATTGGTTGAATGTAATATTTATAAGTACCAGCAGCTAATGATGCAGGAAGTGTATACGTTTGACCTGTAGCAACTTGATTTCCTCCTGTTGGAGAATCATACCAAGCATAATTCGCGCAAGCTTTTGGCGGAACCGTGAGCGTTATATCTGCGCCGGGGCAGACCGTGATTTTATTATCAGGATCACTGCCAATAACTTTGGTATTAGTTACACGATCAATTGTATGAACTCTAAGCTGATCTAAAACACTTGCAACTCCTCCAAAAGTGATTACAACTTTGTCGTACGGCTGTGTTTGAGGTGCAACGATTGTCATTGCCATTGTATCTCCTGAAAGTAATTTTAAAGTCAATAAACTGCTTGTATTTTGTATTGGCGCACCAACTGCAATATTTCCTGAATAAAGCTGGATCGTGAATCCTGTAAGCAAATTAAGATTTAAAATTGTTCCTGGTTTTGAAATAGTAATTCTTAAACTGTCACCAACCATAGATGGTGTTCTAAACTTAGTCGTAAGTTCAGCGGCAGCAAGTACACCTACTCCACTAAACATTGTTGCATAAGTAGCAACATCTCCGTCAGCAACATTCCAGGCATTAGAAACACCTACAGTAGCTGTTAATGCTCCAACTCCTAAATCTCTTACTCCATAAAAAAGATCTTCAATATCACCTTTTCCACAAGAAATTTGAGTTACTTGTTTACTATAATGAGCATCATAAACATTGATATTTTGTGCAAGACTAAGAACAGATCCTAATTGTACTCTTATACCATCATAATCCTGAGGTCCTGAAGTATTAGAAGGTACAAATGTAAATTCAAATGAATTTTGACCCGGCAATAAGTTCAGTAATGATCCTGAAGCCGATTGTAAAGTTCCAATATCAATTGGATTATTTAAACCATTGCGTTTAGTACCTATTACAGAAATACTTTGTCCAACTGCAACTGCGCTATTAGCTAAGCCTAATTTTACTGTTACAGGAGTACCTTTTGCAATAGTTGTTGGCCATTGTAAATTTTGCCATGTAGTTCCAATGCCTAAAAGTCCTAAACCTGTAGTTATTGTAGAAAATGTACTTGGATCACCATCTACAGCCAAAGGTCCGCTTGTTACTCCACCAGTAATAATTGAACCTGATAACTCTGTAGTAGCATAAACTCTTTCGAATAATGGATCACAAGTCGCAGGATCTATAACACTAATAGTAACTGTCTGGCTAGTGGTACAAGTTCCAAGAGTGGCAATTACTGTATAAGTATAAACACCTACAGTATTAAGAATTCCGGTATTATTTGTTGGTAAAACATTCCCCTGAGGTCCGTACCAAGTAATTGTTCCGTTTGATGTTGCAGCTAATGCAACTGAAGTTCCTGGTGTAACTGCTATCGAATTTGTTACTCCTGTTAACGTTGGTAATGGATTAATTGTAACTGTTACTGGTAATTTTATCGAAGGACAATCAATACCCGTAGTTTGAGCCTGAATTGAATAAATTCCGTTAACAGTAATATTTGCCGCAGCTACATCTGTTATTGGATTATTTGAAGGATCAAAGAAAGTATAAGTTGTATTTCCCGATGTATCAAAATTTGCAATAGCATCTTTTAGATTTGCTTTAGCACAACCAGCCAAAGTTGGCGTAACTGTTAAAGCCGAACCTGCCGGATAATTTACGACAACTGCTTTTAAAGTTCCGTTTACATTCTCACATACACCTCCGTTAAGAACAGAAACATAATAAGTATAAGGAGCATTTGCAGCAATAAGTCCACTAATAGTTAAAGCACCTGTTGTAGCGTCTTTAACATAAGTTACTCCGCCAACAGTTCCTGATGTAATCTCAACTGTTTTATTTTGATCTGTATAATATTTAAATGTCGCTCCAGCTAAAGCCGATGTTGGAGCCAATACAATACCTCCGGCACAAGAAGCCGTCAAAGGACTTGCAATTGTAATATTTGCATCCGTTGGAATATCTAATACATTAACCGTAACAGCTTGACGAACACTGTTTACACATCCGGCACGAGTTCCTTCTAAATAATAAGTTTTAGTAGCAGTCAACGGAAGAGTTGGACTTACAGCCACTATATTTCCTCCAGTAGGAGCATCATACCAAGTAAATGTTTCCGTTCCTGTAGAAGATGCAGATAATGTAGCAGTTCCTCCTGCACAAATTGGCGCTGTCGCTCCTGTTATTGTTGCATTTGGAAATCTATAAGAAGCGCCATAAATATTCAAAGTAGTTAATAAAGTAGCTAAACCATTTCCTATACGAATTTCAAGTTTATCAAATGCTGCTGTTGCAGTAAAGCTGGCTTTAAATTTATTTCCTGACAATAATTGTACATTTAATAAATTATTGTTAAGCAAGACTCTGTCATTATTAAAAGTGACCCCATTATAGGTTGCCAAACTAATCCCTCCTCCCAGTAATGAAAGATCAGCAAGACCTCCTGGCAAATCTAATTCAACATCAATGATATCTCCTGCCTGACCAGGTGTAGGAAAAGTAAGTTGTTGTTGTATATATGCACCGGCTGCCGCAACAGGAGTAAAAAGAGTTGCTGCTGTATTTATATTTCCATCTACAGAATTATTTGGATTAGTAGAAGTACATAACAAACATAACAAACCATCTGTAGATGTTACCTGTGCATTAGGTTGTAAACAGCTACTAACCGTACTAATTACCACAACATTAATTACAGCTCTTGTACTGCTGGGACAATCAGATGATAAATCTCTTGCCTCAACATAAAATGTTTTATTTGCAGTTAAAACCGGATTAGGTATATAAGTACTGCTTCCAGTTCCTTGCAAAAGATTTCCTCCCGTTGGAGCATCATACCACATATATGAAAATCCCGGATTATTCGTAACTGCCAACATCACACTTTGACCTGACTGAATAATAACATTTGAAGATACAGGAACAGGTGCCGCAGGCAATGGGTTAACAGTTACAGGTACCGGAGTACGAGTTGCACTTACACAATTTCCAATAACTGCTTCAACATGATAAGTCAAAGAAGTAGTCAAACTTGGAGTTGTAAAAGAAGTACCCGTAAACAATAAATTTCCACCAGCAGATTCATCATACCAATTATAGGTTGTCCCTGAAACCGGATTTTGAATCGCTAAAGTAGTTGTCTCTCCACTACATAAATTTACCGGAGTAGCAACAACTGTCGATGGTGCCAAAGGATTATTCACAGTAACCAGAATAGGATTTCTTTCACTATTTACACAACCATTCCGAGTAAGTTCTACGTAATAAGTTGTATTAGCAGTCAATGCTGGTGTTGTATAAGATGGTGTACTAACCAATAAGTTTCCGCCTGTTAAAGCATCATACCATTTTATAGTATCCCCTAAATTTGTAACAGTTGTTAAGGTAGTAGTCAATCCACCACAAATTGGAGTACTGTTACCAGTTATAGTTGGCGCTTTATATCTATAAGTTGCCTGATAAATATCTAAATTGGTTAAGGCAGTAACCAAACCACCCAATCTAATTTCGACACGATCAAAATTGGCACCAGCAACAATACTGGCTCTAAAGCGATTTCCTGATAATAATTGCAGAGTCACCAAAGCATTATTATTAGTAGAAACTCTGTCATTATTATAAGTAGCTCCATTGTAAGTGGCTAAACTCACAGCTCCTAATAACGAAAGATCGGCAATACCACCCGGCAAAGCCAATACTACATCTACAATATCACCTGCTTTTCCAGGATTATTAAATTGTAACGTTTGCTGAATATATCCGTTTAATAAACCAACCGGAAGAGTAAGTCTCGCCGCGGTATTAATATCTCCATCTACAGAATTATTTGGAGTTGTAGAAGAACAAAGCAAACAAAGTCCGTTTTGAGTTGTTTGTTGACTATTCGCTTCCAGACAACCTCCTAACGCAGCAGGTAAAACTGTTACAGGAACAGCAACTCTTGTAGCGCTAACACAACCACCAATAGTATTGCGTGACTCAACATAATAGGTTTTACTCGCAGTTAAAATTGGAGTTGTAAAAGTATTAGAATCTCCTAATAATTTTACTCCGCCTGTAGGTACATCGTACCAGTCTAACGCAACATTTGCCTCAGTCGTTGAGGCACTTAAATTTGCATTTTGTCCGGATATAATTGTTACACTTTGTGTCAGTATCGATGCAAGCGCAGGAACCGGAGTTGATGTCACAGTAACCTGAGTTCGTGCCGATTTACAAGTACCAATAGAAGCTTCTACATAAAAATCAGTCGCTCCTGTTGGGACAGATGGCGTATAAGTGCTACCTGTTGCTAAAGCTACACCTGCATTTGGCACATTATACCAGGAATATATAGTTCCGGGTACCGGACTAATTACTGATAATGTAGTTGCCTGAGTTGCACCCGCAGAACAAATCGCTGTGCCTGGAGTACTAATTGTGGGCTGTACAGGATTGATAACATTTATTGTAACAGGTAATCGATCACTGCTTTCGCAACCTGCAACTCTCGAAGTACTAACATAATAAGTAGTTGTAGCTGTCAGGTTTGGCGTAGTAAATGTAGCAACATTAGAAAGTGCTGTAGTAGATGTCGGAGAATCATACCAGGCAACCGTTGTTCCTGCTGCTGCAGTTGCTGTAAGCGCTACAGATTGCCCCGAACATACAGATTGTGTTTCTCCTCCAACAATTGTTGGTTTTGCAAATTGCAAACGCACATCATAAATTCTTAAATTTACCAGTACTGCCAAAAGCCCTCCAGATTGAATTTGAATCTGATTGGCATCTCCCGGCAATGTGTATTTTATTACTGCCGAATTAGTCGCAGATAATAATTGAAGATTCAGTAACGAATTATTCATCGCAACCGCACCACCAACATCAGTTGAGCCATTTTTTGCCTGGATAGTTGCGTTTGACAATAAACCAACATCTAACACTCCATTTCCTTCACCAAAATAGATAACTATTTGGTCTCCTGCTTTTGCAGTCTGATTAAAATGTAATGTTTCCTGAGCAAAACAAGCCAAACCAAGCGTGTTTGTAATCGATGCATAAGTTGTCATACTAGTATCGAACGCATTGGTTGGATTCGTAACACTCATTCCTACACATAAAAGACCACCAGTACTATTGGTCTGGGAGTCTGGTCTACAAAAAGTTTGCGCAAAGTTTTTACTGCAAAAAAGCAACAAAAACAACAAACCAAATAATCTCTTCTTTACGATGAGATCATAAAAAGTAAATTTTTTTTTCATAATTTGGAAGATTAGAAAATGGACAATAAAATACCTGTTGCGATAAGCACGTATGCTTAGGCAATTTTAAAAAACGTTAATAATCAGCTACTTAAAATGAAATTTAAAATACTAGTCGACTGTTAATTTAAATTTCATTTCATTAAAAAATGTTGCGTATACGGAAGCATACAAAGACCACTTCTTGTTCCTTCGAATAAAAAATGTCTTAAAAATTTTGTGGAATATTGATATGAATCAATTTCCGGATAAATGGAGTGATTTGTTGTTAGGTTAATTTCCTGAAAGAAAATCTATGTTTTAAAGTAGAATTTGGGGAAATTCTATTAAATATTGTGAGTATGTTTCAATCGATAAAGTGTTGATTAGACAATCTATCTTTAATTTAAAAAATTTGAGAGATTCGAAAACTTTTGAAACATTATTTAAATGCTAAGGATTATCAAAAAAAAAATATGACATTACCTTTTATAAACAAAACCGCAGACTGGGGTTTGTAAATAAAAAGCTGACATAATGTTGGTTTTTTTGAAAAACGTTGATAGTGAAATTAAAATTTGCTTTTTGAATACGCTTAATTTTATCTAAAGAAATAAAAAATAAAGCTAAAATAATTTGAAGACCTAATGCAAATTTGATAAGTAGAGTAACTGTCAATTCCATAAGCAAATTAATTAAGTTATTTTAAAAAACTTTAAACTCTAAATGAAATAAAAACTAATTACATTTTCTTTCCAAAAAAAGAAACAAAATTTTAAGCCTTATAAGCATTTTGTG
>NZ_MUGV01000045.1:0-81667 GCF_002217275.1 Flavobacterium frigidimaris
GCCTTAAAAGCATTTTGTGTAAAAGATTTTGTTTAATCTTTCTTTCCCTAAAATTAATTAAAATGAAAATATAAAACAAGAATAAAATTCTTATTTTTTTTAATTCTAAAAAAACAAAATGTTAAAATAAGGGCTGTATCATCAGAAAAAGCAGCACTTTTATGAAAGAAATAAGTGCTCTAGATGTCGTAAAAAAAATTCATTTATTTTAAGCAAACCATAAAAAAGAAGGTTTATACTTACAAATAACGGTAAATAATCTATTAAATAATAATTAAACAAACCCGAAACATTCAGTAAAGTACTGATTATCAAATAACAACACTCTTTATTGAATTATCCAAAATAAACACGTAGAAATACGGGGTAAAAAAAATAAAAAAGTTTAAACAAAAGTTAAAAAAATAAAAAAAGGCAAACAATTTAACATTTATTGTTTGCCTCGAATTTAGTTTATTTTCTCCTTTTTTAAGTTTAAGACTCCAAAATGGTATTAATCTGCTTAAACAATTGTCCGTCGCTTAAAAAAGCACCTTGCTGAATCAATTCAAAAATAGAAGTATTTCGATCTTCAGTGAATACTTTTTTTCCAACTTTCATTTCAATCGTTTCTGTAAACATATTATCACTTAACCATTGTAAACCATCTTTAGTTAAAAAGTCTGTCTCAGGAACCAACGATTTTAATACTATTGACTGCACGTGTGTTTCAAAACACTGGAACAAGAAAATATGGTTTTTCGAAAAATGCTCCAGGAATTCTGCTCTGGATAAGACACCTTCCCAAATCAAGTCTGAAAAAACGTCCAATTCCTGCTCAGCAACTTCTGGCTTGTTTATTTTAAGAGAATCCCACTCTGCTTTATCAATAGCTTGTGTTGCCAAAAAACTGGCGAATTCTGCGTGCAATTCATCAAATTGCTCTTTTGTTAGTCTTGCGTATTTCATTTTTATCTGGCTTTATGCATTACACTATAAGCTGTAAGCAAATAACTTTAAGTCTATTATTATTTCTTTAAACAAAAAAAATCCCGATTTACATCGGGATTCTCATATAGTAATATAAACTATTATTTTTCAGCGATAATCTCGTATGGTAAATCAACGATAACATCTCTGTGTAAACGGATGCTAGCAGAATATTTTCCAGTACGTTTTACGATACCACTAGTGATGAATTTTCTATCAATAGCGTTACCTGATTTCTCTAATGCTTCAGCAATGTCGATGTTTGTGATAGAACCAAAAAGTTTCTCTCCACCAGCTTTTGCAGTAAGTTTAATTTCAAGAGCTTTTAAAGTTTCAGCTAATGCTTTAGCATCAGCAACAACTTTAGCTTCTTTATGTGCTCTTTGTTTTAGATTTTCAGCTAAAACTTTTTTAGCAGAAGGAGTTGCTAATGCAGCAAAACCTTGAGGAATTAAAAAGTTACGACCGTAACCAGGTTTTACAGATACTACATCATCTTTAAATCCTAAGTTTTGTACGTCTTGTTTTAAAATAAGTTCCATGTTGTTGTCCTTATATTTTAGAAGTTAGGTTCTGCTTCAACAGAAACCAGCGACTAGAGTTTTTAATTATTTTAATAAATCGGCCACGTATGGCATTAAAGCTAAGTGACGAGCTCTTTTTACAGCTACAGAAACTTTTCTTTGGTATTTTAATGAAGTTCCCGTTAAACGACGAGGAAGAATTTTTCCTTGCTCATTAACGAATTTCAATAAGAAATCAGCATCTTTATAATCGATATATTTGATTCCTGATTTTTTGAAACGACAGTACTTTTTAGTTTTGTTAGTTTCAATGTTTAAAGGCGTTAAATATCTGATATCTCCGTCTTTTTTTCCTTTTGCAGATTGCTCTATTGTAGACATAATAATTAAGCTTTAGTAGATTTTAATTTGGCTCTTCTTCTTTCAGCCCATGAAATAGCATGTTTGTCTAAACTTACAGTTAAGAAACGCATAACTCTTTCGTCACGTCTAAATTCAGTTTCAAAAGCAATTAGAACTTCTCCAGCTACTTTGAATTCGAATAAATGGTAAAAACCACTTTTTTTGTTTTGGATTTCGTAAGCCATTTTTTTCAGACCCCAATCCTCTTTCGATACCATTTCAGCTCCTCTACTAGTAAGAAATTCTTCAAATTTCGTTACTGTTTCCTTCACCTGAACCTCAGATAAAACGGGATTTAAAATGAAAACAGTTTCATAATGATTCATAAATACAATATTTATTTGTTAAAATTGGGTGCAAAAGTAACCATTATTTTTATATATACAACACTTTTTTATCTTTATTCGTTGTAATGTAAAAAATACAGCTTAAGTTTAGTTTTTTTCCTAGAAAAATAATACATTTACTACTGCTATCCTGAATTTATTCTAAATTTAAATGTTATGAAACTAAACTGTGTTGTTGTAGATGATAGTTCTATACAGAGGACAATTATTGCAAAATTAGTTAATAATCACCCAGGTTTGCACTTAATCGGGGACTTTTCTAATGCAATAGAAGCAAAAAGTTGTATCTCTTTAAATAATATCGATCTAATTTTTCTAGATATTGAAATGCCTGTTATCAATGGTTTTGATTTCCTTGATGGACTAAAATCTAAACCTCAGATTATATTTATTACTTCTAAAGCCGAATATGCCTTAAAAGCCTTTGACTACGATGCTACTGATTATCTTCAGAAGCCTATTGCCGTTGACCGTTTTAATGCTTCTGTAAAAAGGGCAATCGACATGCATTTGCTTAAAAAAGAAGTAAAAGAAGAAGAAGGCGAACATATCTTTATTAAAAGTAATCTTAAAAAGCTTAAAATTTTCACGTCGAAAATTAAATGGATTGAAGCTTTTGGGGATTACGTAAGAGTAGTTACAGAAGATGACAGCAACTTAGTTCTTTCGACAATGAAATCTTTTGAAAATGATTTATCAAAAGACAAATTCATTCGTGTACACAAGTCCTATATTATTAACATTGATAAAGTAGAACGCTTCAATAGTAAATTTGCCGAAATTGGAATCACAAAAATTCCTTTAAGCCGAAACAAAAAAGAAGATTTAGTCAAAGCATTGTCAACATCGTCGTAATTAATAAAAATCGACGTTGGCAATTACTTTTATAGCTCTGTATTGAGCAACAGCTTCAAAACTATTCAACATTTTCTGAATAGTTTTTTTTGTGCCTCCTAAATTCAGGTTTTGCGGAATTTTAATCAAAATCGTTCTGATATATTCATTTCTGATTCTACTGATTGCAGGTTCTTCAGGACCTAAGACCGGCATTTGTAAATTCTGACTCAAAACCTGATACAACCACATCGATCCTTCTTTTAATTTTTCAAAATCCTTGTGCTTTAAAGTCAGTTTTATAATCCTGAAATAAGGTGGGTATTTATAAATTTGTCGATCGTATAATTGCTCCTTATACATACCTAAATAGTTATGTGTTGTAACTTGCTGAATCGTATTATGATTCGGATTATAAGTCTGAATGACAACTTTCCCTTGCTTTTCTGACCTTCCGGCTCGTCCTGCAACCTGTGTCATCATCTGAAAACTGCGTTCAAAAGCTCTAAAATCCGGATGATGCAACATATTATCGGCATTCATAATTCCGACCAGACTTACATTATCGAAATCCAAACCTTTAGCCAGCATTTGAGTTCCGACTAAAATATCAATTTCTCTATTTTTAAAAGTATCAATAATCTTCTCAAAACCAAATTTCCCACGCGTGGTATCCTGGTCCATTCTCCCGGTTTTAGCTTTCGGAAAAAGAGAAATCAGTTCTTGTTCGATTTGTTCTGTTCCAAAACCTTTTGTGGTCAAATCAATACTTGAACAGCTATGACAATGCGTTGGTTTTGAAATTGAATAGCCACAATAATGACATCTTAATTGGTTTTTGTGTTTATGGTAAGTCAAACTCACATCACATTGCTGGCAATGCGGAACGTGGCCACACGTCATACATTCTATTATAGGAGAATATCCTCTTCTGTTTTGAAACAAAATGACCTGTTCACCCAAAGACAAAGCTTCTGCAATTTCTTCTATTAAATGATCACTAAAATGCCCCGTCATTCTTTTCCTGAAATGCTTGTCTTTTAAATCAACCAACACAACTTCCGGCATTCTAACATTGTTATAACGTTCGGTAATCGTAACCAAACCAAACTTCTCGATTTGAGTATTAAAATAAGTTTCAATACTTGGCGTTGCTGATCCTAAAAGTACTTTGGCATTATGAAAATTTGCCAAAACAATTGCCGAATCGCGAGCATGATATCTCGGCGCAGGATCTGTTTGTTTAAAAGTCTGTTCGTGTTCTTCGTCAACAATCAACAATCCGAGATTGTTAAACGGTAAAAACAAAGCCGACCTCGCCCCTATTACAATTTGAGCTTTATCCGAATTTTCTAATGTCTGCCGCCAAACTTCTACTCTTTCGTTATTGCTGTATTTAGAATGAAAGACAGCCACTTTATCCCCAAAATGATTTCTAAGACGAGAAACCAACTGAGTAGTCAACGCAATTTCAGGCAACAGATACAAAACCTGTTTTCCTGTTTCTAAATATTCCTCAATTAACTTAATGTAAATTTCCGTTTTTCCGCTTGATGTTACACCATGAAGCAGACAAACTTCTTTTTCTGATAAACTATTTTTAATTTCATTGAAAGCAGCTTCCTGAGCAGCACTCAATTGTAATTGTTTCTCTGAAGCTTTTCCATCAAAAGACACCCTATCGTGTTGCAGATAATACTCTTCAAAAATTTCTTTTTCAATTAATGTTTTTACAATCGTCGAAGTTGAATTTGAAACTTCAGTCAATTTCTTAACTGTAATAGGCTTTTTCTCCGAAGCACTAATCTGAAAGTAAGCCAAAACAATTTCTTTTTGCTTCTTAGCACTTTTTAGTTCTTCTAACAATTCGCTTAAACCATTATCTGATTCGTATTTTGAATGCAATTTTACATATCGAACCAGTTTTGGCTTATAACTTTCTTTTATTTCCTCTTCTAAAACAATAATATCCCTATCCATCAATTTCTGAAGGACCGGAAAAATATTCTTTTTGTTCAAAATCGAAATTATCTCCTGGACTTTTAAGGAACTTTGTTGCTGTAACGCTTCATAAACCAAAAACTCGTCATCCGAAAGTTCGTTTTGATTGACAACAACGTCTACTTTAAGCGAAATAATAGTTTCACTTTCAAGTAATAATCCACTCGGAAAAGCACCACGATATACGTCACCAATACCACACATATAATAGTTTGCCACCCAAAGCCAGTGTTTAATCTGGGTTTCTGTTGCAATTGGTCTTTCGTCTAATATTTGATGAATTTCTTTGGCATCATATAAACTTGGTGCATTCTGGTGCATATCGATTACCAAAGCTGTATAAATTTTACTTTTACCAAAAGGAACCGCCACCCGCATTCCTTTTTTTATAAAATGGAATTCAGCCTCAGAAACACGATAAGTAAAGGTTTTAGCTAAGGAAAGTGGTAAAATAACTTCAACAAAAAACATGCGATTTTTTTATGGGATTGAAAGAATTATTTTTTATTTGAAATTTTTTCAGCATTATATTCCTGAACCAATTTCAAAGTATGTTTTAAAGAACTCAGGTCTTTCCAGTCATCATGACCGGTAATAATATATTTAGGATTCTTAAATTTAGACTGCACTTTTTGAATCGATTTTTCCCATTCTTTCACATCGGCATCACCCAAATATCCTAAATCTTTTGCTTCTGCACTCTTGATAAAACAACCTCCGTAAAGCACTTTTTCTTTATTAAACCAAACTACAATATTGTCTGGCGCATGTCCTTTTCCTGGGTAATAAACATGAAAAGTATGTTGTCCAACTGTAAATGTTGTATCATTCGGAATTACAAATTCAGCTCGTTTTTCGTTCTTCTGCTTCAGGATTTGATCCGTTGTCTTTATAGTATAAGTTTTAATTCCTTTTTGCCTGTAAAAGCCCAGCCCTCCTGCACGATCATCATGAGAATGCGTAGCAAAACACATAATAACTTCTTTATTATGCCTTGCTTTTATAGTATCTAACAAGGGTTGAAATTGCGTTTGATCCCAAGGCGCATCAAACAGAACAACGCCTTTATCTGTAACAAGATACAAGGCATTAGCAGAAATCATAGTTCCTTTGTAATCATGAAATGTCTTATAAACATAAAAGTCACCTGTAAGATGACTTATTTGTAATGGTGCATTCTTAGATTGTCCAAAGCTATTGGATAATATCGCTAAGAATAAAATTATCGAAGCTAATTTTCGCATATTTATTTTTATTTCACTCGCGTCCAGTATTGTGTTCTTCCCATGATAGAAATTCCAACATAACCACGAAGTTTTAATTTATCAGCAGAATCTAATTCAATATAACATTTGTATTTTTTACCATTTGTTGGATCTAAAATTGTTCCCCCGTTGTATTCAGAACCATCTTTTTTAAGTCCGTTGATGATAACCATCCCTAAAATTGGCTTGTTTTTCTCTGCTCCGTCACATTTAGCACATACATCTTTTTTATGATCAGCACGAAGTATTTCTACGACCTTACCGTATATTTTTCCTGATTTTTCGTAAACCTCTACTATAGATTTTGCTTCACCAGTTTCATCATCAATCGTTTTCCATTTTCCAATAACGCTTTGCGCCTGAATTGTGCTCATTGTTAGAAAAAAAACACCAATTGCTAACATCCAATTTTTCATATTATTTATTTTTTTTTTGTTTTAATTTTCTGATAGTAGCATTCAGTTCGAATCCTAAAAGCAGAATCATACAGTTAATCCAAATGTAGAACATTAGAATTAATAATGTCCCAATAGAACCATAAAGTTCGTTATATTTTGAGAATTTTATAACCCAAATCCCAAAAAAGAACGAAGATATAACAATTAATATGGTTGTAAAAACAGATCCAATGCTAATAAAAGGCACTTTATTGTACTGTTTTGTACCATAACGCAATAATATTGAAGATGTTATCAAAATCATCAAAATAACAAACAAATATCGTCCTAAAATAATGAGTGGAATGCGATCACTCAACACATCCTGAATGATTGTTTTTTGGATAAATACCTCAAAAACAACAATGGTTGCCACCGTAACAAATAAAATAATAGTCATGACAAGCGAAATCGCTAACGCCACTAAATATTGACTAAACCATCCGCGTTTATCAAATACATGTTTAGAAGATTCAAAACCACTTAAGATTCCGTTAATACCATTTGCCATCAAAAAAATCGAAAGCAAAAATCCTGAAGAAAGTAATCCAGAATGACTATTATTTAAAATATCGCTAATGATTTTGCTAATAGCATCATAAGTATTTGGCGGAACTCCTTGTTGCACAAACTGAAGAAAATCATCCTGAAATCCCTCAATAGGAATAAACGGAATTAAGTTCAAAATAAATAAAGCAAAAGGAAACAAAGCCATGAAAAAACTAAAAGAAACCGCACTCGCATGATATGAAAAAGCGCCTTCCAAAATTCCGATTGTATACATTTCGAGTAAATCGTACAATGAAAACCCTTCAAGCCAAGGAAATTTTATTCTCTTGAAAAGACGAGCTACAGAACGCACAACCGGGACTTTTTCAATCCGATCTTCAATTTCCTGAGACATATATTTATTTTAGATTTTAGACTTCAGATTTTAGATTACAAACTCAAAACTTATAACTCAAAACTCATAACTTAAAATGCTTTCAAGCTCAAATCCATATTATAAATCGAATGCGTCAATGCGCCCGAAGAAATATAATTTACGCCGCAGAGTCCGTATTCGCGAATGGTTTTTTCATTGATATTTCCAGACGATTCTGTTTGGCATTTTTTACCAATTAAAGCCACAGCTTTTTTAGTATCTTCATAATTGAAGTTGTCTATCAGAATTCTATGAACACCATCGCTTAATAGAATTTCACGAATTTCATCTAAATTTCTGGCTTCAACAATGATCTTTAAATCAAGATTATTGGCCTTCAAATAGTCTTTTGTTTTCTTTATGGCAAGTGTAATTCCGCCAGCGAAATCAATATGATTGTCTTTCAGCATGATCATATCATACAAAGCATAACGATGGTTTTCACCTCCTCCAATTTTTACGGCCCATTTTTCGGCCACCCTGAAATTTGGAGTTGTTTTGCGCGTATCTAATATTTTAGCACCTGTTCCTTCCAGAAGTTGCATCATTTGGCTGGTTTTGGTAGCAATTGCAGACATACGTTGCATGGTATTCAAAACCACTCTTTCCGACTTTAAAATAGACTGCGAACTTCCTGAAACTTCAAAAACAACATCGCCGTATTCTACATGTGTTCCGTCTTCTATAAAAGTCTTTATTTTTAATTTTGGATCTACATATTCAAAAATCATTTTTGCCAATGCAACACCTGCAATAATTCCCTGGTCTTTTACCAATAATTTAGCTTGTCCGTGGGCTGTATCAGGAATACAAGCCAATGAACTATAATCTCCCGGGCCTACATCTTCTCGAATTGCATTGCTGATCAATAATTGTAATTCGGTTTGAAATTGTGCTTCGCTAATCATTTTTCTTAAATTTTATAAGATGCTAAAATAGGACTTATTTTGGGGATTTGAAAGTTTCAGTTCCCCTAAAAATGTCGAAACATCAAAATATCTAAAAATATTTGGAAGAAAAGTATTAAAATTCCTTAACACATAGACACATAGAATTTGATTGAGTTGAAAGGCGTTTCACTTTCATAAAAAAACATTAGTGAGCTATGTGTTAAAATCTAGATTTTTTCAAAGCTCCCCTTTTTTTCAATTTTATTCTATGTTTTCTATGTGTTTAAATTTCCATTAAAAATGTACACCTTTAAACGAAAACATTAAATATCTTTGAGGTTCATTCAAATAAAATCATGGGATTAATTAAAGATATTTATTCGGTTTCTTTCTACGAAAAATTTGGTCAGGCTGTTGCCGAAGTACATCCTGCTTTCGACAAACAAAAATTTATTAGCGCCATTTACGAAGGCGATTTTGCCCAAAAGGAATGGAAAGACCGCATGAAACATACGACAGTTGTTCTGCACCAATTTATGCCTGAAAATTTTCCGGAAGCCGTTGTTTTAATTGATAAAATCATCAAAAATTTAAAGAAAAATAGTTTTACAGAGGGAAATCTTACGTTCATTTTCTTTGCAGATTATATCGAAAAATATGGTTTGGATGATTTTAAAACTTCGGCAAAAGCCTTTGTTTCAATAACGCAATTTATTAGTTGCGAATTTGCTGTTCGTCCTTTCATTTTAAAGTACAAAGAAAAGATGATCAATGAAATGACAAAATGGTCTTTGCATGAAAATCATCATGTCCGCAGACTAGCCAGCGAAGGTTCCCGCCCGAGATTACCGTGGGCAATGGCGATTCCGTTTTTAAAGAAAGATCCAACTTCAATTTTGCCAATTTTGGAAAACCTTAAAAATGATTCTTCCGAATATGTTCGTCGAAGCGTAGCTAATAATTTAAATGATATTGTAAAAGATAATCCGGAAATTGTGCTTGAAATTGCTCAAAAATGGAAAGGCATCAGCAAAGAAACAGATGCAATCATCAAACACGGCTGTCGTACCTTGTTAAAACAAGGACATCCTCAAATCCTGAGTCATTACGGTTTAGAAAGTACTAATGTTGAACTTTCTAATTTCGAAATTAAAACGCCAAAAGTGAAAATTGGAGATTATCTGCAGTTTCAATTTCAGTTAAATAACAAAAATAATGAGGCCAAAACCATCCGTTTAGAATATGCCGTTCATTACAAAAAATCAAAAGGTCATTTGGCTAAAAAAGTCTTTAAAATCAGTGAGAAAATCTACCAGCCACATCAAGTGACGAAAGTCGAAAGAAATCAATCTTTTAAACTAATTACGACTCGTGTTTTTCATACAGGAATGCATCAATTGTCGATTATTATTAACGGGACAGAAAGTGAGGCTTTGGAATTTGAATTAGTTAAATAATTTCAATGCGCTAGTAATATTCCATAGGAGTATCATGTTTATAACCAAGAGAAAACGTGCAAACAAAAAGCTCCAGCGGAGCGATATCTTGACACAATTATTTCGCCTCGCTGGGCTTATGTAATTTTGATATCAACATTTTCTATAATTATATCGTGCCTCCGGGGCTTTTTGTGGATTAATCAACATCATAAAAACAAACCTAAATTTTTTTTCAACTTTTATAAATACAAAAAATTAGAATTTGAATTAGTTGAATAATTTCAATTTAATATTAATACTCCATAGGAGTATCATGTTTATAGCAAAGAGAAAACGTACCAACAAAAAGCTCCAGCGGAGCGATATCTTGTCACCCTTATTTCGCCCCACTGCGGTTGATACAATTGGTATCTAAATTTTCTATTAACATTTCGTGTGCGCGAGACTTTTCGTGGATAAATTAAAATTTAATCAACACCATAAAAACAAACTCAACCATTTTCCCTACTTTTATAAGTACAAAAGAAATCTTAATCTAAATTAAGTTACAGATCTCCGTTATCAGTGTAATTTTGTTTTCAAATCAAATATAACCATGTCAAATATTAGTTTAATTATCGAAGAACGTGCTGCCAATATTGGCAATTTTATGGTAGGGAGATTATTGCCTTTCCGTGAAAAAAGAGCTGTCGGACCATTTGTTTTTATCGACCATATGGGACCGGCTCATTTAAGTGATCATGAAAATATGGATGTTCCACCGCATCCACATATCGGACTTTCAACATTGACTTTTTTATTTGAAGGAAGCATCATGCACCGCGATAGTTTGGGAACCGAATTAGAAATAAAACCAGGCGCAGTAAACTGGATGACAGCCGGAAAAGGAATTGTACATTCAGAAAGAACGCCAGAGTATTTAAGACATTCTGATAAAATGCTGCATGGTTTGCAAATTTGGGTAGCGCTTCCAAAAGAATTGGAGCAAATGGATCCGAATTTTGCACATGTTGAAGCAGATGATATCCCGAAATGGGAAGAAGATGGTGTTTCGTATAAACTAATTGCCGGAGAAGCTTTTGGTAAAAAATCGCCAGTTCCGGTTTATAGTCCGCTTTATTTTATTGAAATTAAAAGCAAAGAAGCTAAAAAAATCAATATCGGAAAAGATTTATTCGGCGAAAGCGGATTGTATATTTTGGAAGGAAGCATTAAAAGTGGCGAACATGTTTACGATCCAAAACAGATTCTGATTACCAATGACAGCACTTTATGTGAGTTTGAAATTAGCGAAAACAGTACCGTTTATATTTTTGGAGGGCAGCCGTTTCCTGAAGAACATTTTATCTTTTGGAATTTTGTTTCTTCGGACAAAGAAATACTCGAAAAAGCAAAAAAAGACTGGAAAGAACAAACTTTCCCGAAAGTTCCGGGCGAAACAGAATTTGTGCCTTTACCAGAACCTAGAATCAAATAAATATGGATACGATCTCAGCAAAAATAGATACACGTCTGTATCGAACAGAAGTAAAATCAGCGAGTGATAATGTTTTAATCTCAGATGAACCACAAGAACTGGGCGGAAAAAATTTAGGTTTAAATCCGACAGAGCTGTTGGCAGCTTCATTAGCTTCCTGCACTGTAATTACTTTGCGAATGTATATCAATCGTAAACAATGGGACGTATCAGAAATCAATGTCAAAATTGATTTTGAGAGAGATTCTGAGCGAAGCGTATCCGTTTTCACAAGAAAAATAGAAGTAATTGGCGAAGTTGACGACACACAAAGACAAAGATTAGAAACCATTGCCAACAGCTGTCCAATTCATAAAACACTGACACACTCAATCGAAATTAAAACCACATTAATATAATTTATCATGGAAATAAATCAAATCAACGATATTAGAAAAGGTTATTTTGAAGCCATAGAAGACGGAAAAGAAGCCGGAAAAATGACGTATACCTGGGCAGGAGATTCAAAATTCATCATCGATCATACCGAAGTAAATGAAGGATTCAACGGAAAAGGCGTTGGCAAAAAACTGGTAATGAAAGCCGTAGAATATGCCCGAAATAATAACCTGAAAATTATTCCGCTTTGTCCTTTTGCAAAAAGTGTTTTTGATAAAACGGAGGAAATTCGTGATGTACTTTTTTCTTAAAGATGCTAAGATTCTAAGTTGCTAAGGTTCTAAGATTTTTTTAACCGCAAAGCAAGCAAAGAATTACGCAAAGTTCGCAAAGTTTTAGGTAAAGCTTTGCGAACTTTGTGTTTATATTCAGTTTTAGCATATAACTAAACCTTGCGTTCTTTGCGGTTAAATCAACACCAAGAAAAATCAATTTTAAAATCTCCTCGAAAAGCCTTACATTTGCATGTAATTTAAACTTAGAGTATGACGAGGATAATTACACTTTTCTGTTTTTTTATAGCGCAAATCGGCTTTTCTCAAACAGCTGGCGACTATTTAGATAAAATCAGAAACAACGAAGCTCTCTCAACAGCTTTTTTTCAACAAATGCCTAAAGGAGGCGATTTACATCATCATTTTTCGGGATCAGTTTATGCAGAACCGCTTTTGGAAAGAGCTATTGCAGAAGATTTTTATCTGAATTTAGAAACGATGGCAGTTGCTAAAACAAAACCTTCAACAGGAAATTGGCAAACTTTCTCTTCTCTTAAAGACGAAGGAAAATTATCTTTCTATCAACAACAAATAATGCAAACCTGGTCGGCGAAAGATTATAATGGCTCTGTACCTTCTGATGATTTGTTTTTCGACTCTTTTCAAAAATTCGAACCTACTATTCAAGGCCATTTTGCAGAAGGAATGCTCGAATTAAAAAAACGTGCTATTGCAGAAAATGTAAGTTATATCGAAACGCAATTAAACATCATTCCGTGCGATATGAATGTTTCTGATTTAATCGATTTTAATTCGAAATTGCGTCAGGCTTCTGCTCAAAAAGATGAAAAAGCGGTACTGAAACTTTTAGATGAATTGTATAAAACTATTCAGCAGAAAGATGCCAAAAAATATGCGACCGATTTCAATACTAATTTCATAGCAAAACTGCAAAAAGACTTAAAAATTGACGATGAGAAATTTACGATGCGCTATCAAAATTTTGTGCTTCGTTTTATGGATCCGGTTGATCTATTTAAGAATTTGACAATTGCTTTTATCTCTGCAAATGACAGTAAATTGGTTGCCGGTGTAAACATTGTTTCTCCAGAGCATGGCGAAAATTCAATGAAAGATTATTGGCTACACATGGTCATGTTTAAATATTGTCACTCTAGATTTCCTGAGGTAAAATACACGCTTCATGCTGGCGAACTGACTTTAGGCTTGGTTCAGCCTGAAGATTTAACGTGGCATATTAATGATGCGATTCACATTGCGGGCGCGAACAGAATTGGTCATGGAGTTGACATCGCTTACGAAGCAAACTCCTATGATTTATTGAAATATATGGCTAAAAATAATATTCCAATCGAAATCAATTTAGCAAGTAACGAATTCATTTTGAAAGTAAAAGACGGCCGTCATCCGTTTACGCTTTATAAAGAATTTAATGTGCCAATCGTAATCAGTACTGACGATGCTGGAATTTTGAGAACCAATATGACGGAACAATATGTTTTATTAGCCAAAAGATATCCTGATGTTTCGTATGCGACTATAAAGCAATATGTTTACAACAGTATCAATTATAGTTTTATTCAGGATGCATCGGTAAAAAAGCAATTATTGAAAGATTTGGATTCAAGATTTAAAACTTTTGAAGAGAAATTTTCTAAAAACTAAACAAAGATTTCACGCAGATTTACACAAATTAAAGCAGATTAGCGCAGATTTTTAGTCGCTAATATTTTAAAAAAATCTACCGAATCTGCTAAATCTGCGAGAGAATTTTTTCTCGCAAATTTAGCAGATCAAGCAGATAAATTCATTTAAATTATATGATTCTAGAAGCAGTTTTTCTATTTGTAAAGCCTGATTTAGCAACTCAATTCGAAGTTGATTTTGCTAACGCAAGTCAGTATATTTCATCAATTGATGGCTATTTAGGACATCGACTGGAAAAATGTCTCGAAGTCGAAAGCAAATATCTTTTATTGGTTGATTGGAATACATTGGAAGATCACACAATAGGTTTTAGAACTTCTGAAGCATACTTAGAATGGAAAAAGATTTTGCATCATTATTACGAGCCTTTTCCGATTGTAGAGCATTTTGAAACCGTTTTTGAGAATAAAAAATAAAGATTTTATTTTGCCACAGATTTCACAGATTTCCACAGATTAGAAATCATTTTAATTGTTTAATCTGTGGCAAAAAAACAAAAATAAAAGATGAATATCAAACTTATCGCCATTGGCAAAACCGACAATAAATCGTTGCAGACTCTAATCGACGATTATACCAAACGTTTGTCGTTCTATATCAAATTTGATTTGGAGATTATTCCGGATATCAAAAACGTGAAGAATTTATCTGAAAGTCAGCAGAAAGAAAAAGAAGGCGAACTAATATTGTCAAAACTTGCTCCTACAGATCAGTTGATTTTATTAGATGAAAACGGAAAAAACTTCTCCAGCGTAGGTTTTTCTGAAGAATTACAAAAGAAAATGAATTCGGGAATCAAAACACTGGTTTTTGTAATCGGCGGTCCTTATGGTTTTTCAGACACAGTTTACAGCAAAGCACAGGGGAAAATTTCGCTTTCGCTGATGACATTTTCACATCAAATGGTGCGTCTATTTTTTATCGAACAATTGTATCGTGGATTTACTATTTTACGAAATGAACCTTATCATCATCAATGATAAAGTATTCAGTCGCAGTTTTTAGTATTCAGTTTTAGAAAATGAATTCATTTGGGAGTTCATTATTAGAAGTATTCAGTTCATGAACCAAAATTTTATTTTCGATATATTCCTGATAATTCATATTCTTATCAAATAACAATATTATTTTGGGTTGAATATTATAATCCATTCTATGAATGTGATTTAAAATTTCCGTCTTTTTTATTTCTGTATTGTCAATCCAAACATTCTCACTTCCTTTTTTAAACTGAATAGTAATTTCGTCTTTCCGGATTGGTTTTCCCATTTTATAATACACTTTCGTGAAAGGCAAAAAAGCTAAATTTTTCCCAATCGAATCGGCATACGAATAATAATTTTCGGCTTTTTCGTTTTTATGGGCTTTTTCAGCTCGCTTTTTTTCCTGCAATTTCATTATTTCAGGAATCAAAAGTCTCAAAGGTAAACGTTTGTCAATATTGAAAATCCAATTGGTGGAGATGATGCTGTTTTTTCTGTTTACTTCGGCGATTGTATCTTTGCCTTCAGTTTTGAAAAAGATGTAAATTGGCGAGTGATCCTGAACGTCTTTTACAATTGAAACATTAGCTTTTGGGAGCAAAACATCTTTTTTTTCTCCGCAGGAGAAAAGAAAAACCACTAACAGTAAACTTAAGTATTTCATAAACTAAAATTTAAATTTTAAACACAATGTATGTCATTCCTAGGAACGAGGAATCTCCGCAAGAAACTCCGTATAGAAATTCGTCAATCTTTGTAGAGCTACTCGTGGAGATTCCTCGTTCCTCGGAATGACAAATCTAACGTTTTAGTCAGCCTAAACGCTCATCTTCCTAAACAAAATCACACATTCCATTGCCTCTTTTACATCATGCACACGCAGAATCTTCGCGCCTTTAGTCAAAGCAATGGTGTTCAGAACTGTCGTTCCGTTTAAAGCTTCTTGCGCAGAATTACCAAGCGTTTTATAAATCATTGATTTTCTTGAAACTCCGGCTAAAACTGGCAATTCTAATAAATTAAAAAGTTCCATTTTTTGCAAAACTTCATAATTCTGATCGGTTGTTTTTGCAAATCCGAAACCTGGATCCAGAATCAAATCATTAATTCCGAGGCTTCTCGCCTTTTTTACTTTTTCAGAAAAGTAGATAAGCATTTCTTTTACAATATCATCGTATTGCGTCAAAGTCTGCATGGTTTGTGGATTTCCGCGCATGTGCATCATAATATACGGAACATTGTATTCTGCAATTACATCAAACATTTTATCATCTAATTCTCCGGCGGCAATATCATTTATAATCGCTGCGCCACTTTCTATACTTACTTTCGCTACTTCGGCTCTAAAAGTATCTATTGATAATAACGCTTCCGGAAAATGTTTTAAAATCAATTCAATTGCGGGAACAATACGCTCAATTTCTTCGGTTTCGGTTACAAACTCGGCACTTGGTTTGCTTGAATAAGCACCAATATCTATAAATGTCGCACCTTCAGAAAGCATTTTATCTACCTGAACGATTATCTCCTCTTCATTTTTATACTTTCCTCCATCAAAAAAGGAATTCGGCGTCACATTCATAATCCCCATTACTTTGGGAACTGACAAATCTATAAGTTGGCCTTTGCAGTTAATTAACATTTTGTTTCAAGTTTTATTTGTTTCAAGTTTCACGAATATTGTTTCAAGTTTTTTTTGTTTCATGTTTCAAGTTACTCGCCACACGCAATCTACTTCCACCTGAAACCTGAAACTTGAAACTTGAAACTTTTGTATTTTTAGTTTTAAGTTGCGGCATTAACAATTTGTTTAGAAAAAACTTGAAACAAAGAAAACCTGAAACTTGAAACTCTTGAAAAATTCCTTATTTTTGAAGAAATTTTAGCAAATATACAGCAATAAATGAAGAATACTTCCCTTGAATATGATAATGTAGTTACGGTTTGTCGTACTTTATTTATCAATAAAATGACAGATTATGGTAGTGCATGGAGAATTTTAAGACTGCCTTCGCTAACCGATCAGATATTCATAAAAGCGCAAAGAATCAGAAGTTTACAGGAAAACGAAATCCGTAAAGTGGATGAAGACGAAAAAGGAGAATTCATCGGAATCATCAATTATTCGATTATGGCCTTGATTCAGTTAGAATTGGGTGTTGCTGATCAGCCCGATCTCGATGTTGAAAAAGCAACCGAATTATATGATGCTAAAATTAAACTGACCAAAGAATTAATGGAAGCCAAAAATCACGATTATGGCGAAGCTTGGCGCGATATGCGTGTGAGTTCATTGACTGATTTGATTCTGCAAAAAATACTTCGCGTAAAGCAAATTGAAGATAACAAAGGTAAAACTTTAGTTTCTGAAGGCATTGACGCTAATTATCAGGATATGATTAATTATGCCGTTTTTGCACTAATTCTTGAACCTATAAATAAATAAAATTCCAAAAAATAAATTCTAAATTCCAATTTTCCCACAAGATTTTGGAATTTTGGATTTAAAAAAAATGGAATTTAAAATTAAAATTTCCCATGAAAAACATCATTACTCAATTTTCCCGAATATTTGTCGGCGTATTATTTATCATTTCAGGATTAATAAAACTAAATGATCCGGTTGGTTTCTCTTATAAACTGGCTGAATATTTTAGCGAGCCGGTTTTTAATATGCCCTTTTTAGAGCCATTGGCTTTAGGATTAGCTATCTTTTTAGTGATTCTGGAAGTAGTTTTAGGCGTAATGTTATTGGTGGGTTATAAAGCAAAACAAACGATTTGGGCTTTATTGCTTTTAATTATTTTCTTCACCTTCCTTACCTTCTACTCTGCTTATTTTGATGTGGTAAAAGATTGTGGCTGTTTTGGAGATGCTTTGCATTTAACACCTTGGCAATCGTTTACAAAAGATGTGGTATTGCTTTTCTTCATTTTAATTTTATTCTTCAATCAAAAATTAATAAAACCATTATTTTCAACTCCACAAACTAATTTTGCTGTTTATGTAAGCGTTGTTTTGTGTGCTTTTATGGCAGTTTGGGTTTTGAATCACAATCCGATAAAAGATTTCCGTCCTTATAAAGTAGGAACCAATATTGAGAAAGGAATGGAAATTCCGGAAGGCGCTCCAAAATCTGTTGTTGAAATGATTTTCATTTACAAAGTAAATGGCGTTGATAAAGAATTTGGTGAAAAAGATTTAATGAATATTCCGGCTGGTGCGACTTTCGTAGATAGAAAAGACAAAGTAATTACAGAAGGTTATGTTCCGCCAATTCACGATTTTACTATGACAAAAGACGATTCTGATTATAAAGCGGAACTTTTAAAAGAGCCTAAATTATTACTTTTTGTTACTTACGATTTAGCTTTATCGGAACCAGCGGGAATGAAAAAATTAGAGGCTTTAAACAAAGAAGCTCAGGCTAAAGGTTACAAAGTAGTTGCCATTACAGCTTCAGGGACTGAAGAAATTGCAAAAGCTAAAAAAGAATATGGTCTTAATGTTGATTTTTATTTCTGCGATGCAACAGCTTTAAAAACAATAGAAAGAGCAAATCCAAGCATAGTTGTTTTACACAACGGAACGGTTATTCAGAAGGTTCATTACAATGATATTGGAGATTTGAAATTGTAATATGTTCCAATAGCTAAAAATTTTAAAAACGCCAATCTATCTATTCATTTAGAAAATTGGCGTTTTTTTGGCAGTAAAATAAATACCACATCCTAAGTAAAAACGCTACAATCATGATTTCAACAATATCAAGAGCATTAAGCAGGCATTTTTTTTCCAATCCCTTATTGTATTTATTTGTATCAGGACTGCTTTTTTACATTGTTTACGATACCTATATAAAAGTAACATCGGGCAGTCATTTAATTCCAATAAATGTTTTTGCATTACTAGCTGGTGTCATTTTTGAGAGTAAAAGAATAACGAACAGATGGATAATGGTAGTGATTATCGCAATAGTATCTTTTTTTATTGCTTATGCCTTTTTAAATCTAATCGGTGAAAGTTTGAACAGAAGACAAGGAATTGTTTTAATGCTTAATAGCAGTATTACCATCTGGCCTCCTATTTTTCTGGTATTATATTTTATCTTTTCACTATTATTTTATAAGTATAGAATAATTCCAAAACTAACCGAAGGTATAACTTTACTTCAATCTATAGCCGTAATATATTGGGTCGTTGATTATAGATTAATTAACAGCGATACCATTTTCATCCAGACTTTTCTGATAATTGGCTTACTATTTTCATTGTATTCCATTTTTCATGCCTTTACAAATACTCATTTATCACATACACACAAACTTATTTTAAGTATCTGGAGTTCTATAATTATGCTGCTTTTTGCTTTAGATAATCTTCATCTAATTGATCAGTCTGAACCAGTCGAAAATATTGAGAACTTACAAGAGATCCTCTATCTTGGCCTGCAATATTTTCTATTAGGCATCTCAAGTATTTATATTATTCAAAACTTCATTCTGCTATTTCGTTTTTTACCACTCCCGTGGAATTTTTTCAATTCAAAATATTTCGATAAGGTAAGAGATCTAAAAGATGATCATATTTATCGCTATTCAGATCAGCAGGTATCTCCTCTCCATTCCTTAATTTGTATTCTCTTTGTAGGAACAATTTTCTCTTTAAACTATTATCATCAAATTGTTCCTAAACAATTTTTAATTTGGATGGCATTTGTAACCTTTCCTTTTCTTTTCACTATTTACAATCATCTTATCGGAAAGAAAAATTATGCTTATCTCCTACTTCTTTTTCTATTTATATCCTGCAATAATAAAGCAGAAAAAATTGAAAAAATAAATCCCAACAATATCAAACAAAATGAAGTTGTTTCGGATTTAACTTCGGAACAAATTGAAAAAATAAAAAATATTCATGCAACTTTTGCAGAAGTTGACAAAAGCAGTTTAGAGCAGACTATAACCGATTTTAAAAGAGATTTACATCCCCAGGACGAAATTGAAATTTGGATGCAGATGGCTAAAGCTTATGAAGCATACCTTAGTAAAAACAAAAAGAATCTGAATGAAAAGAAAGAAATTTTTAGACTGATTTTATCCCGATCCATGATGAATTCTGAAGAAGCCATTGAAAACTCTAATTTAAAATACCTTTCTAAAAAACAGGCAGAGGAAGTTTTAAGTTTTTATAATTCTGCTCCTCAACCGCTAATTGTAGAATAGTGAATTTGAGTAAAGTATCTCTTTTGTACATTTGTTAAAACGACACTAAAATAATCTAATCTATGAAACAATTTAAAAAGTTATTCTTTGCCTTTTTATTGACTCTACCTTTAAGTTTTACAGGCTTTTGCCAATCAAAAACTCCAAACAAAGACCAGGCTTACATCTTTTTTCTTCACAACGCATTTATCGAACAAAATGATCTGAGTGTTGCTCATCCCGAATATGGAAAAGCAGAATATAACGAAATCTTAGCTTCGTTTAGAAAAGATAATTTTATTGTTTACAGCGAAATCAGAAAGAAAAACACAAACGCATATGATTATGCTCAAAAAATAGCAAAACAGGTTAAAAAACTACTTAACAAAGGCATTTCTCCAAACAAAATTACTGTAATTGGAACATCAAAAGGTGGTTATATCGCACAATATGTTTCTACATTTTTAGCAAATCCTGATATGAATTTTGTCTTTATTGGATCTTTTAGAGACATCGATATCGAAGAAATTCCGGATATTAACTTCTGCGGAAACATCTTAACCATTTACGAAGAATCTGATGTTTTAGGTGTTGATGCTACAAAACGAAAAGAAACATCAAAATTAAAAATAAATCATTTTAAACAAATCGAATTGCATACTAACCTTAAACATGGCTTTTTGTACAAAGCTTCAGATTTATGGATTGCTCCTTGCAAAAAATGGGCAAATGGTAATTACGATTTAAAGTAATATTTTAGTAATAAAACTTTTTACAAGTCTTCAATAATTTTATTTTTATTGAAGACTTTTTTCTTGAATTCTGACGTTTTTTAGCTCTTAAAATCCTTCTAAAAACAAAAATATTACTCCAATTTTTAATTCATTTAGAAATAATCAAAACAATTTTCCCTTTTTCAAGTGAACTATTACGATTTCAATCGCGTTTTTCTAACCCAAATTTCCACTTTTGTTACAAAATAAACGACTCTTCAAATTTTGTTAATCTCCATTTGGCATTCAATTTGTTTGTTTAACTTTGTTGGGAACCTTAATTTATGAAATTGCTCTGATTTGAATTTGCAGATTCAGTTCAGAAAAGACAATTCATACTATTTTTAAACTAATATTATAATATGAAACAAATAGCCTTAGTTGTTATTGCATTGATTACTTTTTCATGTTCTCAAGCACAGAAAACAAGTTTTTCTAAAGAAGCTTTATCTGAAAAATTATTAACAGTTGATGGAGGTCAGACTTCTTTCAAAAACATTTTAAAAAAATACAAAGGAAAAACTTTGGTTATTGAAGTTTGGGCTTCGTGGTGTGGCGATTGTGTAAAAGCAATGCCAAAAGTAAAAGAATTACAAGCCAGCAATCCTGACGTTTCTTATTTATTCCTTTCTGCTGATAAAACGGCTGAAAAATGGAAAATCGGAATTGAAAAACACGAATTAAAAGGCGATCATTTTATGATGAACGACGGAATGAAAGGTGTTTTTGGAAAAGCAATTGATTTAGACTGGATTCCGAGATACATAATCATTGACAAAACAGGAAAAATCGTTTTATACCGTGCTATTGAAACTGATTTTGATAAAATCAATGAAACCCTGAAAAGTTTAAAACAAGCTTAAACGGCTTCACAAATTACCACAAAAAACAAAAAATAAAAGAATAATAAAAACTACCAAAATGAGAAAAAAGATTGTTGCAGGAAACTGGAAAATGCATAAAAACGCCGCACAAACTGAGGAATTATTAAGTGAATTAATTACAAAAATACCAGCACAAACTACTGCACAGGTAATTGTTGCTCCAACATTTGTAAACTTGCAGGCTGGAGTTGCAAAAGTAAAAAACACAACGATTGGTGTTGCTGCTCAAAACGTTCACCAGGCTGAAGGTGGTGCATTTACAGGAGAAATTTCTGCAGACATGTTAACAAGCATTGGAGTAAATACCGTAATTCTTGGTCACTCTGAGCGTCGTGCTATTTTTCATGAAACAGATGCTTTAATCGCTAGCAAAGTCGATACTGCCTTGAAACATGAAATGACTGTAATTTTTTGTTTTGGAGAAGAATTAAAAGATCGCCAATCAGGAAATCACTTTAATATTGTAGAAAATCAATTGCGTGACGGATTATTCCACATTGCAAAAGAATCCTGGACAAATGTTGTTTTAGCTTATGAGCCAGTTTGGGCAATTGGAACTGGAGAAACTGCTTCGCCAGAGCAAGCGCAGGAAATGCACGAATTTATTAGAGAAGTTGTACGTAAAGCATTTGGTGCTGATATCGCTGACGAAGTTTCTATTTTATACGGTGGTTCTGTAAAACCAGACAACGCAAAAGAAATTTTCTCTAAACCAGACGTAGACGGTGGTTTAATTGGAGGAGCTGCTTTAAAAGCAGATGATTTCCTTGCAATTGTTACAGCAATCTAAAAATTATTTTGCCACAGATTGCATAGATTTGCACAGATTTTCAAAAATCATTTTAATCTTTTAATCTGTGGCATAAATTAAATATAGAACGATACTTAACGGTATCGTTTTTTTTATGTTTATAAAATTATATTTAAAACAATAACCTTCTCCCAGTTTTATAAGCAACTTCTGCTTTCTATTGTTACCTTTGCAAAAAAATTATTTATGTCGAATATATATTTAGGATATCATTTTACGATTGAGCCGAAAGAACCGGGATCAGAAATTTTAATTGCTGAATTAGGCGAAAAAGCGTTTGAGACTTTTACAGAAACAGAGAACGGTATTTCTGCTTATGTGAAGAAAGATTTATGGGATGAAAACATTCTGGATGACATTTATATTTTACAATCAGAAGAATTTAAAATTGAATATACTGTTGAAGAAATCGATCAGGTAAACTGGAACGAAGAATGGGAAAAGAACTTTGAAGCGATTGATGTAGACGGAAAATGTCATGTTCGTGCTCCTTTTCATCCAAAAACAGATGCCGAATTTGATATTGTAATTGAACCAAAAATGAGTTTCGGAACAGGTCATCATGAAACAACACATATGATGATTCAGCATTTACTGGAAATGGATGTCACAGGCTTAAAAACTTTAGACATGGGTTGTGGTACTGCTATTTTGGCCATTTTAGCCGAAATGAAAGGTGCTTTACCAATCGATGCTATTGATATTGACAATTGGTGTTATTTGAATTCTATTGAAAATGCAGAACGCAACAACTGTAAACATATTAGCGTTTATGAAGGTGATGCGGCTTTATTAGCCGGTAAAAAATACGATTTAATTATTGCTAACATCAACCGAAATATTTTGTTGAATGATATGCAAAGTTATGTTGATTCTTTAAACCCAAAAGGAACTATTCTTTTTAGTGGTTTTTATGAACAAGATGTTCCTTTTATAGATGCTTCCTGCACTGAAAAAGGACTGACATATGTTAAAAAATTTGAAAGAAACAACTGGGTTTCATTAAAATACGTAAATTAGTTTTAGTAATTACAACAGTACAAAAACCTAAAAACATGAGTACTAAAGAAAAAGTAAGAGAAAGAGTTCAGGTAAAAGAAGCAGTTGGTTTCAATAACGAAATCATTGTTTATAACGACGATGTAAACACTTTTGATCACGTAATTGACACTTTAATGCGTGTTTGCAGTCATACGGCTGAACAGGCAGAACAATGTTCCCTAATTGTACATTACAACGGAAAATGTACCGTAAAAACCGGACCAATGGACAAGTTAAAACCCCAATGCACACAACTTTTGGAAGCTGGACTTAGCGCCGAGATTGTTTAATTGCAAATAATTTAAAAAACATTCTATTTTATTGGAATAAAATAGAATGTTTTTTTTATGGAAGAATACGGAAAAATATTAATTATTGCCACGCCTATTTTTTTGGTTCTTATCATAATTGAAAAAATATACGGCATCTATAAAAAAGAAGATACCGCTCCTTTAATAGACAGTGTATCGAGTATAAGTTCAGGAATTACCAACTCGGTAAAAGATGTTTTAGGCCTGAGTCTTACTTTTATTTCGTACGAATGGTTGGTTTCTAACATTGCGATTTATCATCTTGAAGCCAATGTCCTCTCCTATTGCATTGCTTTTTTCGTTATCGATTTTTATGGTTATTGGAGCCATCGACTGGCACATCAAATTAATTTCTTGTGGAACAAACATGCCATTCATCACAGTAGTGAAGAATTTAACCTGGCCTGCGCTTTGCGCCAGCCTATTGCCAGTTTAGCTAATTTGTTTACTTTTTTATTAATTCCCGCAGCATTATTAGGTGTTCCGGCTTCGGTAATTGCCATTACACTTCCTCTCCATTTGTTTTTACAATTTTGGTACCATACCAAGCACATTAAAAAAATGGGGATTCTTGAAAATATTCTCGTAACGCCTTCGCATCATCGTGTACATCACGCCATAAATCCAGAATATTTGGACAAAAACCATTCGCAAATCTTTATTTTTTGGGATAAACTTTTTGGCACTTTTCAAGCTGAATTAGATGATGTACCGCCCGTTTTCGGAATCACGAGACCTGCTAATACATGGAATCCGATTAAGATAAATTTTCAGCATCTAACCTTGTTAATCAAAGATGCCTGGCGCGCAGAAAACTGGAAAGACAAACTCACCATCTGGTTTAAACCAACTGGTTGGCGTCCGGAAAATTTTGAAGAAAAATATCCTGTACACAAAATCGAGAATGTCTACAATTTTGAAAAATACGGCACCCAAAATTCTCAAAAGCTTATTTATTGGTCAGTAGCCCAAGTATTAATAACATTATTATTTGTAACTTATTTATTTGATAATATTGCCAAAATTGGTTTGCCCAATATCTTTATCTACGGCTTTTTTATTTTAATAACGATTTATAGTTATTCTGAATTGATGGATAAAAGTAAATATGCCCTTTTTTGGGAAGGATTACGTTTTATCACTGCGATTGCTATTATAACGTATTACGGAGATTGGTTTGGCTTAAACCAGGTTTTCTCTTTCTCAAATTATATTATTTTAAGTTATTTAAGCCTGTCATTTCTCGCTAGCGCTTATTTTATTACTAAAGACTTTAAAACCACTCAAAATCAATTAATAAATTCATAACCCCAAATTATGAGAAACGCCACCATTTTTAAAACCTACATTGCCTTCAGCGCACTTTACCTGCTTATTTTGCTAGCAGGATATGAAAATTTAGATTTGTTTTTAAAACCTGTTTTAATTCCCTTATTAGCTTTCGGAACTTATTTTTATCGAGATTTCCCCACTAAAAAAACGCTTTTAGCTGCTTTGTTATTTTCATGGATTGGAGATGTAATTTTACTTTTTGCTGATATTGCTGAGATCTATTTCATAATTGGACTTGTTTCTTTTCTAACCGCGCATATTATTTATTGTGTGTTGTTTAACAAACAAATAAAGGCCAGAGTTCATAAAAATAAAGTTGCTTTCGGAATTGGAAGCCTTCTTGTAGCGTTTTATCTCATTGGAATGCTTTTAGTTTTATTACCTTCTTTGGGCGATTTAAAAATACCTGTTATCGTTTATGCAAGTGTGATCTCCATTATGCTTTTATTCTCTTTTAACGGATTTTTAGTTTGGGAAAATCCAGGAAACAAGTACATTTTTGTGGGTGCAATTGTCTTCGTAATTTCAGATAGCATTTTGGCAATAAACAAATTTTATACACCAATTGAAAGAAGTTCCTTTTTTATTATGTTGACTTATCTTGTGGCACAATATCTGATTGTAGTTGGAATATTAAAACTGAATCCCAAAAAGGCAGAATAGCTTATAATGGCACAAGGGCAGGACAGGTCTTTCCCGATTTTTTTAATCTTTTAATCCTTTAATCTGTAGCAAAACTATTTTACTCTTTACATTTGTAAGACCAATACTCTTAAACCATGAAAAAAATAGCTTTTTTTATCATTTTACTAATTACGGCAACTTCCTGCGTGAGCTCAAAATCGACATTGAAAAATGTTGATGACAATGCTCCCGATTTGGTTTTGAAGAAAGATAATACTTTTGCTATAACTCTTTTTAGCAAAGACAAAAAATACGGCTATGATCCCGATTATCCTGTGAATATTTTTTACCAAAATACCAGAAACGAAACCTTAAATGAAACTCGTTTTCTAAATGCTCTTGCCGGACCAAATGGTGAAAAAATAACTTATAAAAGATTAGAAACCTGTTGCCCTTTTCCAACCAAAAGAAGTGATATGGGTGCTGGATTTTTAAATGTTTACGAATTAACCTGGCAAGGTCAGAAAAAACCAATCAAACTTTATTTGAATGTTTATGAAAAAGGAATCTTGATGGTTCCGATGGGATTGAGTTTGAAGAAGGAGTAAAAAAACAAGCCATTCTAAAAATATAACCAAAAGAAATACATGAAATTTTACAGCTGTATACTATTACTAACTATTACTTTTAGCGTTTTCTCACAAACAGAAGATAATGATCGCTTAATATCAAATCAAAAAAACTTCGAGTTAAAAAATCTCTCCAATATACTGGAAAAATATGACCGTAATAAAAATGGCGCATTAGATGATGATGAGAAAAAAAATGTTGTAGACTTAAAAATAAATGGAGAAATTAGTTCAACCGAATTATTAAAATTCTCAAATATTGAAAGTTTGTCTTTGACGAGCAGTAAACTTGAAACACTGGATTTATCAAGTTTCAAGAATTTAAAGAGTCTTTATCTGGCATCAAATTTTAATTTAAAAAATCTAATGGCGCATGATTTAGCTACTCTTTCTCAAATTAAAATAATAGACAGTCCTATAGAAGTTTTAAAAATAGATAAGTCCGTCAACATTCAAAATATCTTTATTAACAAAGGAAATTTAGGTTCTCTAAATCTAAATTCATTACAAAAAGCCGAAGATATTCAGATTTACAATAGTATGCTTTATGAAATTTCTGTAGATTCTTTGCTCAATTTGAAATATTTATATTTAGACGGAAATCGCATTTCAAACATAATTTTACCAAATTCAACTGTGCTTGAAACGGTAAGTTTAAATACGAATCAGTTAAGTTCTATTGGTTTGCAACATGTTCCTAATCTGAAAAAACTGCGATTATCAGAAAATCAGATTGACAAAATAGACATCTCAAAACTGAATGATCTTGTTTATTTAGAATTAACTCAAAACAATTTAACGTCATTCAAAACAGAAAATAACAACAAGTTAGCGAGCATTTTTTTAGAAAAAAACAAATTAACTGAACTTGACCTGAGCAATTGGATTGGTGTTAAAGATTCTGAAGCTACACAGCCCCAAATCTTGTACATTCATTATAATCCTATAAAAACCCTAAATATAAAAAATGGTAAACTAACAAGGGTTTTCTGTGATAAAGTATCATTGTCGAAAATTAAAATTACCAAAGACGACATAGATGATTTAGCTCCAAAATCATAAAACGATGCTGAAAAAAATTCTTCTAATTACTTCGATATTATTACTTATTATTTGCGGGCTTGTTGCTTACGGCTTATATGCTATGGAAATTGACGATCATTATGGCGATTTACAAGAAGTTTATTTTGATTCAAAAAGTGGCGATATTATTGTAAATAAACAAACTCAAAAGTTTGGTATAATTACAAAAGGTTGGAAAAGAGCTGATGTTATTACAAAGGAAAATGACACTTTAGATTTATATGAATTAATTTATGTAAATCAAAAAGAGAATAAATATGAAGTTTTTAGAAGTGAAAAGGAATTAAAAATTAAAACATTAAGTTTCGAAAAAATCATGAAACTAAAAAAGAAAAAGCTGATAGAAACCATTATAAAAAACTAATTTATGTTAGGACTACTATCTCTAATCTTAATGATACTACCTTTATTGTTTCAATTTGTATATGGAACAAAAGCCATTCGAAAAACTACGCCGATGACGTTTGGAAAAGTGTCTTTGACAAGTTTCATTTTGCAAATACTTTTTTCAAGTGCTATTTTTGGCGTTGCTTATTATAATTTTTCAAAATATTTTGATGAGCATCCAGACAAAGCCAGATGTCTGACTGCTATAGCGGGTCTTATATTTCTTCTACTATTTTTGACTATTGTGTTACTAGTGACTATCGCCGTACAATATTTTATAAAACAGCGAAAGCTAATAAGCTAAGCCTACATAAATTATAATGAAAACAAAATCAGCTTTTATAATTTTCACCCTTTTATCACTGGCAGTATTTCCTTATTACATTGCTATTCTAACTATAAATTCTGATTTTTTCTATTCGATAATTCCGGGATGGCATACTACTATTATTCCAGGTCAAATAATTTCAAATTTGATCAAGTTTATAATTTTAAGCATTGTAACATTTCATTATTGGAAGCTTTCAAAATTAAGTAAAGAGATTAGTTATAAGAAATTCTTAATCCATTTTTCGTTAACTTTTCCTGGAGTATTATTTGGTAAAATAAATCTTTATGACCTGCTTACCTTCAATCCAGAATACGTTATCCATCAAATTCAAATTGTGGTCTTTATTCATATTTTTATGAATGTTTTATTTTTTGTTGGACAAATTCTCTTTTGGATATTTTATGTGAGATTTCTAAAAAAATAATTGATTTTTTGCTTTAATTAAAACATTCTTTTTAAATTTGCAGTATGAAAAAGATTACAACAAATAAACAAACGGTAATTGAATCTGTAGCTAAAATGGTTGCTGATAAAAATGCCGTGCGTTCTTTTTTGAAAGGTAAAGCTTCCATAGAATCATTAAAAGAAAAAGGAATTAAACTTGCCAATCCCCTATAATTATTATTTTAATGAAGATTCTCAATTCTTCTATTTTTCTACAAAAAATGCAATAGAGTATCGTATTGCATTTATACAAGATGAAACGTTTAGTACTGTATAAGGATTTGAAATCAACAATGTTTTTCAAATTGTAATTGAAAAAGTTAATGATGAAACTGAACGATTTGATGCTAAAGTTTCGTCAACTATACAAGCTATAATTAGTGCATTTTTTATAAATTCACAGAACGCAATGATTTACGTTTGTGATGATAAGGATAAAAAAGGAATTAAACGATTTAATACTTTCAACAGATGGTACAAAAATAGTGGTCTTATGACCACTATTGTAAAAAAGACAACATTATAACTTGTTTTTCTAATGACCAGAATTTTATAATTTACTCTTCTCTCTTATATCATCAGGACAATCAGAACAAAGAAACCATACTTGAAGTATTTAATACAATTCAAGAAATTTTAAACGAGAAATAATGACACCATCAAAAAATCAATATAAAATTGAAGCAGAAAATTTCAATTTACAGCAATACTTAGACAGAATTAAATTTTCAGGTGAAATTGAATTGAATATTGAAGGCATTACAAAATTAATGCGCTCTCAATTGTTCAGCGTTCCTTTTGAAAATATTGATGTTCAGGCCGGAAAAGTAATATCGCTTAATGGAGATGATATTGTAAATCAAATTGTGAATCTAAAACGAGGTGGTTATTGCTATCAGATCAATGGTTTGTTTTCTTTGGCTTTGCAGGAAATTGGGATTCCCCATTATTATGTTGCGGCACGTCCTTTGGTAAATCCGGGGCAAAATGCTAAAACACATTTAGGAATTATTGCCACTATCGAAAATGAAGATTTTCTGATTGATTTAGGTTTTGGAGGAAATAGTATTAGAAAGCCTTTAAAACTGAGTGAAGTTGCAACTGAGATTCAGCATGATTCTGACACTTTTACGTTGGTTAAAACAGAAGATAATGATTATCTACTGCAAATACTAATAGGACAAGAATGGACTAATTTATATTCGTTTGATTTGGCACCACAAAGATGGATCGATTTTAAGCCTGCCAATTATTACAATTACTCGCATCCGGATTCGGTTTTTACCCAAAAATTAATTGTGGTTTTACAAAATCCGTTGGGAAAAAAAATAGTATCTAAAAATTCCTTAAAAGTAATGACAAATGGGGTCTCTGAAATTTTTTCTTTTGAGGATAGTCAATTGAATACTATCCTGGAAACTGAATTTAATTTGAGACTGGAAAAATCTTAATACTTACTAATTCAAAACTTCTTAAAAACTCAAAATTCCACTAAACCATTAGCCCTGATAGCAATGGAAATCCTTTTTTGAGAAAGCCTATTATTTATGGTTTTTGCAGAGCGACCAACGGAAGCTCCTGCAAAGACCAATAAAAAAAGGATTTGGAGAAAAAGATTGGAGTGCATAGCAGGATCAGCTTCTTAAAATAATCTTAAATCCTCATCCGCTATTCATAAATCATAACTACCTTTGCACTGTCAAAAAATCATATTATGAACATACAACATATTCCACAAATTAAGCATACAGATAGTGGTAATTTCTTTTTGTTGGCGGGACCTTGCGCTATTGAAGGAGAAGAAATGGCTATGAGAATTGCTGAAAAATTAGTTGGTATTACCGACAAACTTCAGATCCCTTATGTATTTAAAGGATCTTTTAAAAAAGCCAACCGTTCAAGAATCGATAGTTTTTCTGGAATTGGTGACGAAAAAGCATTAAAAATTTTAAGAAAAGTTTCGGAGACTTTTCACGTTCCGACTGTAACAGATATTCATACCAATGAAGATGCTGAAATGGCGGCGCAATTTGTTGATGTATTGCAAATTCCGGCCTTCTTAGTACGCCAGACTGATCTTGTTGTTGCTGCGGCTAACACAGGAAAAGTGGTGAACCTGAAAAAAGGACAATTTATGAGTCCGGAGAGCATGAAACATGCCGTTCAAAAAGTATTAGACTGTAATAATGAAAATGTTATCGTTACAGATCGTGGTACTATGTTTGGTTACCAGGACATGATTGTTGATTTTAGAGGAATTCCTACTATGCAACAATATGCAAGTACAGTTTTGGATGTTACCCATTCATTACAACAACCTAACCAAACTGCCGGTGTTACGGGCGGAAGACCTGACATGATTGAAACTGTTGCCAAAGCGGGTATTGCCGTGGGTGTTGATGGTATTTTTATCGAAACTCATTTTGACCCTGCTAACGCAAAAAGTGATGGCGCTAATATGCTTCATTTAGACTATTTTGAAGGTTTAATGACCAAATTGGTTGCCATTAGAAAAACAGTTAATTCATTCTAATTTTTAATACACGTTCATTGAAAACAAATATTTTATTTTTCTTCCTGGTGTGTTTTTCATTAAACACTTTTGCTCAGCAAGAAATCGCAGTAGAAAGATACACAGCACATAATAAAGGGAAATTCTTCGTTTCATGGGGTGGTAACAGAGACAGTTATACTGAATCTGATGTAAACTTCAGAGGAAAAGATTACAACTTTACGGTTGCTGATATGAAAGCTCACGACAAGCCAAAAGGATATCATATTGATTATGTAAATCCAGCTAACATGACTATTCCCCAAACTAATTTTAGAATGGGATATTTCTTTAACGACCATTACAGCGTGTCGATTGGTTGGGATCACATGAAATATGTAATGACTCAGAATCAAATAGCTAATGTTACTGGTACTATAAATTTACCAGCAGATCAAGCTGGATCCTATTACAACGGAGTTTACAATAATACACCTGTAGATATGTCTCTATATGGTGCTATCGAAGGTGGCTATGATAAAGGTGTTGCTCAGGGAACTCCTCCTGCTTTTTTAATGTACGAACATACAGATGGTTTGAACTATATTAATACAGAGGTTTCCAGACATGACGATATTTCGAAATGGTTTGGTTTGCCAAATACAGATAAAGTTCAGATTAACTTAACAGAAGGATTAGGTGCCGGAGTTTTATACCCAAAAACTAATACAACCTTATTAGGAATGGAACGTCATGACGATTTTCACATTTCTGGTTACGGACTTTCTGCAAAAGCCGGAATCAACTTTACTTTCTTCAAGTATTTTTACTTGCAAGGGGAGTTAAAAGGTGGTTACATCAATATGCAGGACATTAGAACGACAGTAAGTAATGAAGACAAAGCTTCGCAAGACTTTTTCTTTTTTCAAAGAATTATTGCTGTTGGTGGAATTTTTAGAATCTAATATTTCATAAAACATATTTAAAAAATAGTTATCATTTTGGTAACTATTTTTTTTTGCTTTTTATTTGCTAAGCTTTGCATGAGAAAAGAATCCAGCAAAGACGCAAAGTTGCAAAGTTTTTTTAAGCTTTAGCTATATAAATTTAAGTTTTACTATTTTGTAAAAAACTTTAATTGATACTTTTATTAAAACAAGTTAATACCATAAGATGAAAAAATCAAAATATCTATTTCCCATAATTACCTTTTTGCTCAGTTTTGGATGTGCTTTGTTTGTAGCGATGAAGGTTTTTCCAAACAATCCTTTTTCAGGAACAAAAACAGAAAATAATCTAGCTAATAAAATTCAGGATGGAGATATCATTTTTCAAACATCAGAATCTAAACAGTGTGAAGCAGTAAGAATTGCTACCAATTCTAAGTTTTCGCACTGCGGAATTATTTTCTTTGTTAATGGCGGAAAATTTGTTTTAGAAGCGGTACAGCCTGTAAAAATAACACCTCTTGAAGAATGGATTGCTCACGGAAAAGATCATAAATATGTGGTAAAGAGACTCAAAAATGCCGAAACTGTTTTGAATACCGAAACACTTGATAAAATGAAAACGTATGGTAAAAAACTTCTGGGCAAGGAATACGATGCCTATTTTGAATGGACCGACAATCGAATCTATTGTTCAGAATTAGTCTGGAAAATCTATAAAAACGGCGCCGGAATAGAATTATCAAAATTAAAACAATTGGAGGATTTTAATTTAACTGATGAAAGAGTGCAGAAAATATTGAAAGAGCGATATGGAAATGATATTCCGCTTGACGAGAAAGTCGTTGCGCCTTCTGATCTTGTTGCTTCTGATTTATTGAAAACTGTAATTGATACTTACTAATATTTTAGTCTACCGATTGTGCAGATAGAACTGATTTACACAGCTATTTTTCAAATAAAAAAAGCGATGATTACTCATCGCTTTTTTTCATTCTATTTTTTTGAATCTTAATTTGCTGTCGGAAGAATAATTCCGGTTTGATCAATTAAATAAATTAATGATGTCATCGTTGCCGCTCCAAGTTCTAACTCTCTTTTGTTAATGGCATCAAATTTATCATTTGCTGCATGATGATAATCAAAATAACGTTGTGAATCTGGTTTTAAACCTGCTTTAACGATTGTTTTAGACGTTAAATGATCAATATCTGAACCTGCATGACCAATAGTGAAACTGTGTACAAGATAAGGCTCAAAAAAGTCTTTAAATCCTTGTATTTTTTTAAAATTAGCATCATCAGCTTGTATTGAAAATCCTCTTGGAGTAAATCCGCCTGAATCACTTTCTACAGCCAAAATATGATTTTCTTTATTTTGTTTGGCCACTTCTTCATATTTAGCACCGCCTTTTCCACCGTTTTCTTCGTTCATGAATAATACAGCACGAATTGTATTTTTTGGTTTGTAATTTAAGTTTTTAAGAATACGAACAACTTCCATACTTTGTACTACTCCTGCTCCATCGTCATGAGAACCATCTGCAAGATCCCAGGAATCTAAGTGGCCACCAACAACTATAATATTCTCCGGAGTAACTGTTCCTGTCAATTCACCAATTACATTATAAGACAATACATCTGGTAAAGTCTCACAAGATTGTTTAAAATAAAACTTTAAAGCAGGATTAACTTTTAGAGATTTACTTAATAATTCGGCTCCATTTGTACTTATTGCAGCAGTTGGAATATATTGCTCTTTTGGCAAATCACCATAACTTTGCGCGCCAGTATGTGGAAAATCGTCTAAACGCAAGTTCATTGAACGAACAATAGTTCCTACAGCTCCAAATTTAGCTGCCTCTTTTGCTCCCGCAAATCTTTGATCTACACAAGCACCGTATGATGTAAAAGTTTCGATATTTTCTGGATTCATTGGTCTGTTAAAAAACACAATTTTCCCTTTTACTTTATCTCCTAAAGTTTTTAACTCATCAATACCCTGTACTTCAACTACTTCAGCTGTAAGTCCTGTTTTTGCAGTTGCAACAGATCCTCCTAAAGCGCAAATTGGCACTACAGTTTTAATTTTATTATCTAAAATGTAAGCGGCTTCTTTTTCGCCACGAACCCAATGAGGCACCATCACTTCCTGAAGATATACTTTATCAAGTCCCAGCGTTTCTAATTGATGTTTTGTGTATTGTATTGCAGCTGCTGCACTTGGAGAACCTGATAAACGGCTTCCGATATCATTAGATAAATACTCTAGCCAGGTATAGCATTTTGACTCGGTTAAAGCCTTTTTATAGAATAATTTGATGTTTTTTTCATCATTTGACTGTGCAAAAGATGTCAATCCGTTTAAAACTAAAACAGTTAAAAGAATCGTTTTTTTCATAGGTTTAATTATGTTTTTTGGGTTGTTGCACAAAGGAACAAAATTCTTTAGAACTGCCACAGATTTCATTGCAACTTTTATCAAATTATTTTACCTCTATTAACTTGTTTTGCGCACCAATTCCATTTTCATTAAATGCCTCAATTGTAAAGTAATATTTTGTGCCTTTATCTAAACCTCTAAAATCGTATGAAGCCTGATCATACACCATAATACTGTTGTATAATTTATCAGGACTTATGCCGTAATAAATGTTATAACCTACTGCATCTGGCTGTTTTTTCCAGCTAAACATTGCATTTCGGGAATCTTTTACATTTCTGGCGACTTTAAAACTTGAAACGGCTTTTGGTTTTACCGCCAATCCATTTCCGAAAACTCTGAAATCTGAAACTGCAAATAATCCTGAAGCATTATGAATGTTTATCATTTTAATATAACGCGCTTTAATTGCCCTTGTCAACTCTACATAATCATGCGGAACGTCTTTTGCATTTTGAGATTTATCTACTACTAACGTCCAGTTCTGAGCATCATCAGACATTAAGATTTTATATTGATAATAAATATCCATAGCCTTGTTAAACTGTGTTGCTTTATGATCTGCATAATTGATTTGCAAAGCTTTTATTTCCATTGACCTACCCAAATCAAGTTGTAACCACTCGCCAGGTGCATCCGTTTTCGCTGACCAATAGGTTTGAATGTTTTCATCGGTTAAATTTTCAGCACCGTAACAGAATTTTTCATAGACTTTTTTACCACCATTATCCATTCTGTGTGTTTCTACTTCCATGCATTCCTCAGAAGAAGAAGTTGTAACTGGCTTTTTATAAGAAAGTAACATCCATCCTGAAGAAGCTCCTTTTTCCTGATTTCTCTGACTTGTTGGCAACACAATTGGGAAATCGCCATACGCTGTAATGGAATACATTACATCATCCTTATCAAAACCTGCAGGAAACATATCAATACGACGCTCAAAACGGTCTTTAATTGATATTTTACAAGTTCCGGTATTCCAATAATTTCCATAATTATCTGCAAACGTATTTCCGTGTCCGGCTCCAATAACAAAACCACCAGGTTTGTATGACATCGGATTGTGTTTTTGATACGTAAATGGTCCCAAAGGATTATCTCCAACATGAACACCATTGGCATAACCTTTAAATTCAGTCGCCGGCGCACCATATTGCATATAATATTTACCATTATGTTTGGTCATCCACGCACCTTCAATAAAATTTCCCCAAGGTGCAGGTTCCATATCATTATTAGGTCCAAAACGCTCCCACCCATGATTGGAAGGATCCAGAATAGCCACTTCTTTTATCTGACCATATGGACGCTGAATATCTTCAACTTCTGTCGCTTTGTATAATTTATCGTAATCAGCCTGATTACCTTTTGGAAGCCAGGTATTATAATCCACCTCTACACCAACCAGGGGTAATTTTCCGCTTGAACCGTAATACATATATACTTTTTTATCGTCATCCTGAAAGATGGCAGGGTCCCAGGTTGGCAACATTGCTTTATCAACGTGTCTTAACCATTGTCCAGATTTTGGATCGGCCGTTTTCCAGATTGGATGATCTCTTTTCCAGGTAGAACCTACATAAAACAAAGTATCATTTACAACCCATGCCGCTGGTGCACATTGATCATCATCTCCTGGTTTTCTTTGAAAACTTCCGTAAACAAATTTCCAATCAGACATGTCCTTGCTCCAAAAGAATCCTGCCTGATTTGTTGCGAATAAATAATATTCATTTTTATATGTAATAATAACCGGATCTGCACTGGAACGGCGAGATTCAGGAATTCCGTTGTGATTGTTTGTCGTATAATTATATCCTATGTTTATTGGATTGCAATAAGTTGTTGCCGGTTTATTCGGATCGAACCATTCTGTTTTACCAGTAATATTTGGTTTCTGTGCATAAACATTGTTATTGAAAATCATCAAAAACAATAGAATTGGCAGTGTGAATTGATATGCTTTTTTCATGATTTGATATTTATTTGTAAAGCTTAAAAAGATTACTTTTTCCCTTTTAATCTTTCTTTTAATAGTTCTGGTTCATTTGTCGTTATGTAATTGAATTTATGATCAATAATCCAATCCATATCAGAAGCTTCGTTAACAGTCCAGGCATTCAGTATTATATTATTTTCTTTTGCTTCCTTAATCCATTCAGGATGTTTTTTAAAAACAGAAAAATGATAATCAACTCCCGAAATTTGATCTAATTTTACCTCTTTTGGAGATTTATTCCCTTCCAGATATTGTAAAACTGTTTTCTGATCCACTTCTCTAATTTTTTTTAGAATATCATAATCAAAACTTATGTAACAGGTAATTTTATCTGCTTTAAGTTTCTTAATAGTTTCAACAGTTAATAAAGCTGTCTTCTTTCCTCTTTCCTTGCTTATTTCTGAAGGTTTTATTTCACAAACCAAGAGCGTATGTTTATTGTTTTTCTTTCCCTCAGTAATATACTCGTGCAGCGTTGGAAGCTTTTCTCCGTTTGCAAGTTTAAACGTTATTAAATCTGCATAATTTGTTTCTTCGATAAGTAATTTGTTATAATGCGCATCGTGATTGATTACAAGCGAATCATCAGCAGTTCTCCAGACATCAAATTCAGAACCCTGAAGTTTTAAATCGATCGCATGTCTCAAAGAAGCTATAGAATTTTCAGGAAGATTATTTTTTTTCCAGGCTCCACGATGTGCGACAATAGCGTTTTTTTCCACCCCACAAGAATGAAAAATAATTGTAATTATTAATAAAACAAATACTTGAAATACGTTAGAAATTTTCATTGTTTTAAATTTTTATCATTTTTAAAAAAGTTCATTTTATGAAAAAGCCCTTCGTTAACCAGACGAAGGGCTAATTACTAATCTAACAAACCAACTATTTAGTTAACTCAAAACTAACTTTCTTATCTGCAGCTGAGTTTCCTCCAACGAAAACATCAAACTGTCCAGGTTCTGCTACGAATTGTAAGTCAGAATTATAAAATTTTAATTCTTCAACCGTGATATCAAATGTCACAGTTTGTTTCTCCCCTTTTTTAAGGGTTATTTTTTGGAAATTTTTCAATTCTCTAACGGGTCTTGTTACTGAACCTACTATATCTCTAATATATAATTGAACGGTTTCTTTTCCATCATAATTTCCAGTATTTGTCACATCAACCGTTACCTTCAATTTTCCACTTTCACTCATCTTATCTGATGAAATTTTCAGGTTTGAATAGTCAAAATTGGTATAGCTTAATCCGAAACCAAATGGGAACAATGGCTCATTTCTTTCATCTAAATAATTAGATCTGAATTTTTCGAATTTACCTTCGGTATTTGCCAATGGTCTTCCTGTATTTTTGTGTGCATAATAAATTGGCACCTGTCCAACACTTCTTGGAAAAGTCGTTGTCAATTTCCCAGATGGGTTTACATCACCAAACAAAACATCAGCAATTGCATAACCAGCTTCAGTACCGGCAAACCAAGCATTTAAAATAGCAGGAACAGTTTCGTTTTCTTCTTTTAGCACTAACGGACGACCGTCAAATAAAACTAAAACAACTGGTTTTCCTGTTTTTAATAAAGCGTTCAATAAATCTTTTTGAGCTTGTGGAATTTCCAGATTTGTACGACTGCTGGATTCTCCACTCATTTCTGCAGATTCTCCAAGAGCTGCTACAATTACATCAGATTGGTTCGCTACTTTTAGAGCTTCTGCCAATAATTCTTCTTTAGAGCGGCCATCGCGGTGCAAAGTTTTACCAAACATTGTTGCATTAGTTTCGAAAGTTTCATTGTAATCTAAATTGCTTCCTTTTGCATACAATACTTTTGTAGAAGATCCTGCTACTTCTTTAATTCCCGCTAATAATGATATAGCATTTTCCATTTTAGTAGCTACACTCCAGGTTCCCGGCATGTTTTCTTTTGCATCTGCCAATGGTCCGATAAGTGCAATCGTTCCAGACTTTTTAAGAGGCAATACCTGATTTTGATTTTTTAATAAAACCAAAGATTGCGCTGCAATCTGGCGTGCTTCTTTTCTGCTTGCTGATGTAAAAATCTCTGTCTTAGCTCTTTTTTCATCGCAATATTTGTATGGATCGTGGAATAATCCTAAATCGTATTTTGCTTCCAAAATAAGTTTAACAGCATTATCAATTTGCGCGATAGTTACTTTTTTCTCCTCTAAAGATTTTTTCAATGTTGTTAAGAAACCTTCACCAACCATATCCATTTCAACACCGGCATTAAGAGATAGAGCTGAAACAGTTTGTAAATCGCCCATTCCGTGTTCAATCATTTCGTTTATTCCTGTAAAATCAGTTACCACGAAACCTTTAAAACCCCATTGTTTTCTTAAAACATCTGTCATTAGCCATTTGTTTCCTGTCGCAGGAATTCCGTCTACTTCATTAAAAGAAGCCATTACAGTACCTACACCAGCATCAACTGCAGCTTTGTAAGGAGGAAAATAATCATTGAACATTTTGATATGACTCATATCGACAGTATTGTAATCACGACCTGCTTCTGGTGCTCCATACAAAGCAAAGTGTTTAACACACGCCATAATCGAATTATTTTTCGACAGATCATGTTGCTGATATCCGTTTACCATTGCTTTTGCAATTTGACTTCCTAAATAAGGATCTTCACCTGAACCTTCAGAAATTCTTCCCCAACGTGGATCACGAGAGATATCTACCATTGGAGAAAATGTCCAGTTAATCCCATCGGCACTTGCTTCCTGAGCTGCAATTTGCGCACTTCTTTCGATCAAATTCATATCCCATGTACAAGATAATCCTAACGGAATTGGGAATGTTGTTTCGTAACCGTGAATAACATCCATACCAAAAATCAATGGAATTTTTAAACGGCTTTTTTCAACAGCAATTTTTTGCACTTCTTTAATTTTTTGAACAGATTTAATATTGAATAAACCACCTACTTTACCTTCAGCAATTTTTTTAGCCACATCAGAACTGTTTGCTTGTCCTGTCGTAATATCTCCAGAAGTTGGTAAATTAAGCTGACCCAATTTTTCGTCTAATGTCATTTTTGACAAAAGTTCAGCTACAAACTCTGATTTTGGTTTAATTGTTACTGTATTCTTAGTGTTCTTTTTTTGAGCATAACCCAAAACAGCACATCCTAAAAAAAGCAAGACTAATTTGTTTTTCATGTGTATTTAATATTTGCATTTATAATGGAAAATGGAATCACTTTTCTTCATTTTATTTCTAATTTGAAACACAGTAATTTCATTCTATATTCTTTATTCTTTATTTCTTCGAATTCGTTTTTATTTGTTTAAACATCCAGTCATAAATTTCAGGATTGTCATAAACTCTTGACCAGCTGTCGTGGCCTGCATCATCAAAAATGGTCAATTGAACATCTTTAGCATTGCATTTTTTTAATTCTTTGTAAATGGTTATAGCGTAATCAACCTTTACTACATCATCTAATAATCCATGAAAAATTCTCGTTGGAATATTGGCAATTTTACAAGCGCTTTCTAAGTCAATTAAATCTACAAACCCTGAAATTGGGACAATTGCCGCAAACTTATCAGGATAAGAAAGCGCTAAATTCCATGCTGCCCAGCCACCTGAACTTAAACCGGTAATGTATATTCTGTCAGCGTCTATTTTGTTTTCTCTTTGAATTTTAAGAATCAATTCGTTAATAGATTCAATGTCCCAATTCTCGTCTTCTTTACATTGAGGAGCCAAAATATACGCATCCAATTGATGTGTCTTCAAATATTTTAAAGGTCCATGAATTTTTACTTTTTCTATATCTGTTCCTTTTTCTCCATCACCGGAAATAAAAACTATTAAAGGCTTTTTGTCTTTTAAATTGGCCGGTTTGTGCAATGCATATCCTAATTCATGTTTAACAACTGCAACCGTTTTTATTGATCCCACCGTTTCACTTTGGGCGAAGCCCAAAACGGAAAATAGTAATATGAATAGCGTTATTTTATATTTCATTAAATGACTGATTAGTATCCGTATTTTTCAGACTTAAATCCAAGTTTTACTAAACCTTGTTTAACTTCAGGAGCATTCATGAATAATTTCCATAGTAAACCTGAACGATAATTTTCAATCATAACCACTTCAGGCCCCTGATCAATTGCAAGATATCTTTTTGCTGTCCAATTATTTTGCAAACTTACTGCATCATAAAAACCAGCTTCACCCCAAGTTTCTTTTTTATGATTCTCGTATAAATTTCGAATAACAGCCATCGATTCTTTTGGCGTATATACAATTGAACTAATTGCTGCTGTTGGCGAAATAACACCTTTATCATTGCTTGGCATATGTGCATCATAGCCTACTGAACCGTCAGGATTTCTGGAATAGGAAGCTGTTAGTCCCCAATAATCAGCTCCATAACCTTTAAACTTCTTTGGATTTTCGATACAATATTGATAGTCAATTTTTACCTGATTTGAATTTAGATCCCAATAATTCGCATATTTGTCGCTTAATTGATTCGGATCTAAGCCTAAATAAGAATAATGAGTCCAAAATAAAGGTCCGCCGAATTCTTCTGCTCCATTGTGTTTTAAAATTAGAGGGAAATTATATTTGGTTTTAGAAGAAACGATTCCGCCACTTCTAGCCCAACCTTCGTGATATACTTTTGCATCAATTGTATGCGTTGGCGAAGAGGCTGCCATTACATAAGTAATCAAACATTCATTGTACCCTTGCAAAGGAAAATTCATTTGCCAGTCGTAAGTTGGCGACCAATGCCAGTACAATACATTTTTATTGTTAGTAAACCAACTCCACTCTACTCCTTTCCAAAGTTCATCGTATTTTTTAGCTACTGCTTTTTCTTTCTCAGAACCTGTTTTTAAATATTCGCGAACTGTAATCATTCCTGCTACTAAAAACGAAGTTTCAACTAAATCTCCTCCGTTATCTTTCATTCCAAATGGCTTTACTTTTCCTGTATTTCCATCCATCCAATGCGGCCAGGCACCGTGAAAACGATCAGCTTTTGCAAGAAAATCGGCAATTTTATTTAGTCTTTCAACACCTTTCTCTTTGGTCACATAACCACGTGACATACCAGAAACGAGAGCCATTAATCCAAAACCTGAACCTCCTGTTGTAACAATATGGGCATCATTTTCAGGATAATTCCCATCAGGATGAAAACGCTCTCTGGCTAAACCTGAATTTGGTTCAGCATAGTTCCAGAAATAAGCAAAAGTTTGTTTTTCGACTACATCCAAAAGCTTGTCGTCTGTCAATTGCTTGCCAGAAGTCTTTTCGACAGCAACCTCCTTTGATTTACTTTCTTGCTTACCACAGCCAAAAAGGGTGATAACACTAAATAGAATTGATAATCTAATCATTGCAAAATTTTAAAAAATTCATATTTAAAAAATCACTCCCTTCAAAAAGAAGAGAGTGATTTTTGAAGTTTTACTTAGTAACCACCAGGGTTTTGTTGTGAAAGTCCTCCTGCTTCTCTAAGGAATGAAGTTGGAATAGGCCATAATTCATGTTTTCCAACAACAAAAGTTTTACCATCTGCTGCCATAGCTGCTGCTGCTTGTCCTGTTCTAACAAGATCAAACCATCTGTCATGCTCAAAAGCCAATTCTAATCTTCTTTCTTTCCAGATTGCTTTTCTAATGTCAGCCTGAGAAACAAAAGGAGTATCGCCTAAACCTGCTCTTTTACGAATCATATTTACTAATGGAATAGCTGCAGACGTTTGTCCTAGTTCGTTCAAAGCTTCCGCTTTCATTAGTAATACTTCTGCATATCTTAAGTATCTAAGATTTGTATCTGTAAATTCCTGATTATAAAAAGATGATGAATACGCTTTATAATTGTATCTTGGGTTCGCTACAGTAGAAGGTATTACTCTTCCATCATATAAAACTGAACCACGGAAAATAATGGTTGCAGCTCTTCTTACATCACCTGCTTCATAAGCATTTGCTAAACCTTCTGTTGGTGTATTGAAACCCCAACCCCATCCTCCAGCACCACGTGGCGCTTGAGAAACAGAGTAATTCCCAATTCCAAATCCAGGCGTAGAAGTAGAACCTACTCCATTAATTTCGAAAATTGATTCCGGACCAAATTCTCCTTCTTTTTTAAATTGTGCGGCATAATCAGAAACCAAAGAGTAACCCGTTACATTATCACAATTGTCAATTACTTTTTGCCAGTTTTTTTGATATAAATTTACTTTTGCTAATAAAGCATACGCTGATCCTTTGGAAACTCTAACCACATCTGCACCAGTATAGGCTGATTTTAAAGGCAAAGCTTCGATAGCGTCATTTAAGTCTTGTTCTATAAAAGCATAAACTTCTGCTACTGATTTACGTGTCAATTGCATTTTTCTATCTTCTTCAGATATTGGCACTGTAGCTAAATGATCTATAATTGGTACTCCACCATATCCTTTTACTAAAGTAAAATACATAAAAGCTCTCATAAACTTTGTTTCACCAACTAATCTCGCTTTTAAACCAGGTGTTGCCTGATCTAATTTAGGAAACATTGCCAATGCCTGATTACATCTGTTTATCCCAGCATAATTAGCCTCCCAAGTGGATTGGAATGATGGTGTTGAAGCATTATAAGTTAAAGCATCAATAATATCTTTATCTCCCCCAGCATCTCCGGGATCAGATCCTTTATCAGCGTCATCAGTAATAATACTTGAAACCGCATTCCATCCAAAAGAGGACATTTCCCATCCTAAAAATTGATTGTAAATTGCAGTTACAAAACCTGAAGCTCCAGCATCACTGTTCACCAAAGCAGGATCTGCAGGAATAGCTTCTGTCGGTTCAACATCCAAAAAATCATCTGAACATCCGGATAATAACAATCCAGAAAGTACAAACATTGATATATATAATCTTTTCATAATATTAAAATTTTAAATTTGCGCCTATAACAAATGATCTCAATGATGGGTAAGCATCTAATTCAACCCCCTGAGTACCTTCAACTAACTTACCATCAGACACAACATCTGGTGAAAATCCAGAGAATTTTTGTGTAATAAATGGGTTAATTGCATTTACATAAATTCGGCAAAAACTAATAAATTGATCATCTTTAAGAGGAAGTTTGTATCCTAAAGTAATGTTATTGATTCTAAAAAAATCTGCTGACTCCAGGTAATAAGTTGAAGCAAAAGGAGTTAAATTAGAAGGTGCAGGATTTGAAGCTGTAGTATTAGTTGGTGTCCAGAAATCACGAGCTGTTGAAGCTTCGATGTTTTCACCTCCAAAACGTTGTGCTTTTTTTCCATTATATACTTTTGCCCCTCCCGTTCCGTAACCGTCAACAGAAAAATCGATGTTTTTGTAGTTTAATCCTAAACTAACTCCGTAGTTAGAAGTTGGTAAAAGTGAACCTACATATTTTTTGTCTTTAAGTTCATCTAAACCTGACTGAGCAACTTTAGAACCATCTGCTTTGTAGTATAACATTTGCCCGTTTGTTGGGTCAACTCCTGCGTACTCATACATAAAAAAGCTACCTAAAGGTTGTCCTACTGAAGTATTATCAAGAATTTTGGTATTTTGACCATTTCCTAAACTTCCTCCAATAATTGGATTCAACTGAACATTTTTAAGGCTTGTAAGTTCATTTTTATTATGAGAAAAATTTCCTCCTACCCAATAGCTTAAATTATCATTTATTTTATCATCCCAACGCAATGCAATTTCATAACCTTTGTTAGATACTTCTCCAACATGTGCAGGTGTAGCTACCGTAATTCCAGAAGTTGAATATGGCTTAACATTCAAAATTGTATTTGTTGTATTTTTGTCATATAAATCAAAAGATCCTTTTAATCTGCTGTTCAATACTTCAAAATCAAAACCTCCTGAAAGTTCCTCAACAATCTCCCATGATAAGTTAGGATCTACCTGAGAATTTATTGTAGTACCTGAACCTAGGCCTGAATAATCTAATCCAGAAGTTAGTAACTGCGTATTAAGTGGTACATTTTGATTTCCTAATCTACCCCAGGATCCTCTAATTTTTAATAAATTAATTGGCTCTACATTGCTTAAGAAGCTTTCTTTAGATACAACCCAACCTAAACCAACAGAAGGAAATGTTCCCCAACGTTTGTCTTCAGCAAATTGTGACGATCCGTCACGTCTTACAGTACCTGTAAGCAAATATCTGTCTAACAATTTATATTGAAAACGTGCAAAATAAGATGCAAGCCTTCTTTGGTTCAAAGCTTCATCTTTTAAACCTGTAACATTAGCTGCAACATTAACATCTTTTAAAGACCAGTAATTGGAGTTTGCATTTACATTTTTTCTGTCAATAGTTAGCTTTTCTCTCGTTCCTTGTACATTCGCTTCAATACCTGCTGTAACTTCAACATCATGGATATCAGCAAAAACTTTATTATAAGTCAGGTAGTTCGACAAATTCCAATTAAAATATTGGTCTCTGCCTCTTGTCAAAGTGTTTGTATTCAAATCTGATGGATACCCTGATACTACACGAGTTGGATCTGCAGATAACCAAAGTGCTTGATTATCCACATAATTATACTGTTTGTAAGTAAAAAATTCTCCATTAAATTGTGAAGTAAATTTTAAAGATTTGATAATATCGTAATCTAATTTTAATCCACCTTGCAACATAACCGTTTGTTGCTGTTCATTTGTATAATCCAATTGAGCTACAGGATTTCCAACATTGTTAAATGATTCTCCTGTTTCTGCTACAACTCCATTTGACACAAATGGCACTCCATATTTTCCGTCAGCGTAGCGTACAGGAACTAATGGCGATTGTCTGTAAGCATTCGTAAATGCGCTCAAAGGCATTGGTGTATTCTTAATAGTACTTACACTTAAATTTTGAGTTATTTTAACTTTTTCTGAAAGTTTAAACTCATTATTGTTTCTGATCGTAGTACGTCCATAATCAGATCCGTTCAAAATTCCTTTTTCTTCGTAATTTCCAACACTAAAAAAGTATTTTACATTTTCTGAAGATCCTGAGATTGCAATATTATTTTGGGTATAAGTTCCCGTTCTTGTAATCGCATCTAACCAATCTGTATTGTAAGGCTGATTTGCAGAAAATCTTCCTTGTGGGAAATCGTTGCTGTAAGCAGCATTGCTATAGCGAACATATTCGTCACTATTAGCCATTTTTACTTTTTTCAAAGGACTTCTAATACCTGCAAAACTTTCAACATCTACAGTAAGTTTCCCTTTCCCTGCTTTTGTTGTAATCATTATTACACCATTCGCACCTCTGGTTCCATAAATAGCTAATGAGGAGGCATCTTTTAAAATCTCATAAGATGTGATATCATTAGTATTAATATTATTGATATTTTCAGTAGGCATACCGTCTACAACATATAGAGGATTTCTTCCTCCTAATGCAGTACCAGCTCCCCTGATCACAACTGAAGGTGTGCTTCCAGGTGCATCTGATGTAGATACCTGAACCCCAGCAGCTTTACCTTGAATAGCCTGAGAAGCATTTAACACTTTCATTTTTGTGATTTCTTCAGACTTAATTGAGCTTACAGCTGAAGTATTATCAATTTTCTTTCTGGTACCATATCCAATAACTACTACTTCTTTCAAAGCAGTATCTTCTGCCTCTTTTAATGTTATGGTCATTGGAGCTAAAGTTGCTGGTACAGAAACCGCATCAAACCCAAGCATTGAAACTTTTAAAAGTTCACCAGCTTTTGCATTAATTGTAAAATTTCCGTCGAAATCGGCATCAACAGAGGTTCGGGATTGTGGAGCACTAATAACTGCCCCCGGAACTCCCATTCCACTGCCATCCACTACCTTTCCTTTAATTGCTTGCCCAGACATATAAGCCGGCAGCAATAAGAGCGCTAAAAAGCTAAAAATAAAATTTTTCATACAGTTTGTAATCGTTTAAGTTAGTAGAGCCAAATTAAACAATTACAACGTTGTAGTACATCAAATACCACTACTACACAGCTACATCATTATGTTAAAAAACAATTGTATACTATTGAAAATTAACACTATAAATGTTAAATAAATTTCCTTAACACAACGTTATGATGTAGTAATGATGTGTTGGAATTATATAAAAAATGAGGTTTAAAAATGTAAAATCTTTAAAAATCAACTACAAATCTTACACACTTAATAAAAACTTGGACAGGTTTTCTTCCTGCGAGAGACTTAATTTCTTTCTTAAGCGATATCTGTGCAATTCTACACCCCTGAAAGAGATATTCATCATGGGCGCAATTTCTTTAGAAGAAAGGTTCATTTTCAAATAAACACACAGTTTTATATCCTTTGGTGTAAGGTTTGGATATTTTTTTGAGAGGTTAATAATAAATTCGTTATGGATCTGATTCAAATTGGTTTCAAAAATCTCCCATTCATGTTTATTCACTTCATTAATCTTAATTGCCTTTTTAATTTCACTTTTGAGTTTGTTAAAGTCTTTTTCAGAATCCAGAATATTCTGGATGTTTTCAATCATTTCACTTTGTTTCGCAATCGATAATGATTTTCCGGCAACTTCAGAAGATTTAGTCTGCAATTCAAGTTCCAAAATATGTTTCTGGTATTCCTGCATATTTAGTTCATTCTCTGCTTTTAATTCCATTTCAAGAATTTCCCTCTGATGTTTCAATTCTTCTGCCTGCAATCTTAATTTTTGCATATAACGAAGTTTGTTCCATTTGTAATAGAAAAACAATACTGCTCCAATTATTAATAAGTACAACAAAATCATCCAAAATGAAAAATACCAGGGCTTTGCAACACTAAAATCAAAATTGGCAACTGTGTCATAATTTGCACCATCGTGTTTGTATACTTTTACAGTATGGCTTCCACTGCTTAAATTATTTAAAACAATTAATCCGTTTAAAACTGGAATAAATTCCTTGTCATTATCCAATTTATAAAACAAATTTGGTTTACTCGCTCCGTAAATTCCAGAAATGACATTGATCTGCAATTCTGTATTGTATTTGATTTTTGAATCATTTGGTACTAAATCTCCCTCATTAAAAGATTCAATCTTAACGGACGGATTTTGCTTATTCTCATATTTCAACTGTAAGGATATAAAGCCATCGTCAAGATTTAGCAAATAGTGGTTGGCATGTTTAAAAATCCTTAAGTTATCGTTGATTAATTTTCCTTTATAATACTTTGCCTGAATAATATTCCACAGAAATTTATTTCCGGTAGCTTTAATATGGTATAAAATTCCATCCTGAAGTACCATAAAATGGTCTTCATCGATATTTATTATATCAGAAACATTTTTAAAATTCTGATTGAATAATTCATTCTCCTCGAGTTTGTTGCTTATTGAATTATAAGTGTACCACGAATTATTGATCAGAAATAAAATTTCATTTCTGAACTCAAATATCTTAACCCCAAAATCGTTTTTAATTTTGCTTTGTTGTGTGATATTTTCAACCTTTTTAGTTTTAAAATTATCATCATATACAACTCGATACAACCCTCTATAATTATCTGCTGCCCAAATTTCATTTTTTTTGTTCTGAGCTACATATTTTATAGGCTTAGAAAGATCTTTTATTACTTTCTTTTGGGTTAAATCTGAAGGATTATCGTAAACAACAACACCACTATAAGTTGATTGAAAATAATTATTATTAATGCTGCTTTTGGACAAATTCCATCCGCCACTAATATTATTTATTTTCAACAAAGAACCATTATCATATGAAAATGTGCCATCGTTGTGACCAATAATATATTTATTATTAATTTCTGTAATATTCCACGCCTGTCCCTGAGTATTGGGCATCATTTTAAACTTGCCCGAATCAAATTCAAAAACACCATGATTTGTTGCTATTAAATAACCTTTGTTTGTTGTTGCTACTGAATAGACAGAACCTAGAACACCTGAATTATCATAAAAGATCGAAATAGGCGAATTGATTTCAACATGCGCAATTCCATTATCTAAACCTAACCATAAATCATTTTCTTTGTCAAAACCAACACTCAGAATGGAGTTATTCATTAAAACATTTTTTCTGTCAATATTTTTATAGGTATCAGATTTAAAATCATAAATAAAAACACCCCGGTTTCCGGTACCTACAATAAGTTTATTGTTTTTAGTGAACTTGCCTACATTAATTGTAGAACTTTTTAAAATTTCATTTAATGGATTATTCCAAGGCTTTAAACCCTCTTTTTCTACGGTAAAAATTCCTTTTTTCTGTGTAAAAATATAAGTCTTGTTTTGATATTTTTCAATGGCATGAACAACACAGTTTTTTAGAACATTCCAGCCTTTTGGATTTGCAATTCTTGGACCATTCATTTTAAAAGTACCTTTCGCTACAGAAGCAACATAAAGGTTTTGATCGACTACAAAACAATAGGAGATTAAAAATGGGAATTTAATTTTTTGAATGTGCTTTCCATTATAAATAAAAACATCATTGAAAGACTGAAAGTATAAAGAACCATTAAATCTGAATATTTTCCAGATCTCTTCATTATCTTTTTCATCAAACAAACGTAGATTTTTGGTAATTGAAACATATTGCATTTTGCCGTCTTTTCGATACCAATACCCAAACTCCTTATAAGAACCCGAATAAATTCGGTCTCCTTCAATCAAAATCGAACGAATAATAGTTTTATTAGGTAAGGTATATTTCTCCCATTTTACGCCATCATATCGCAGTAAATAATGGTTATTAGCAAAATACATGGCATTATCTTTTCCCTGAACAACATTCCATATTTGGTTGTCACCCTGATAATTTGATTTATTATAATTTTCAACGAAAGGAAGTAATTCTTGTGCTTGAATTTGAGAAGCGATGAAAAAGAAGAAAAGTGATTTTAAAAGTATCGATTTCAAAATATTCGGATTTATATTCAAAGATACTGACAAATATTCAATAAGTAAAAAAAGCTCCTCAAATGAGGAGCTTGCTATCTGTAAGTGTTTCTAATAATAGAAATGCATTTATTACAATAACTACTATTTAAAAAAATAAAAATTTGAATTCGAAGTATCAAACCAACACTTATGTAACTATTAAAAGAATCAACAGAGAAAAAATCGATACGCCAATTCTAAGTTTCAAATTACTCTTTTTTTCCTTTTAAGGATTCAATATATATTTTTGTAAGCGAAATTTTAGTTAGGGGCATCTTTAGTTTATATTTTTAAAAAACTGTTAGACTCTAAAAATCTAGTTCTGAATCAATTGGTAAACCTGATTGGCAATTTCATATTCTTCATCTGTTGGCACAACCAAAACTTTAGTTTTTGAGTTTGCTTTATTGATTTCTCTAATCGCTTTCGAGCGAATTTGGTTCTTTTCTTCATCTATTTCAATTCCGAAATACTCCATGTCCGTACAAACTAATTTGCGCATATACGAAGAGTTTTCACCAATTCCTGCTGTAAAAACAATGGCATCCAGGCCATTTAATACTGCAGCATAGGCGCCTATAAACTTTTTAATGCGATAAGCATTCATTTGCAAAGCCAACTGACATTCCTTATTTCCTTTTTCAGCTTCAGCTTCAATATCACGTAAGTCACTGTAGCCAGTAAGTCCGAGCATACCACTTTGTTTTAATAAAACTGCATTTACTTCGTCAGCCGTGTAACCAAGATTTTTAATCATATAAAAAACCACCGACTGATCAATATCTCCGGAACGTGTCCCCATAATTAAACCATTTGATGGAGAAAACCCCATTGTGGTGTCGATGCATTTGCCGTTTTTAACCGCGGCCATACTACAGCCATTTCCTAAATGAATAGTAATGATTTTAGAATTATGCTCTAAAAAATCAATTGCTTTTTCAGAAACATATTTGTGGCTCGTTCCGTGAAAACCATACACACGCACTTTATTTTCTGTCAAAAGATAATTAGGAATCGCATATTTATACGCTACTTCAGGCATTGTTTGATGAAAAGCAGTATCAAAAACAGCAATTTGCACAGCCGAGCTAAAGATTTCTTCTGCAACATTAATTCCTTCTAAATTAGCGGGATTATGTAAAGGAGCCAGTTCAAAAAGCTGCTTGATTTTTGCTTTTACCTTTTCGTCAATTTTCACTGTGTCACTAAAGTCACTTCCTCCATGAACGACACGATGACCAACCGCTGCAATTTCTGAAGTCGATTTTATAACTCCTTTTTCAGCATCCAAAAGCATATTAGCTACTTTCTGCAAACCCACTTTATGATTTGGAATAGGTAACATTTCCTCACGAGAACCGATTGCCGTTTTAAACGTAATATTTGAAGTTTCCAATCCAATTCTATCGATCATACCAGAACAAATTACTTCATTTGTTGGCATGACCATTAATTGATATTTTATTGATGAACTTCCTGAGTTTATGATTAGTATTTTCATTTTTTTTTAAAGTTGCTAAGGTACTAAGACACTAAGTTTCTGAGTTTTTTTCAAATGCTCAAAGCATTTCAATATTTAATTTATTTTAGATAGGGTTAGTTTTTTTTGACAGTAGTTTACTCTCCAAATTATCATTAATAATTCATAACTAATAATTAATTAAAGTCCTTGTGCCTGAATTGCAGTAATTACCACTGTATTAATAATATCATCAACAGTACAACCACGGCTTAAATCGTTTACCGGCTTGTTTAAACCTTGCAACATTGGTCCAATGGCCAATGCTCCCGTCTCTCTTTGAACGGCTTTATATGTATTATTTCCGGTATTTAAATCGGGGAAAATTAGTACACTTGCCTGCCCTGCGACTTCAGAATCTGGCATTTTACTTTTTCCTACGGCGCGGTCTACTGCGGCGTCGTACTGAATTGGCCCTTCAATTTTTAAATCAGGACGCTTTTGTTTCACTATTTCTGTTGCCGTTCTTACTTTCTCTACTTCATCACCTTTTCCTGAAGTACCCGAAGAATAGGAAAGCATCGCAATTTTAGGTTCAATTCCGAAAGCCGAACTTGAATCTGCTGATGAAATCGCAATTTCTGCCAATTGTTCTGCTGTTGGGTTTGGATTAATGGCACAATCTCCAAAAACAGAAACCCTGTCTTCTAAACACATAAAAAACACAGAGGAAACTACAGATGAATTAGGTTTTGTTTTTATGAATTGCAATGCTGGTAAAATAGTGTGCTGCGTGGTATGTGCAGCTCCTGAAACCATTCCGTCAGCGTGGCCCTTATAAACCATCATCGTTCCAAAATAAGAAACATCCTCCATTAAATCCCTTGCCATTGTAATACTTACATTCTTGGCTTTTCGAAGTTCATAATAGGTATTGGCATAATCTTCATAAAATTCCGATTCAATTGGATTGATAATTTTTATTTTGGAAAAATCAAAAGTAATTCCGAGTTCAGCAACTTTACTTTCTATTTGTTTTTTATCGCCAATAATTGAAATATCAACCACGTCCATATCTAATAATCTCGACGCAGCGGTAATAATCCTATCGTCATTTCCTTCAGGCAAAACAATATGTTTACGGTGTTGTTTGGCTCTTTTGACCATATTGTACTGAAACATTTTTGGTGTCATTCCTTCAGGAACAAAAGTAATTACTCTTTCAGATAAAGCTTCAATTGCTACATATTTTTCAAAAGTGGTAATTGAAGTTTCGATTTTATGCGTGTTATTAGCATAGATTTCAGATTTTATCGAACCTATTTTATTGGTTATATTATAAGTACCTCCGTCGACAGCAATAATTGGAACAATTGCCGAAAGCCCTTCAATAAGTTTTAAGATACTTTCTTCCGGAATAATATTTCCAGTTAAGATGATTCCTGAAATGGTTGGATAATTAACTGATTCATTAGCCTGCAGAGCACCAAGAATAATATCAGAACGATCACCAGGCGTAATTACCAGGGCATTATCATGCAAGTGAACCAGATAGTTGTGCAATTGCATTGCTCCTACACTAAAGTGTCCGATTTCATTGTTTAAATAGTTTTCTCCAAACATTACTTTTGCACCAAGCTCATTAACAATTTCCTGCATTGTAGGATTATTTAAACTTGAAATCAATGGAATAGTATTTACTAAAACATTGGCTGGCAAACTTTTCTGCAAACTTTTGGTAACTAATTCAATATTTTCAGGCTGGACTTTATTGGCAAAAACCGATAACACTTCAACCTCTTTTACTTTAAATGAATCGTAAACCAAATAAAGACTATCAACTAATTCTTCTAGAGTCTTCCCTACTCCTGAACCAATAATCATAGTTGGAATTCCAAGATTTTTGGCAATTAAAACATTTAGGTCCAATTCAATTGAAGTTCCTTCTCCTGTAAAGCTGGTTCCTTCAACCAAAACAAAATCAAAACGTTCTTCTAATTTTTTATACTTCTCAATAATTAAATCAAGAACCTCTCCTATTTTCCCTTTATTTTTTCTCTTAATTAATTTACTTTTAGTAATGGCGTAAGCCTCTTCAAACTTAATATCAAGGTTAAAATAAGACAGCACTGTTTCGATATGATTATCCTGCTCTCCATCGATAAAATCTTCTATAATAGGTCTGAAATACCCGACCTTAGCCGTTTTACCAATTAAAATACTCATCAAACCTAATGTAATAATAGATTTTCCGCTATTATGATCGCTGGTGGCTATATATACTGCTTTGCTCATAATTTAAATTTAGAAATAATAATTAATAAACGTTAAAACCAACGTCTTTTTTTGAAATAGATAATCAGGGCTATAACCAATAAAAACATGGCTCCCATAACGATAAAATAGCCGTTTCTCTCTTTAAGTTCCGGCATATACTCAAAATTCATTCCATATACCCCAACAATAAAAGTAAGCGGAATAAATATGGCCGAAATAATGGTCAACGTTTTCATTATTTCATTCATTTTTCGGCTTTGTTCCGAAAAATAAAAATTAGAAGCACTTTCCAACGAACTCATATCCGAGTCAATCTGCTCTAAAAGTTCCAGACTTTTTTGGTGCAATCTAACAAAAAAACTAAAGGTTTCTTTTTGAATTCCATTATAGGTATCATCGTCTTTTATAGTTTTTAAATAGTATAAAGAATCTCTAAGCGGAATGATTGACCGCTTTAAAAAATTAAAATTATCCCGATGATTTTCAATTTTTTCCAAGATTACGGGATCAGCACCTCTTTTGGTTAAATTGATTAGTTCTTCAATTTTATCTTCCTCATCTTCAATTGTAATATAGAAATTTTCCATTACAGCATCCAATAATAAATAAAGTAAATAATCCACTTTTTTGGTTCTCACAATACCTGCATGCGTGCGAAGACGTTCCCGAATGTGTGTAAAAAAATCACTTCGCTTTTCCTGAAATGAAATCAGAATTCCGTCTTTCAAAATAAAACTAATTTGCTCAACACTTATATTATCTGAATATTCAGAAGGCAATAATGATTTAATATTAAAAAATAAGATATTTTGTTGTTCTTCTAATTTTGTTCTTTTGGTCGTATTTAAAATATCTGCCAAAAGAAAATCATCTAATTTAAAATGAGCTCCTATTGTTTTCAATAATCCAATATCGTTCAGTCCATGAACATTAAGCCAGTTGTTTTTAGAATAATCAATACAGCTATTCAGTGATTCAACTGTAAACTTCTCATATTCAATTACATCATTATCATCATAAACAAAAAGCTGCATTTCAGTTTTATGTTCTTTTTGCGTGCCGGTATACTCTAAAGTTATATGTTGTAGCTTGCGCCCTTTCTTGTATTTTATCTTTCTCATTCAAAATGATTTATATAGTAATATTACGAAAAAGATTTTGAACGGGAAATGACAAATGTCATTTTGTAGTAGAGACGCGATTAGCCGCGTCTAATCATATTCAATAAAAATCATAAAAAAAACCGAGTCATTTCTGACCCGGTTTTTAATTTATTAATGTAGAGGCGCGATTAATCGCGCCTCTACGAGAAATAATTATTTTACTTCTTCGAATTCAACGTCTTCAACATTGTCACCTTGCGATTGCTCTTGTTGTGGAGCTGCTTGTTGACCTTGATCACCTTGAGCATACATAGCTTCAGTTGCAGTTTTCCATGCAGCGTTCACATTGTCTAATCCTTTTTGGATAGCCTCAAGATCTTGAGATTGGTGAGCAAATCTTAATTCAGTCAAAGCAAACTCGATAGCTGTTTTGTGATCGTCAGCAATTTTATCTCCTAACTCTTTCAATTGAGTTTCAGTTTGGAAGATAGTACTGTCTGCTTCATTTATTTTTTCAGCTCTTTCTCTTGCAATTTTGTCAGATTCAGCGTTAGCTTCAGCATCTTGTTTCATTCTTTCGATTTCCTCAGAAGTTAATCCAGAAGAAGCTTCGATACGAATATCGTGAGATTTACCAGTTCCTTTATCAGTAGCAGTTACTTTGATGATACCATTAGCATCAATATCAAAAGCAACTTCGATTTGAGGAACTCCTCTTGGTGCTGGTGGAATACCATCTAAGTGGAAACGACCGATAGTTTTATTATCTACAGCCATAGCTCTTGCACCTTGAAGAACGTGTAATTCAACAGATGGTTGAGAATCAGAAGCAGTAGAGAAAACTTGAGATTTTTTAGTTGGGATAGTTGTATTAGCCTCAATTAAGATAGTCATAACACCACCCATAGTTTCGATACCTAAAGATAAAGGCGTAACGTCAAGTAACAATACATCTTTTACATCTCCAGAAAGAACTCCACCTTGAATAGCTGCTCCAATTGCAACAACTTCATCAGGGTTAACTCCTTTAGACGCTTTTTTACCAAAGAATTTTTCAACTTCTTCAACAATTCTTGGGATACGAGTAGAACCTCCAACCAAGATAACTTCGTCAATATCAGAAACAGATAAACCTGCATTTTTCAACGCTTTAGCAACTGGTGCCATAGAGCGTTTTACTAATGAATCAGTTAATTTTTCAAATTGAGCTCTAGTTAATTTTTTAACTAAGTGTTTTGGTCCTGAAGCTGTAGCAGTTACGTATGGTAAGTTGATTTCAGTTTCTGCAGAAGATGACAATTCAATTTTTGCTTTCTCAGCAGCTTCTTTGATACGTTGCAATGACATTGGGTCAAGACGCAAATCGATACCTTCTTCAGCTTTAAATTCGTCAGCTAACCAGTCAATAATAGTATGGTCAAAATCATCTCCTCCTAAGTGAGTGTCTCCATCTGTAGACAATACTTCGAAAACTCCGTCTCCTAATTCAAGAACAGAGATATCAAAAGTACCTCCACCTAAATCGTAAACAGCAATTTTTTGATCAGTTCCTTTTTTATCTAATCCGTAAGCAAGTGCAGCAGCAGTTGGCTCGTTGATGATACGCATAACTTTAAGACCAGCAATTTCACCAGCTTCTTTAGTAGCCTGACGTTGTGCATCGTTAAAGTAAGCAGGAACAGTAATAACTGCTTCAGTAACTGTTTGACCTAAATAGTCTTCAGCAGTTTTTTTCATTTTTTGAAGAGTCATTGCTGACAATTCCTGTGCAGTATATAAACGACCATCAATATCCACACGTGGAGTATTGTTGTCACCTTTTACTACTGAATAAGGTACTCTTTTTGCTTCCTCAGTGATTTCAGCAAAAGAATGTCCCATAAAACGTTTGATAGAAGCAATAGTCTTTGTTGGATTAGTTACTGCTTGTCTTTTTGCAGGATCACCTACTTTAATTTCGCCACCTTCAACAAAAGCGATGATAGATGGAGTTGTTCTTTTTCCTTCTGCGTTAGGAATAACAACTGCTTCGTTACCTTCCATTACAGAAACACAAGAGTTCGTCGTACCTAAGTCAATTCCGATTATTTTACCCATTTTTTATATATTTAATTTTGATATACATTTTATAACTCAGGTGGCATAAGTCAATCTTTGTGCCAATATAAAAAACCAAAGTAAATTGTCAGTTTTCATGTCGGCACATTAAAAATTATCTGACAACATGACATTTTAAAAACCTGACAGACGTGGCATATCAGTACTTTACGTGTCATTATCAAGAGCTTTTGTTGTTATTTTTAGTAGCTGTTTCCCGCTTTCGGCTATATCTTTTTTAAGGCGAAGAAAAATCGCCTCAAAAAAGGATACCGCCTCTATCGGGGCTAGGGCACTCTCTTTCAAAAGAACATTTTATTGCCATTAAAACCAAAATCTTTTTAATTAAATTAGCTATTCCTAAATTCACTAAATCTATTTAATGGAAAATTACACCATCATCATTTTTATACTGGCCATTGTCATTGGTCTTTCTGCATTTGCTGACAAATCAAAAATTCCCTATCCTATTCTTTTGGTAATAGTTGGAGTTGCCATTGGTTTCATACCAACAATGGCAGAAATCGAAATCAATCCGGAGATTATCTTCCTGATATTTCTTCCTCCTCTATTGTATGATGCTTCGTTTAATATTTCGCCTAAACATTTCAAAACAAATCTTAGTACGATAAGTACTTTAGCTATACCACTTGTTTTTCTAACAACCTTTTGGATTGCCGTAGTTTCTCATTATTTAATTCCCGGTATGACCTGGCCGTTATCTTTTGTACTGGGAGCCATACTTTCTGCTACTGATGCAGTTGCTGCAGTAAACGTTACAAAAGGCCTCGGAATACCAGAAAAGACCATTACCATACTCGAAGGCGAAAGTCTAATTAACGATGCTTCGGCACTAGTTGCTTATCGTTTTGCAGTGGCCACCGCAATGGGTTCTGCCTTTATCATCTGGAAAGCAACATTTCAGTTTGTACTTTTATTAGCAGGCGGGTTTTTAGTTGGTTTTGTAATGGCCAAAATTCTGGCGTTCATTCTTACCAAAGTCCGTAAAAACATAAATGTCACCGTTAGCTTCATGCTTTTAATGCCTTTTGTCACTTATCTCGTTGCAGAACACTTGCATGTTTCGGGCGTAATTGCAGTTGTTTGCTTGGGTTTATCGATATCGCGTTTTAGTAAAAAGATCTTTCCGGAGAGTTTAAAAAACAATTCCAAAAATCTTTGGGACGTTATTATCTTTATTCTAAACGGATTAATTTTTATCCTAATTGGACTCAATTTTCGATATATCCTAAAAGACATTGATAATGATATGATCCTGCTCTACATTGGTTATGCTGCCATTATAACCGTCGTAGCCTTATTAACCAGAATGATAAGAATCTTTTTTCAGAAAATAAATCTGCAAAAAGCTTTTCAGAAAAATGATCGAAAAAAACGAAAAGTCAGCGAACATGCCTTACTAGATTCTAAAAATAGTATCGTTATTGCATGGTCCGGAATGCGCGGGATTGTTTCTCTCGCCATTGCCTTAGGTTTACCAAAACATCTTCCTGACGGAACGCCTTTCCCTGAACGAAATGCAATATTATTTATTTCCGTAGCGGTTGTACTATTAACCATTGTGGGACAAGGACTTTCACTTCCGTGGATTGTCAAAAAATTAGATATTAAAGAGGAAGAAAAATAATTTTAAAAAAAAATAAAATAATTTGTCCAATTCTGAAAGTTCGATTGTTATTCCATTATAACAACATTTATAATATAAAATTTAAACAAAATGGAAAATCGAATTAACATTCACGAAAAAGGACAAAACGCATTAAAAACACTTTACCCAATTGGCGGATATTTGAAAAAATCTCCTGTTGAATTAGCTCTTTTAGAATTAGTATTTTTTAGGGTTTCTCAAATTAATCAATGTGCTTATTGCCTTGACATGCATTACAAAGATGCGCGTGATAAAGGCGAAACAGAACAAAGATTATACGGATTAAGTGCCTGGAGAGAAGCAGGATATTACACTAACCGCGAAAGAGCTGCGTTTGCCTGGGCAGAAGCTTTAACTAAATGTGAGGTAACGGATTCAGTTTACAACGAAGCAGCAAAAGAATTCACACAACAAGAATTAATTGATTTAACTTTAGCTATCACAAACATTAATACCTGGAACCGTATTAATCTTGCTTTTCCTAATGAACCCGGAACTTACAAAGTGGGGCAATTTGGTTAATTAAACGCAAAAAGAAACTGATTTATAACATCAAAAAAATAACATCATGAACGAATTTGTATTAATATTTCGCAGAGATTTTAGCACTAAGGAAACGCAACCCTCACCACAGGAATTGCAAGATTCATTAAAATTGTGGCAAGACTGGCTGGGCGGAATTGCAGCGCAGGACAAATTGGCGAAACCTCTACAACGTTGGGATGGTACAGGAAAAATTGTAACCACAAATAAAAACGTCATTAATGGACCTTACGTTGAAATTAAAGAATCAATTGGCGGATTAATTATGATAAAAGCTGCCGATTATGACGAAGCTGTTGCTATTGCAAATGGTTGCCCAATATTAGATTTAGGCGGTAATGTCGAAATACGTATGGCGGTTACAGGAACCTATTAATCTTTAATTTTATTCCTGATTGTACTTAAAATTATGGAAGAAAGTCAGCTTTTACCTAATTTATTCAGAACAGAGTACCGAAAAATAGTTTCGGTACTCTGTTATTTGTTTGGAATCGAAAATATTGAAATTGCCGAAGATATTACAAGTGATACTTTTCTCGCAGCAACCGAAACATGGAGTATAAAAGGAATTCCTGAAAATCCCACAGCCTGGCTTTATACTGTGGCTAAAAACAAAACCAAAAATTACTTAAAACGAAATGCTCTTTTTGAACAAAAACTTGCTGTCGAAATAAAACATACAGCAAGTAAATCAGAAGAAATTGAAATTGATTTATCAAATAAAAATATTAATGACAGTCAATTAGCAATGATATTTACGGTTTGTAATCCGGTAAATTCTGCCGAAGCACAAATTGCACTGGCTTTAAATTTATTATGCGGATTTGGAATTCAGGAAATAGCAGATGGTTTTTTAACCAATAAAGAAGTTATTTACAAGAGAATCAATCGGGCAAAAGAAAAGCTTAAAGAAGCCAATATTAGAATTGAACAACCTACCATTTCTGAAATCAACAATCGCTTAGAAACTGTTTTAACAACTTTATATTTATTATTTTCTGAAGGTTATTATTCTACTTCGCAAAATACCATTCTCCGAAAAGATCTTTGCGCAGAAGCCATGCGATTGACTTTTTTATTAATCGAAAATCCTACAACCAATCTTCCGGCAGCAAACGCATTACTTTCCTTAATGTGCTTTCATAGTTCAAGATTTGATGCCAGAACAAATGAAAATGGCGAAACAATCTTGTATCAGGATCAGGATGAATCATTGTGGAATCAGGAATTAATAGAGAAAGGCCAATTTTATTTGGTTCAGGCATCAACTGGAAACAAACTTTCAAAATACCATCTTGAAGCCAGCATCGCTTATTGGCATACTCAGAAGGAAAATACTGCCGAAAAATGGCAAAATATACTGCAGCTTTATAATCACCTTCTCATTCTGGAATATTCACCAATTGCGGCTTTGAACAGAACTTTTGCCTTAGCTAAGACAAATGGCAAAAAAGAAGCAATTATAGAAGCCGAAAAATTAGACCTTACCCAAAACCCGTTTTATTACTCCTTATTAGGGAATCTTTACACTGATATTGACAATAAGAAAGCCATAGAAAATTTCGAAAAAGCGCTGCAAATTAGCAGTTCTCCAGCAGATAAGGCAACCATAATCAAAAACATTAATTTGATTAAATAAGAGTATTTTTCAAAAGTAATTTTTATATGCATGCATAATATTACTGCTTTTCCAACCACTTTTTACTTTTTTATTCGTAATTTCGATTTTCTAAAAATGATTTCTTTTTTAAAGAATAAATTCTTTGAAAAACAATCGTAATAAAAATTAAAATACAATAAAAAATGGCTTCATTTATTAAAGAAATTTCTTTTCGCTGGTCTGATCTTGACCCTAATTTCCACGTTCGTCATAGTGCTTATTACGATTTTGGCGCACAACATCGTATTGAAATTCTTGAAGAATTGGGTTTAACCCTACGAGTTATGCAAACACAGGGTTTTGGTCCGGTTTTATTTAGAGAAGAATGTGTTTTTAGAAAAGAACTAAAACTTTCAGACAAAATATTCATTCATACCAAAACATCAAAAATGAAAGCTGACGCTTCTCGTTGGTCAATCATTCACGAATTTAGAAGAGAAGATGACACTCTTTGCGCTACCATTACAGTTGATGGTGCGTGGATGGATACAAAACTTCGTAAATTAGCTTCTCCAACGCCAGAAATCGCTATTGAAGCTTTGAGTATTTTCCCAAAAAGTGATGATTTCGTCGGTTTATAAAAATAAACTTCCTTTTTCATAACTTTATCAAATCCAAAAAACAGTATTTAAAATCTGTTTTTTGGATTTTTTCTTAAATCAAAAATTATGATTGATTACTTAAAAGACTTTAGAATAGGGATTTTTATAGCTATTATCGCTATTACAACAATTATTCTTGGTGCAATAACCGATAAAGTACTTCGCTATTTTCTGTATCGCAAACAGGCTAATAAAGACTATGATGCAACTGGATTTAAGTTTTTAAAACATTTAATTATAACGGTAATTTACATTCTTGGCTTTGCTTTTGCCTTAATACAAATTCCGGAGTTTAAAATTATTGGTCATTCTGTTTTAGCAGGTGCCGGAATGATTTCTTTAGTTGCTGGTTTGGCTTCTCAACAAGCTTTAAGTAATATCGTCAGCGGTATTTTTTTGGTCATTTTTAAACCTTTTAGAATCAACGATAAAATCACGATCAATAATTTTGTCGGCACAGTTGAAGATATAAATCTTAGACAAGTTGTTTTGAAAGATGCCGAAAACAACCGAATCATTATTCCGAATGCAGTCATTAGTAATCAAATTATTGTAAACACCAACATGCATGACACAAAATGCTGTAAAATAATCGAAATCGGAATTGGTTATGATTCTGATGTCGAAAAAGCATTAGAAATCATGAAAGATGAAATTGCCAAACATCCTCTTTTTATTGATACAAGAACTGCTGAAACTAAAAAGCAAAAAACGCCTTTGGTTGTGGCGCGTGTTGTGGCATTGGCTGATTCAAGTGTAACCTTAAAAGCGTGGGCTTGGGCTAAAAACTCTACAGATGGTTTTGTAATGTATTGTGATTTGCTACAAAGCATCAAAAAACGTTTTGATGAAGCAAACATTGATATTCCGTATCCACAGAGGGTTGTCACATTAAAGAAAGATAAAACAAGCCCTGAAGAATCCCCAAAATAGGCAAAAATATCCCCAACAAGCCATTTAATATGTCAAATCCGTGGCCTGACACTTTACTGAAACTTCAAACCAAAATTCACTTTATCAAAAGTTGTACTGCAGGAAATTGCAAATCGGCCCAGGTTAACGGTTCCAAAGATGCCTTCTACTCCATGCCCGGAATAAAATCCACCGGCTGAAAAACGACGAACCTGATATTTTAAAGCAATATCATTTACCCTACTACTCAATTGCCCGAAAACAATAACGTTGGGAATAACTTCATAACTTCCAAAAACCTTTGGAACTAATTTTTTATAGTAATCAAAGCTTTCATCGGTTTCATAATCAACACTTGTTGAGTGCAGGTTTTCAAGATTTCCACCAATATAAGTGTTTTCAGAAAAATGCCATGAAACACTAAAACCGGTAAAGGTTCCGTCATAACCGCTTCTCGATTCTAAATAACCCAGACCAATTGTGGCCCTGAATTTGCCACAAATTTTTCCAATATAACCAATATAGGTTCGGTCAATTTCCGACTTGTCAATTCCGGCACCAAAAATAATATCTTCGTCACACATATCAAAAGCGTACTGAAAATAAGTGGAATATTGATCTTTATTGGCCGCGACAACGCTCCGTCCTTTATCAAGATCGATATTGGCTGATATTAAGGTAGAGTTTATAACTGCGAAATCAAATGTATTGATTTCCTGGGCAAATGTGGGGACTGTGAGCAAGAGTAAAAGTATTGTTTTTTTCATAATACTAAGTTTAGCTGACAACATTCTTACTCTAATTTAAAGACTATTTTCCTGTTAATAAAAGAAGTCCTTTTAAGTACCACATTACTCGTTAAAATGCAATATTTTTAGAATCAAGCATTTAAAACCAATTAAAATTCAAAAAAATAAGCATACCATCTTAAAAAAGTCGCTTCCATTTTAATTTTCTGATAACTTTAAGACTTTAATTTTTGCATTTCAAAATGGTTAACGGTAAATTTATATTTCTTAATCCTAAATCTGTTAGAAATGAAAATTATAAAACTGCTTGTAATGTTTTTTCCAATTTTTTGCTTTTCTCAAGAGGAAAATATTAAGCCTTTAGATATTAATTTAACCAATTACGAATATCCTTTTCCAGTAAAATTTATAGAGTTGAACAACCAGCGTCAACTGCTAAAAATGGCTTATATGGATATTATTCCTGAAAATTACAACAAGAAAAATATCGTATTGCTTCACGGAAAAAACTTCAATGGAGCCTACTGGGAAACCACAATAAAAGCTTTGACCAAAGAAGGTTTCCGTGTGATTGTTCCGGATCAGATTGGTTTTGGAAAATCTTCCAAACCAGATAATTTTCAATATACTTTTCAGCAATTAGCAGAGAATACAAAAAAGCTTTTAGATCATTTAGGAATCGAAAAAACAACAATTCTTGGCCATTCTATGGGCGGAATGCTGGCTACAAGATTTGCTTTGATGTATCCTGAAACTACAGAAAAATTAGTTCTTGAAAATCCGATTGGCTTAGAAGACTGGAAATTGGTCGTTCCTTACAAACCTGTAGATTGGTGGTACGAATCAGAATTAAAACAAAATTATGAAGCCATTAAAAAGTATCAAATGGCGAATTATTATGATGGAAAATGGAATGCTAATTTTCAAAAATGGGCGGAGCTAGGCGCTGGTTGGACTTCAGCTCCCGATTATGATCGCGTGGCATGGAATTCAGCTCTTTTATATGACATGATTTTTACGCAGCCTGTTGTATATGAGTTCAAAAACATCAAAAGTCCAACGCTTTTAATTATCGGAACAAGAGATAAAACGGCGCTGGGGAAAAATCTGGTTTCTGAAGAAATCAAAAAAACAATGGGAAACTATGCTGAACTAGGCAAAAAAACACAAAAAGCGATCCCGAATTCAAAATTAGTCGAAGTTCCAAACACAGGACATTTGCCGCATATCGAATCTTTCGATCAATTTATAAAACCATTAATTGTATTTTTGAAACAATAATTTTTTCGTCAGGACGTATTGCTTTTCGCTACGAATTTCACGAATTAATTCTATGCATCACCATAAAAAATAATGTAAATTCGTGTAATTCGTCGCAAACCATTTTAAATAACCTTAAAACTCAATATATATGTTTACAATAGAACAAATCAAAGAAGCACATGCTAAAGTAAAAAGCGGAGCAGATTTTCCAAATTACATACAAGACTTGATCATCTTAGGCGTAAAAGGCTATGATACCTTTGTAAATGATGGACATACCGAATATTATGGTGTAAACAATTATACCGTTGCTTCGGATGAAAAATATAATTTAATACCAATTTCATCAACAGTAAACAAAGAACTGTTTATTGAATTATTGGTAAAACATCAACACGGCGAAACCGATTATATGACTTTTTGTAATCATTGCGGGCAATGCGGAATAGCAAAATGGAGAGTTGATATCATCGAAATGACTTGTATTTATTTTGATCTGGGAGGGAACGAAATATTAATCGAAAAAATTCCAGGCTAGTCTGATAAAAAAAGATCCTATGTCTAAAAATTATATTCTGATTGTTTTTTTTTCGATCTGCTTTTTAGGATTTTCACAATCTAAAAAAACAAATTCAAAATTTAAAGTCATTGCTTTTTATAGAGCAAAGAATGATCAGGCACATATCAGCTTTGTTCATGAAGCCAATAAATGGTTTCCAAAAATTGCTGAAGAAAATCATTTTGAATATGATTCGACTAGCAATTGGGATAATCTGAATGCTAAATTTTTGGAGCAATATAAAGTAGTATTGTTTTTAGACACAAGACCAGAAACTTCAGATCAGCGTGAAGCTTTCCAAAAATACATGGAAAACGGCGGTGGTTTTATTGGATTTCATTTTTCGGCCTTTGCTTTAAATGATTCTTCTTATCCGCAAAACTGGGATTGGTATCATAACGCCTTCTTAGGTTCGGGAGAATACGGAAGCAATACCTGGCGTCCAACATCAGCAGTTTTAAGAGTTGAAAATCAAGATCCGATAACGAAAGGACTTCCAAAAACTTTTTCATCGCAACCCAACGAATGGTACCGATGGAGCAACGATTTGACCAAAAATCCAGATATTAAAATTCTTTTAGCCATTGACGAAAGCAGTTTCCCATTAGGAACCGGACCAAAAGCCCATGAAATTTGGCATAGCGGATATTATCCTGTTGTTTGGACAAATAAAAAATATAAAATGCTTTACGTGAACATGGGGCATAATGATATTGATTACGAACATGGAACGAATAAAACGCTCTCCAATACTTTTGAAAATGAGAATCAAAATAAATTAATTCTGAATGCAATAAAATTATTCGGAAATTCAAAAAAATAAATGATTTCAAAATGTCCCATAAACTTTCTCCTATAATAAATCCTGAAGAATTATCGCAATTCCAGGATTCAGCTGAAGTAATTTTAATTGACGCCAGAGCCGGAATCAATGCCGAGGAAAACTATAGAAACGAGCATTTAAAAGGTGCACGTTACGTAGATTTGAATAAGGATTTAGCAACTGTTGAACAAGATCCTGCAAATGGCGGAAGACATCCTTTACCTTCTTTAGAAAAATTTTCTCAGGTACTTTCCAGACTCGGAATTTCTCCTAAAAGTCATGTTATTGTTTATGATGATAGAAACGGATCAAATTCAGCATCAAGATTTTGGTGGATGTTAAGAGCAATTGGTCATGAAAAAGTTCAGGTTTTAAATGGAGGTTTACAGTCAGCGATCAAAACTGGTTTTCCAACAAGTTCAGAAATAGAACATTTTGATGTTACAGAATACAAAATTTCAGAATGGAAACTGGCTGTAGCCGATATTGAAGAAGTCGAAAAAGCCCGAAATAGTGATCAAAATATTTTAATTGACGTTAGAGACAAGAATCGTTTTGATGGCCTCACAGAACCGTTGGATTTAATCGCAGGACATATTCCCGGAGCTATTAATGTTCCGTTTAGCGAAAATTTAAATGAAGATGGTTTCTATAAATCTGCTGAAGAATTAAATAAAAAATACAATACCCTTTTAGGTAGTACAAAACCTGAGAATGTAATTGTACATTGCGGTTCAGGAGTAACTGCATGCCATACATTGTTAGCAATGGATTATGCCGGGATTGAAATTCCGAAATTATATATAGGATCCTGGAGCGAATGGTCCAGAAACGATCGCGAAATGTTTACACAAGAAACAAAGACCGCGAAGTAAAATTCATAATTATTTGCCACAGATTAAAGGATTAAAATGATTTTAAAATCTGTGCTAATCGTTTAATCTGTGGCAGGTAAATAATTAATCTATGCTTTATTTGTTATGCAACAGGTAAACAATATTATAAATACACAAATGCAACATTGGGATATCCTTTTATCGAACTTAGTAAATAAAAAAGCCTTTATAGATCAATTACTTTCCGGCAATGCCAAAGGAGAGTTAGCCGTTTTCAACAACCAAAAAGGAATTCTGTTTTCAGACATTGCCATTGAGAAATTCATTGAAAGAGAATATCAATATGATTCGGTAGAAGCTTCTCCGGAATCACACAGACAATTGCGAACTTTTTCATCAGGAGAACGAAAAAAAGAGTTTTTAAAATACTGCATCAATCAAAAACCTGATTTTATCATTTTTGATAATCCGTTTGATCATTTAGATCAGGCATCAAGAGTAATTCTAGCCGAATCTTTAAAGGATTTAGCCAACATAATTGCTATTATTCAAATCGTAAATCGGCTTGTTGATGTTCTTCCTTTTGTTCCGAACAAAGCGCAGATTAAAGACAACTCTTTTGAATTACATCCCATTTCAAAAACCGAAAATCATTTTAAAACTTTAAATACAGCGGCTATTCCAAAAGCGATCGAACCACATTCTTTCCACGAAAGTATCTTAATTAAAATGGAAAATGTTTCGGTTAGTTATGATGATAGAAAAATTCTGGACAACATTTCATGGACGATAAAACAAGGCGAATTCTGGCAGTTAATTGGTCCAAACGGTTCTGGAAAAAGCACCATTTTATCTTTAATTACAGGAGATAATCCAAAAGGATTTGGACAGGATTTATATTTATTTGGAAGAAAAAAAGGAACTGGAGAAAGCGTTTGGGACATCAAAAAACAAATCGGAATCTTCACAACCTCAATGACCGATTTATTTCAAAAAGGACATACGCTGGAAGAGATGATTCTCTCCGGATTTTTCGACTCCATCGGCCTTTATATCGAGCCAACTACGCATCAAAAACAAATTGTTTCGCAATGGCTTGAAGTAATCGAAATGACGCATTTAAGAAAAAAGCGTTTTATTGATCTTTCCATTGGTCAGCAAAGAGTTGGATTAATTGTTCGCGCCGTTTTAAAACATCCGCCATTATTAATTTTAGACGAACCTGTAGAAGGTTTAGACGACGAAAATGTGGATATGGTGATTCAGTTAATCAACACCATCAAACAGGAAACCAATGTAAGTATTTTATACGTTTCGCATCGTATTGAAAACGGCCTCGCTCCTACTTCTGTTTTTGAATTATTACCAGCATCAACAGGATCAATTGGAAAAATAAAATAGGACTCGGAGTTAAATTAAAACACAAATTCCACTAATTTACAAGAACCAAATCTGTAGAAATTAGGAGTTGATTACTATAGTTCTGAGTCAAATTAAAACACACAAATGAGAATCAAATCAATAGCTGTATTAGCCGTAGCATTACTAGCGCTTTCATGTGCTACCACAATTTCAACAGCAAATAAAGAATACAAAATTACCAAAGTTTCTAAATTTAAATCAGATTGGGACTTTAATTCAAAAGAATGGTTGTTGCAAAAAGATACCTTAATCGGAATTGGTGGCCCAATGCACTGGGGAGTTATAGAATCTAAAAAACAGCTTCCCAAGAATTATGAAATCGATTTTAAAGTCAACATAACCAAAGAATCCTTATTTGAGGTAATGTTAAACATCGACAAAGAAAAATACATCCGAACGTATCTCTATCAAATCGATCAAAACATCGTGATTGGACAAGGGGTTTACAGTAAAAACAGCGATGAATATGGTAAACGAGGCGGCCCAACTTTATTCAAAAAGCCATTGAAGTTAGAAAATAACAAATGGTATTCGGTTAAAATAAGAGTTGCCAATAATCAATTGTACTTTTCTGTCAATAATGAAACTTTCTTAGAGTGTTCCATCGAAAAAAGCAAGCTGAGCCAACAAGGAAAATTAGGTTTCCTAACCAACGGCGAAGCGAAAATAATAGATTTAAAAATTAAAAGTCTCAAATAAAAAAAGCTCCAACAGGAGCTTTTTTTGTGTTACTATTAGGAAATTATCTAATTGACAAATTATCTAATTATCTAATTAATTTTCATCCTCTTCAATACTATGCGTCTTTCCATAATTCCGCCATTTCTCAATACAATCCTGAAAATCCTGAGGCAGCTCCGTATCAAAACGCATCATTTCGCCTGTATTTGGATGTACAAAACCAAGTGTTTTAGCATGCAGCGCCTGACGCGGTAATGCTTTAAAACAGTTTTCTATAAATTGTTTGTATTTCGTAAACGTTGTCCCTTTCAAAATCAAATGACCTCCGTAACGTTCGTCATTAAACAACGGATGTCCGATATGTTTCATATGTGCACGAATCTGGTGCGTTCTTCCGGTTTCTAACCTACAAGAAATCAAAGTTACATAACCAAAACGCTCCAAAACTTTATAATGTGTAATCGCTGGTTTCCCAATTTCAGGATCAGCAAAAACAGCCATTTGCATACGGTCTTTTAAATGTCTGGCAAGGTTTCCTTCAATTGTACCTTCTTCTTCAACTACATTTCCCCAAACAAGGGCAATATACTCACGTTCAGAAGTTTTGGCTTCAAACTGTTTCGCCAAATGTGTCATAGCTGCTTCCGTTTTGGCCACAACCAAAAGTCCGGATGTATCTTTGTCAATTCGGTGTACCAATCCCGGACGTTCACTACTGTTCATTGGCAAATTATCAAAATGATGTGCCAAAGCATTTACCAACGTTCCAGTGTAATTTCCGTGACCAGGATGCACTACCATTCCCGGTTCTTTATTAATCAGTAAAAGTGCGTCATCTTCATAAACAATATTCAACGGAAGATCTTCCGGAAGAATATGGTTTTCAAACGGCGGATGCGTTAACATAACCGTTACAACATCAAACGGTTTTACTTTATAATTTGATTTTACCGGAATATCATTTACAAAAATGTTTCCTTCAGTTGCGGCGTTCTGAATTTTATTTCGCGTCGCATTCTGAATCAAATTCATTAAATATTTGTCAATACGTAAAAACGCCTGACCTTTAGGTACTTCAAATCTAAAATGTTCGAATAATTCGTCTTCCAGATCTAAATTTTCAATAGTATTACTCATCTTTTGGGGTTTCGGTAGTCGGCGTTGCTAAACTGTCTGTTGCCTGACTGTCATCTACATAAGTTGCTTTTCCATCTCCTAAAACCAAGTCGATTTTAGAAGCTTTTAGCACACGGTCTCCTACTTTTAAGTTTCTTCCTTTATAACGCATCTCCAAAACCATATCTTTCCCAAGGTTCGGAATATAGGTAATTGTTCCTGCTTCAAGACCTAAGGCCTTTAAAGTCGGAACTGCTTCACGATACGTTTTCTCAATTAAATCAGGGATTTTAACAGATGAAAATCCTGAAGCATTAATTTTAATATATATTTTTCTTCCCACTTTTACTTTCGTTCCAGGCAACGGATCTTGCTCAACAACACTGTATTTTGGGAATTCACTTCTATAATCAACACTATCCAAAAGCACGTAATCTAAATCTAATTCGTCCAATTTCTCTTCGACTTGCTCTTCAGTCAATTTAGACAAATTCGGAACCGCAATTTCATGTCCGTGATCAGTGGTAAAAGTCAACCAATGCATAAACAAATAACCTAAAACCGCAATAATAGCAAACGCTATTAAAATTTGCACAAAAAAAACCCGGCTTGTTAAATACTGACGTAAACTCATAAATTTATTTTTATTTGAGGCAAAGATAAAGCTATTTCGTTTCAAAAAAAATGATAATTTTGTTTTAAAGTAACATTAGTAACATCATCTTACTAATATTAAAAATAAGCTTTTTGGAATTTGGAATTTTAAAATTTGGAATTTCAATTTTAAGGAGCTATTTCCCGCTTTCGGCTATATCTTTTTTAAGGCGAAGAAAAATCGCCTCAAAAAAGGATACCGCCTCTATCGGGGCTAGGGCACTCTCTTTCAAAAGTAGATTCCGATTAAACGATTTAACAAATCAACAATTAAACAATTAAACAACATTTCGATTAAACAAATAAACAGTAAAACATGAAAAATATTGCCATTATCATGGGCGGGTATTCAAGTGAATATAAAATTTCTCTTATCTCAGGAAACGTCGTTCATCAATATCTTGACAAAACAAAATACAACGGATTCCGAATTCATATTTTCAAAGAAAAGTGGGTTTATGTAGACGAAAACAATGCGGAATTTGCCATTGATAAAAATGATTTTTCTGTAACGGTAAACGATCAAAAAATCATTTTTGACTGCGTTTTCAACGCCATTCACGGAACTCCGGGCGAAGACGGATTAATGCAGGCTTATTTCGAATTATTAGGAATTCCACAATCTTCTTGCGATTATTACCAATCGGCATTGACTTTCAACAAACGTGATTTATTATCGGTTTTAAAACCATACGGAATCAAAACCGCTATTTCCTATTACCTTAACAAAGGCGATGTAATCAATACGGCTGAAATCGTTAAAAAAGTAGGTCTGCCATGTTTTGTAAAACCAAACAAAGCAGGTTCAAGTTTCGGAATTTCAAAAGTAAAAACAGAAGCTGAATTGCCAATTGCCATTGAGGTAGCTTATAAAGAAGACAACGAAATTATCATCGAAAGTTTCCTTGACGGAACTGAAGTTTCTGTCGGTGTAATCAATTACAAAGGCGAAATTAAAGTGTTGCCAATTACAGAAATTGTATCTGAAAATGATTTCTTCGATTACGAAGCCAAATACGAAGGAAAATCACAGGAAATTACACCAGCCAGAATTTCAGACGAGCTAACACAAAAAGTAGGTGAAACTGCCAAACGTGCTTACGAAGTCTTAAAAATGAAAGGTTTCTCAAGAAGCGAATTCATTATCGTAGACAACGAACCCTACATGCTTGAAATGAACACCATTCCAGGTTTAACAACCGAAAGCTTAATTCCGCAACAAGCCAAAGCAGCCGGAATTTCTCTGGAAGATTTGTTCACAAATGCAATCGAGCTAGCGCTCTCTTAAAGATACTAAGGTTCTGAGATTCTAAGTTACTAAGATCTCAGAACCTTTTTTTATTAAAAAACATTTTATCTAGTTTCCTAAAAAAACCTCAGAACCTTAGCACCTCAAAAAAAATGAAAGAAATATTCGAATGGAACAGACTCTTTTACAACAATTTACCGGCAAATTTTGCCTTAGAAGTTGTATTTCGTTCCACTGTAATGTTTATCATTTTATTGCTGACTTTAAAATTAGCAGGAAAACGAGGCGTAAAACAGTTATCCATTTTTGAAACTGTAATTATCATTGCATTAGGCTCTGCCGCAGGAGATCCAATGTTTTATGAAGATGTTGGAATTGTCCCGGCCGCAATCGTTTTTACGGTAATTATTATCTTATATCGCTCCGTTACCTGGCTAACAGGAAAAAGTAAAAAGTTTGAAGAATTTATTGAAGGCAAAACCGAATGTTTGATTAATGATGGTAAATTTTCTATTGCCACTTTCAAAAAAGAAAGTCTCGCACAAGATGAATTTTTCTCAGAGCTTCGCATAAAATCCATCGAACATTTAGGCCAAATTAAACATGCGTTTATAGAAACCAGCGGAGAAATCAGCGTGTTTTTCTATGAAGACAAAGAGGTAAAATACGGTTTACCAATTTTGCCTGCCTTATTTAATAAAAAAAGCAACAACATTACAAACAATGGTATTCACGCCTGCACTTTTTGCGGTCATACAGAAGAACAAAAAACAGGAACTGCAAAATGTGAGGTTTGCCATAGAGACGAATGGGTGCCGGCAATCAAAACACTTAGAATAACGTAAAAAAAAATCCAAAATTCAAATTCTAAATTCCAAAAAATAGCAAAGCTTCAATACGTTTTGATTAAAACCTTAGAACCTTAGCAACTCAGAACCTTAGAACCTTAAAAAGAAAAAAATGCGAAAAGCCATATTTCCAGGATCATTTGACCCCATTACACTCGGTCACGAAGACATTATTAAAAGAGGAATTTCTCTTTTTGACGAAATCGTAATTGCCATTGGTGTCAATGCCGAAAAAAAATACATGTTTTCACTCGAAGAAAGAAAACAATTTATTGAAGAAACTTTCAAGGATGAGCCAAAAATTTCGGTAATCACCTACGAAGGATTAACTATAGATTTAGCTCATAAAGAAAAAGCCCATTTTATTTTAAGAGGCTTACGCAACCCTGCTGATTTTGAATTTGAAAAAGCAATTGCACACACTAACAGACGCCTTTCAAAAATTGAAACAGTCTTTTTATTAACTGCCGCAAGAACATCTTATATCAGTTCAAGTATTGTTCGTGATGTATTGCGAAATGGTGGTGAATATGAAATGCTGGTTCCGGATGCAGTTAGGGTTAAGAAATAATATTAAAAAATGTCATTGCGAGGAACGAAGCAACCGCTCTAATAATTTCACGTAATGTTACAGCAACTGAGATTGCTTCGTTCGTCGCAATGACAAATTAAAAATACTCCAAAACATAAAACTTGCCAGCGAAGCAAATTATAAGTAATTTCGCATCTTTAAAACAAACAGAAATAATGAGCATCGAAAGAGAATTGAACAAACGAAGCGGATCTAAATGTGAACTTTGTGGCGCCGAAGAAAATTTAAAAGTTTATCAGGTATTACCAACGCAAAAAGGGGGAATTGACGAAAGTATATTGGCTTGTAGTACTTGTATTGACCAAATTGAAAATCCGGATAACGTTGATTTAAATCACTGGAGATGCCTTAACGACAGTATGTGGAACGAAAATGTTGCCGTACAAGTCGTAGCCTGGAGAATGTTAAGCCGCATGCGTGCTGCAGGCTGGCCACAGGAATTGTTAGACATGATGTATTTAGACGAAGATACATTAGCATGGGCACAAGCAACTGGCGAAGGCGAAGATGACGAAAACAAACTGGTTCACCGTGATAGCAACGGCGTTATTTTAGAACACGGAGATTCTGTAGTTTTAATCAAAGACTTAAAAGTAAAAGGTTCAAGTATGGTTGCCAAACAAGGAACTGCAGTTAGAAACATACGTTTAGACCACGAAAATGCTGAATATATTGAAGGTAAAGTTGATGGACAACAAATTGTGATTATAACGCAGTATGTGAAGAAAATTTAAGTATTCAGTCGCAGTCACGGTTTTCAGTTCCTGACTGTGAACTGTGACCGAAAACTGCAAACCATAAAAAAGGCTATTCAAATTTGAATAGCCTTTTTTATTTAGTTTTTAAAATTTCATGACAAAGGTTTAACTTGAAACAAATAAAACCTGAAACCTGAAACTAAAAAAAAATTATTTTTGGAATAATTTATTGATCTGATCTTTTACGAATGGCTCAGAAACATTACTTGTCGCTGAAGAAGCTTCTTTGCTTGAAACCATGAACTGAACTGTAGCTTTCTCAGGAATAACACTTCCTGTATAATGCAACCAAATATAATTGTTAGGCAATTCTAATTTGATATCATATAATGGGCTTGCACCAAAACCATTCATGATAATACTGTAAAGACTTGCGTAATCGTTATTAACGTTTTTAAACGTAAATTTTCTCAAAGATGAACCTTCTTCATCATCGTTTTGAATACTTGTGTAGTATACAGTGTATTCATCTCCAATTTTCTGAATGTAGTTATTGTTTACTTTTCCTAACTTCTCAACAGGAACAGTTTCAAGAACTTTAATTTGTGCAAAAGAGACAACACTCAACAATAAAACGGCAATCGTAATAATTCTTTTCATAATTAATTTGGGGTTTATTATTTACTCGTACAATAAACGCAGAAATTATGATAAAATAAAGCGTTACTGGTTAATTTATTAACAAAAGATTAAGATTGTTGTTTAAAGTTGCTTTTATCTAAACACAATAATCAATTAAATTATTGAAAATCAGTAAATTATTCCATACAAAACTATCTAAAAGAACAAAGAAACCTTACTAAAAAACCTATTTTAAACTGCCTAAAACTATTAAAAAAAGAAAATATTTTACTACAAAAAACAGTAAATATTGTTGCTCTGGTTTTATATTTTATGTCCAATTAACTTCAAAAAAACCTCAAACCTTAAACTTGAAACAAAAAATCTATCTTTCCTCCTCTTTCTTCACTACTTTTCTGGCAACTTCAATTTTAAATTTCTTGCCCTTCATTTTTTCATCTTTAATGTTTTGAAGCAAATCTTTTACTTTATTGTAACGCACTGCTGCAAACGAAATGAAATCTTTTACTTCAATCAAACCTAAGTCCCCTTTCTCTAATTTTCCTTTTTGAGAAAAGAAGCCAACAATATCAATTTTATTTAATTTGGTTTTCTTTCCTCCACTAATATAAATCGTTTGATATTCTGGCGGTTTTGGTAAAGTAGTAGTATTTTCTACCTTTAAAACTTCCATTCCGTAGTCGATATAGTCTAGTTTTTTTTCACTTTCGTGGATGATAATATAAGCTGTTCCTGAAGCCTGCATACGAGCAGTACGACCATTACGATGTGTAAACTCGTCTTCCTTTAAAGGTAAATGATAATGAATAACATGTTTCATTTCCGGAATATCCAATCCACGTGCCGCTAAATCGGTAGTGATTAAATAACTCATACTTCCGTTTCTAAACTGAATCAAAGCTCGTTCACGTTCTTCTTGATCCATTCCTCCGTGGTAATAAGTCGAGTAAATTCCTTTTTCATTTAAGGTATCACTGATACGTTCTGCCGCATCACGGTGATTACAAAATATAATAGCTGATTGTGATTTCAACGAGCAAATCAAGTTGAATAAACTTTCTAATTTATCTTTTGCCGGCGAAACCACCATTTTCATAGAAAGATTTGCTTTCTCTTCTTCTTCCGGAATAAAATCTAAAACTGTCGGATTAACCACTCTTGTATATCTCGGAATCTCAATATCTGAAGTTGCTGAAACTAAAACTCGTTTGTTCAGTTTCGTTAATTTCCCAATGATATAGGACATTTGCTCATGAAATCCCAATTGCAATGATTTGTCAAATTCATCTAAAATTAAAGTCTGAATTTTATCTGTACGGAAAGTATCTCTGTCGATATGATCAGCAATTCTACCCGGAGTTCCAATTAAAACCGCTGGCGGATTGCTTAAATTTTTGATTTCAGTTTCTATTGAATGTCCACCGTAACAAATATTTACTTTGTATTGCGTTCCCATTTTCTTCCAAACCTGCTCAATTTGCAAACCTAATTCACGCGACGGCACTAAAATTAAACATTGCACCGAAAGAATTTCAGGCTGCAATAATTCTAAAACTGGAAGCAAAAAAGCCAATGTTTTTCCTGATCCCGTTGGAGAAAGCAGCAAAACATTGTTATCATTTAAAATTGCGTCTTGAGCAACTTCTTGCATTTCGTTCAGGCTTTCAATTCCTAAATTCGAAAGTATGTTGTTGGAATGGTGATTTTTATTCATTTTGCAAAAGTAGGCAAAAAAAGTTGTTTGCTACGCCAATTCGGCAAAAGCCTCGTGTCAGGTTTTTCTTGTTTCAGGTTTCAGGTTTTCCAAACTTTGTCTATAGTTTTTACCACAAAGTTCACAAAGGTTTAAGCAAAGTTCGCTAAGCAATTTGCTATTTAATCTCGCAAAGGCGCGAAGTTGCAAAGTTATATTCAGAAAGCTTTGCGAACTTTGTGTTTTGTAAAACTTGCCAAATAAAAAAAACTTTGCGCCCTTTGCTGTAAAATGTCAAAGCTGCTCTATTCTCATTTCAAACTTGAAACCTGAAACCTGAAACTATTTTTTTATATTTGATTTCTATTAAAAACCCTAATTCATGAAACTTTTTACTATTGTCATTTCACTTTTCACAATCTCGATTTTCGCTCAAAACAATAAAAAATACGATACTTTTTTTGAGAAAGGAAACGGAAATCAATCGGCTTCATACGAGGAAACGATTAAGTACTTTAAACTCTTAGCCAACGATTTTCCGACGATTCAAATGAAGGAAATGGGATTGACAGATTCTGGTGAACCATTGCACATGGTAACATATAATCCTGACAAGGAATTTGATTTCGATAAAATTCAGAAAATTAAAGCGGTACTTTTCATCAACAATGGTATTCACGCCGGTGAACCTGACGGAATTGACGCCACTATGCAATTCTACAGAGATTTAGCCATCGGAAAAATAAAAGCGCCTAAAAACACGGTTTTAGTTTGTATTCCGGTTTATAATATTGGTGGCGCTTTAAATCGAAATTCTACAACAAGAGCAAATCAGGATGGACCTGAAGTTTACGGTTTTAGAGGAAATGCCAGAAACTACGATCTGAATCGTGATTTAATGAAATCAGATACGCGAAATACTAAAAGTTTTGTGGAGATTTTCCAAAAGATAAATGCTGATGTTTTTATCGATAATCATGTGAGTAATGGTTCTGATTATCAGTACAAACTAACTTATATCATGACAGAGCATAATAAATTAGGAACTGTTTTGGGCGATTTTATGAATGATGTAATGATGCCGGGTTTAGTAAAAGATTTACAACAAAAGAAAATCGAAACGACACCTTATGTAGATTCTTTTAAAGACACTCCAGACAAAGGTTTTGGACAATTTGTAGATAGTCCGCGATATACAACAGGTTATACTTCGTTGTTTAATACGATTGGTTTTGTGGTTGAAACACATATGCTGAAAAAATATGCTGAACGTGTAAAAATGACTTACGAATACACTAAATCGACTTTGGATTTTACTGATGCAAATTATCAAAAAATAAAAGCGCTTCGGGTTAAAAATCTGGAGCAATATCAACCTAAAAAATCGTACACTTTAAAATGGGAATTGGATAGTACAAAAGCAACTACTTTTTCATTTTTAGGTTATGAAGCGGGTTACAAAAAAAGCGAAGCCACAACAGGAAATCGTTTGTACTACGACCGAAGCAAACCGTATAAAAAAGATGTTCCGTATATCAAAGAATTCAAATCGGCTAAAGAAGTTGTGATTCCGACAGCTTATATTATTCCACGTGGGTATTGGAATATTATGGAACTTTTGAAGAACAATAATATCTCGTTTTCTCAACTTAAAAACGATACGATTATAGAAGTTGAAAGCTATAAAATTGCCAGCTTCAAAACGGTTCCAAATGCTTACGAAGGGCATTATTTGCATTACAATACAACCGTAACTTCTAAAGTTCAAAAAGTTTCTTTCGCTAAAGGTGATTATCTAATTCCAACAAACCAAAAAGGCGTTAAATACTTAGTCGAAGCTTTTGAACCAGAAGGTGTTGATTCTTTTTTTAATTGGAATTTCTTCGATCCAATTCTACAACAAAAAGAACATTATTCGGAGTATATTTTTGAAGATACGGCAGCTAAATTGCTAAAAGATAATCCAGCTTTAAAAGCCGAATTAGATACCAAAAAACAAAACGACGCTGAGTTTGCTAAAAATCCTGCTGCGCAATTAGACTGGATTTACAAACATTCGGTTTATTATGAAAAGGCGCATTTGCAATATCCTGTTTATCGAGTGTTGTAGTTTATCTTATTTTTTAACGCAAAGTTCGCTAAGTTTTTTTGATTTAGAATGTTTTTAGAAAACGTTAAGATCACAAAGCTGTTCATGAAAATCTTTGTCAAAATTTATTTTTACTCCCCATACGGATTTGGATCTTCACTGGTTTTTAATAAAGGGCAACTGAAAAATAACCTAAAAAACGAAAGGAAATTTTGAAACCGAGAGCTGCGTGAGGGATAGAGCTAAGCTACCGAAGTAGCAGCGAAAGCCCGACAGCATCCGGATAAGTGGGCGTATATAGACAAAGTAATTTGCCCACTTATCGGGATGCTGGCATGCCCCTATCAATATCGAAAAATTAATTTTAAAAATCAATTGACAGTGTGCCTTTCCATAAAAATATTCAATTACAATAGTTTATATTTGAGAAAAAATCTAAACAGGTCATTAAAACAAACTGCTTAATTTAAAGTTTGAAAAAATATAAAAACTAAAACAGAATGGATATTTCTTTTTACCTAAACCTATTTCAAAAAGCAGCAGATCAGATTGACAGAGAGCTTTTAGAAGAAAAGCAAATTGAAGTTTGGGTTGGTATTTTTTTGGATTCTGTTTGTCTAAAATTGTATAAAAAATCGTGGACTAATGATACCCAAAATCCTTTGACAGCAGAATCAAGAATCTTTTTTTCGGTTTGGATTAGCGATTCAACTTTAGAAAAAGGAAAAATAAAGTACAATATTCATGCGCTGAAACTGAGAAATCTAAAAAACTACTCTATTCAAAGCCGAAAATTTGCAGAAATTTTTAGAGAAGCTTTTAAAATGTATGAAACCAGATGGCCGAATGTTAGTGTAAATCACGGCCCATTGACTTTAATGGAAGGCTGGATGAACGCTGATTTTGAAAATGTGCAAAAAGATATTTTTGAAGTAGCAAATAACTTTATGGCAATCGAATATTGGATTGATGAAACTCTTCAGCAATTTAAAAAATAGTACAAAAATTTAGATTCTATTATAAAACATCAAAAATAGTTTTAATTAAATATGACAAAAAAATACAATTCACTCTTTATTTTTGGTGCTATCGAGACTGTTTTATTACTAATAGATTTCTATTTTATCCCTACAAACAGCCCTCTCTCCTTTTCAGTTGTAACGGCCCTTTTTTTTATTGCTGCTCCTGTTTTATATTATTTTTTGAGCAGAAAAGAAGAAACTGAATTTACATTTTGGTTTGTTTTCTACCTGGCATTCAAAACAACGCCTTATTTGTTTCCGATGAAAGGAAATTTTTTCAAAATAATTTTTGACTGGAAAATTTATTTCAACATTGCATTTCTCTTATTTTTAGTGTGGACAGCTGTTCATTTTATATTAAATTTCAGAAAAACGATAAAACAAAACAATACTGACAATCAGGATGATTATTCAATAATCATGGATGCCTTGCAAAAATCTATTAAGTTTAAAAAATTAGGTAAAATAATCGCTTTCGAAATTTGCTCTTTCTATTATTGTTTTATTAAATGGTCCGCAAATAAAAGTTCTGAAAATCAATATACGGGATATAAAAATAGTGGCGTCAGTGCAATTTATATTGGTTTAATGCTCGCTTCAGTTGCCGAAGCTGTAACGGTACACGTGATTCTTATCTCGTGGAGCAAAACAGCTACGATTTTGTTTTTAATCTTACATAGCTATCTTTTAATTAATTTAACCGGACAACTAAAAGCAATAATTTTCAGGAAACATCTTGTTACAGATGATAAAATTATAATTCGGTACGGCCTTTTTAATTCATTAGAAATACCAATCAGCTTAATTGAAAAAATAAGCAAATTTGAGGGAGATTATGAGAAAAGCAACACAGTGGTGAAGTTTGCATTATTAGGTAAATTAGAACCTCATAATGTAGCTATTGAATGCAAAAATGATATTGAAGTTAGTTTGCCTTTTGGAATTGTAAAAAAGCCAAAACAGCTGTTATTATACATTGATGATGTCAATTTGTTTATTACGAACGTGGAATCATCTAAGAGTTAGAAAATTAATTATTGACTGTTCTCCTCTTTTATACCTTTGAGCAGTGCATAAATTGCCATTGCATGTCCTTGTCCAAGATCAAAATCTTCTTTAAGCCAATTCACAATATCACCTGCTTTTACTTCGGGTTTTAGTTTTCCATCTAATGTAAAACTTTTTTGTTCTGCCAAAGTCCTGAATTCAGCCGGGCCATTGCCAGTCTTTTCTTTAATTGTTTTTAAATATCCTTGAAATGACATATAAAAAGTATTTAGTTGATTTATCTATATCAACTAAAATACAAATTTAAATTAACTAAGCAACTAAATATTTCAATCGAAAATCAGGACTAAATTTATCTTTGTTCTATATTCTATATTCTATATTCTATCTTCTATATTCTTGTCCTATTCTTCTACAGAAATCTTACTCTCTTCTTCAAAAAGTAATTTAATATTTTCGTAGGAGTTTTTTAGCGCTTCTTTAATCTGTTCCGGATTTAACCAGGCCACTTTTTCGATTCCTTCTTCGATTTGGCCCTGCGGAGTTCCTTCAAAATCAGAAAACATTTCGAACCAATGGGTGATTTTAAGCTTGTATTTTCCGTTACGTTTAAAAACGTGATAGGTCTTTTGGAGTTTATTTACGATTCGGAGTTTACCAACACCGGTTTCTTCCTCTACTTCACGCATGGCAGTGTCTTCGATTTCCTCGCCTTTTTCGATTCCACCCTTTGGCAAATCCCATTTTCCGTTTCTAAAAATGAATAAAACCTCTCCGTTTTTATTGTACACAAAGCCTCCACCTGCTTTACTAACAGGGATTTTAGCTTTGAGAGTCTTCATAATCTCCTTTTCATCGGGATGATATAAGTAGGCCTTTTGAATTTTATTCTGAAAGATTTTGACTATAAGCTGCTCAATATCAATACTCTCCAACAAGAATAATTGAAAATTAGTCTCTCTTGAGATTTCATTTGTCAAAAAAAGTGGTTTGTCGTTCACAAAAACTTTATACATTTGTATTATGATTTTTAATAAAGATACTGCCGAAAAAACAGCCGAATTGCTTTTGCAAATAAATGCAATTAAATTGAATCCAGAAAATCCTTTTACATGGGCTTCTGGATGGAAATCGCCTATTTATTGTGATAATAGGTTAATTCTTTCATTTCCGATCATCCGAAATTATGTTCGTGATGAATTTGCGAAAAACATTGAGAAACAATTTGGGAAACCAGATGTAATTGCCGGTGTTGCCACTGGAGCCATAGGAATAGGAATTCTTGTAGCTGAAAGCCTTGGATTACCATTTGTTTATGTGCGCCCGGAAGCTAAAAAACACGGAAGACAAAACCAGGTTGAAGGTTTTTTACAAAAAGGCCAAAATGTGGTTGTCGTTGAAGATTTAATCAGTACCGGAAACAGCAGCTTGATGGCTGTTGAAGCTTTACGCAATGAAGGGGCTAATATAAAAGGAATGGCAGCAATTTTCACCTACGGTTTTGGTGTTGCCGAAGAAAACTTCAAAAACGCAAATATTGATTTGTATACGCTTAGCAATTATGAAAACTTATTGGACTTAGCGGTTCAAAAACAATATATTACTGAAGAGCAACAATCTACTTTACAGGAATGGAATGCAATTCCATCTACTTGGGGACAGGATTAATTTTAGATTTTAGATTTTAGATTTTAGATTTTAGATTTTAGATTTTAGATTTTAGATTTTAGATTTTAGATTTTAGATTTTAGATTTTAGATTTTAGATTTTAGATTTTAGATTTTAGATTTTAGATTTTACTCAAAAATCGCTTCGCTCTTTTAGAATTTGGTCCCGAAGCCTCGGGATAAAAAT
>NZ_MUGV01000046.1:0-20506 GCF_002217275.1 Flavobacterium frigidimaris
GCTTATGTTTCAAAGCGGGTGCAAAAGTAGTCAGATTATTAGATTTCACAAGACTTTTTATATTTTTTTTATGCTCTTTTTTAAAAAATTTTCCTAACGTTCTGATAACAGCAAATTTAGATATTAAAATATTTTATTTATTTGACGCTTTTTTCTTACTATATGTATTTTTAAACTAAAACAGTATTTCAAAAAGACTGCTTTCATGAAATTATCAACAACTATAATCTTATTATGAAGAATTTCTAAATGCATTACTCAGAAAAATTCTCGTGTATTGTACTAAATAAAAGAATAACTAATATTCTATAAAAGTTTGAGCGCGAACGTAAAGTTCACTTAAAAGCAAAAGGCCTTTATGATCCTTATTTTTTATTTCAAATTAGTATTATTAAAATAATTGGATCTTATGGCTTTAATTGACATTTATATAAATGGAGTGGATACATTTTTGCCAAAAAGTTAAAGCTGTCAAATTTTTAATATTTATAAATAATTTATCTCCTAAAAAAACTATCTCATCTATAATGGATCATTTGCAAAAGTTAGAGATTAAGCAAAAAGATTAGATAACAAGTTAGAATTTTAAATTCTTATGTCATTAAAGCTGAAACATAACCAAATTTTTAACCCTCCCTCTTATTCAAACTATGAATGACATTTATAATTTGAAATTCTAGATTTTTAATCACCAAATCCAACAAAACAAGCCAACGAATTAATAAACAACAACATAACTCTTTATTTGTCCCTTTTTTGTCCCCTTCCTTTTTGGTCTAATTTATTGTATTTGAAATAATTTCGCCTTTGTTTATTATTAAATATTAAGTAAGGTATTTAAGCACGTAAAATAATTAATTCTTAAAATTATTATCTATGAAATCAAAATTACTATTATCGGCATTTTTTATGTTATGTACAATAACAAAAAATTACGCTCAAACTTCAGTTTCTCAGGCAGGGATTGCTATTCAGGGGATTGCCCGCGATGCTAACAATACAGCTATCGTTAATCAGAGCATCAGCCTTACATTTACTTTGTATTATCTGGACGCTTCAAGTATTGAACAGTCTATTTATAAAATAACAAAAAACTTACCTACCGATGCTTTTGGTGTTTTTTCTGACGTAATAGATCCTACAGCTTCAAACAATAGCCAGTTTGCAAATAACATAGCTTATCTCAGAATAGAAAAAGGACAAGATATTATTTCAGACGAAAAACTTCATCATGTTCCTTATGCTATTGCAGCAAATAATGGTGTTCCTACAGGTTCTATTATGCCATTTATTGGTACTGTTATACCAGACGGATGGGTTTTATGCGATGGAAAAGTTTTGCCATCAAGTGCCAAAGCCCTAATTGCTTTAGTAGGAAATAATGCTCCTAATCTACAAGGTATGTTTTTAAGAGGTACAGGAACTAATACGGTCAATAATCAAGCAGGTCCATCCTTAAAACAAACACAATCTGATAGTTTTAAATCTCATATTCACACTACAACTATTAACGATTCAAAACACAGTCATGGATATGGAGATATCTACCATACTGAAAAGAGTGATAACAAAAATGAATTCCCTACGGTAGTATTACCTTCTGATAGAGGTTCTAATGGAGGTACTGACAATGATAATAAAGGTTTTGAAATGTCAAGGACTACTAGCGCCTCACAAAGTAACATAACCGTAACAGTAAATAATACCGGAGACAACGAAACACGTCCTGTAAATTATGGTGTAAACTATATTATTAAACTGTAAAGCTCTAATTATGAAAAAAATAATAGTAGCATTGGGGCTTTTTTTCCTGACAACAGGACTTTATGCCCAAAATACTAAAGGAGCCAAAATAATACCCGTTTCACAGTCTATTCAAAAGAAAGATATAACTATACAGGTGGGGCTTCCTTTTTTGGGAGAAAATAAAAGTGGTGTAAGGAAAACAAACCCGGCAGATGTTCGTTTTCCTTGGGACGTTCTTTATTTATACAATACATTCTCTGAAGAATCTTTTGATGTATCTAAAGGTTATTATGGAGATAAAATATTAATTACCTGGGATTTAAGAGCAAATACTAACCTTGTAAAAACTATAAAAATATACCGAAGAGTTTATAGCGAGCAAGGCAATAAACCTTACGATTTAGTAGTAGGTCTTTCTCCAACTGAAACAGCATATGAAGACAAATATGTTGATGGTGGCGTTTTATACGAATATAAAGTACAGGCTGAAGGTATCAGTACAATATCAAGCCTTTATAATACTTATATTACAGGCATAGGATATAGAAATCCAACAGCTGTTGTCACTGGTAACGTTAGTTATAAAGGAGGTAACCCCGTAAAGGATGTAACTGTTACAGCAACTCCTAGTGGTAGTGCAATGTCTACAGGTAGCGCATTGAGTGTTCCTGCCTCAGGATTTATAAATATTGAAAATTTGGATACTGAAATTTTAAATTCAATAACTTTTCAGGCGTGGGTAAAACCTCAGACAGCTTACACAAACGATTCCCAACCAGCTATTCGATTATTTAATCTCTCTGGCTTATCGAGTGATAATATTGATGCCACAGTAAAACTAGATCCCATTAATAATACAATAGATATTATTATCGACGGTAATAAATATTCATTGATGAATTACTTTCCTTCTGGGAAATTGAATTCCAGGGGAAATGATTTACTGGTCCCTGTTTCTGATTTTAACAAATCTTTTGTACACTTCTCTATACTACTTAATGATGGTAAAACTCCTTTATTGTACATTAACGGCAGACCAATTACGCAAGCTTACAAAACTGATACAGATAGTAAATTAAAAGGCTCTGACCCTACGTATATTGCTCCTTACTTTAATGTTACCATTCCTACTGGCATTACCCTTCTAGATGGTAAAAAATGGGAAAACGTTAAAGTTGGAGGAGGAAATTCAAGTTACATTGATGAAATAAGAATTTGGAAAACAGCATTAGACGCAACCGTAATAAGAACAGATTATTCGAGGTTTATTAGCGGAAACGATTCTAAAATGTTGACCTATTTAAGAGCCAATGAAAAAGGGGGCGCATACGCTTATGATTTATCACGAAATGGATTTAATTATAACAAAAGGCACGGAAAGCTTTGGAATGCTTCAACACCTGGCTCTGATAAAGTTTTATGGGCTACTGCAGCAGATAATTATCCGACAACATCTCAACTAGGTGTTTTAGGAGTAACCGACAGTAAGGGTAATTATCAAATTAATGCTATACAATATTCTGGTACAGGAGAATCTTATAATATAACTCCTTTATATGGACAGCACAAATTTGAGCCCAGCCAGCAATTGGTTTATTTAGGACAAGGTTCTGAAGTCGTTAACAAAATTGATTTTGTAGATCAATCATCGTTTAGTTTTAAAGGTGTAGTACAATATGACACCCGTGGCGTTTTCCCTTCTTATGTTACTGTTGATAACAAAAGGGATAATAGTAATAAAAACGACTCATGGATTAGTGGAGGAAGTAATATCCTTGATGAGGGATATAACTATTACGAAATTAATGGTGAAAAATATTCTAAGGGATCGTATTGGAAAAATGATGCCACTACTCCTACAGATCAATCAGATGATTATTTAGATAAATATGCCTCTATTTTTTCCGAAGGAGCCAATGTTTATATAGATGGAAATATTGTCCTGGATGCCAATAATTTTCCTGTAGTCACTGATGAAACCGGCTATTTTGATATAAGCGTGCCAATTGGAAAACATTATATTACAGTAAAAAAAGAGGGGCATCAATTTACTTACAGTGGTCGTTTTCCTGCTGCCTCAAGCGAATTCAAAGAGTTTTTTGAAGACTCAAACGAACCTGTTTATTTTGTAGACACCACCAGAGTTACCGTAGTAGGTAAAGTAGTTGGAGGATCTGTAGAATCGACCAAACCTATTGGGTTTGGAGATACTGGTCTTGTGACAAAATTAGTCACCAATTCTGGTGTTACAAAAACTCTTGAAGTTAGTGCTAAGAATAATATTGGTAGCGCCAGTTTTACTCTAGGATACGCTCCGGTTGGCGCCACTGTGACCAATTATACTAAAGCTAACTATACTACTAATACTAAATCAGGAGAATATCGAGTAGCACTAATGCCATTGAAATATAATCTTGCCGCTGAAGATTTAACAATTAAAAGTGCTTCTACTATTTCATTATTAAAATCAGGAACGACAGAGGTATTTGATTTTTCTAAGATACCAGATATAAAAACACCTGAATATACCTATAAAGATGAAAACATCGATAAAACCTTGACAGGAAAACCATATCATTATGAAAAAAGCTTCACTTATCGATCTGTCCCGGAATTAGAAGTAATCGAACAAACTTCTGATATGACTATTGATGCAGGTGAAGGAACATCTATATCTACTACAGGTTTTTCAAATCTTGTGTATTCACAATTTCATCCTTATAAAATTGTCATGAGTCGATTTGAACGTTATATAAATAATGATCCGATAGCCAATAACTTACCAGCGGTTGAAGTAACAGTTCCGGTAACTGATGGGGAATTAATTAAAAATAATAATCTTGCTTTAGCAGATTCTGAAAAAGTTACATCAGAAGGAAATATTTTAACCTATACGTTTAAGGCTGGAATACCTTCAATTACTCCGCCGTTTGTTGTGACAAGCACATTAAAATACAGATTAGACGAAAAAGATTATCCGGTTAAAAACTTTAAAGAAACGGGGATTATTTTTGGAGGAAAAGACGATGGAAGTAAAACTTTTGTAACAAAAGGTCCAAACGTTCCGGATATTATTCTGAGAGACCCTCCAGGTTCAAACAGTTTTGCTTCTATTAAAAAAGGAGAAAGTTTCTCGGTTACAATAGATGGAGCTTTTACAACATCTAACGGGGTAAGTACTGGTTTAAAAAATTCTTTAGGAGTCAAATTTGCTTTTGGTGGTGGCTTATTGGGGCCGGTTACAGAAGTAAAAACTGTTATGGATGTAAATGGGGCAATAGGACTCACCAACTCTTCAGAATTTGGAAATACTTTGACCAAAACCTACACCTTTAATCAAACGATTTCTACAAGTGATGACCCAAATTATGTTGGCGCTGACGGAGATTTGTATATTGGAAATTCAAGTAATTATTTCTACGGTTCTTATGCCGATGTGCAGGCGTCGAAAACTCTTAAAAGTGATGATTCTATTGTATTAACAAATTTTAAAGGTGAGAATGTTTTTGTCAGCAAACAAAAAGCGATGTATTTTGTAGAAGAGCCATCTGAAACATTCTTCATTTATTCGCAAAAGAATATCCTTACCGTTGTCATTCCGGAAATACAGGCTATAATAGATAATATCACTAACGGTGTTATTAAAGAAACTGATCCCGGAGTAAAAAAGAAAATTGATTATGAGAGAGATATTACATTATGGAGAAACATTATTTTAAATAATGAGAGAAGCAAATATGCCGCAATGAACGACCGTAGTACTTATAAGCAAGGATTATTTGATAAAATTAATTCTACATCAGGCCAATTAAACGGACTTTCTGGTTTTAAAGAGATGGTAACCAAAGGTTTTTCTGATAATATTTCATTTGATTCTGGAGTTGGTGAAATTACAAAGAGCGTAGAATCAGGAATAATTAATGGAAGCTCAACAAAATTAACATTCAGCCTTGACGAATCCTTTTCATTAGACATGGGATTCACCATCAATGATACCGGTTGGATTAAAAATGTTTCAGGTAAATTTAACCAGGACCAAAGTAATAACAACACAGAAGAAAATACATCTACCACAGACATTAGTTATACATTAAAAGATAATGATAGTTCTAATTTTTTAAGTGTTGATGTTGTAAATCTCTTTGACGGAAATGGTCCGGTTTTTATTACACAAGGAGGAAAAACATCATGCCCGCATGAAGAAGCTGAACTTTCTCATTTTTATAACAAAGTAAACTATAACCCTACAGCCACTGTACCTGAGGAATTACCAGCTGATAAACGTGAATTATTAAGTTTTGCGACTCAAAAAGTTGAAGTTCCGGTACTTTCTGTAACCGATAACAACGTGAGCAATATTACAGAAACTAAAAAGGCCGAATATGAATTAAAACTTGAAAACAATAGTGCTTCCGGATCTGATGCTGATTACTTATTGGTTATCGATAATACGAGCAATCCAAATAATGCATTAATTAATGTTGAACCAAATGGTACTATTGTACATGTTCCTTATGGCAAACAGGTTATTTATAAATTGACCTTGGGTAAATCTATTTCTGATGTTTATGATTATGAGAACATAAAGGTTCGTTTGCAATCTTTATGTGATGGCGAAAAAGTAAGCTCGTCCGTATTAATTTCGGCTCATTTTCTTCCCTCATGTTCTAGTGTAACACTAAACGCTCCTTTAAACAATTGGGTATATAATAGAGAGAAAGCATACAATACAGATGGTACAACTAAACCATTATCCATAAACATGATGGGATATAGTACTAAATTTAAGAGCTTCAAAAAAATTGATCTGGAATATCGATTAGCGACAAGTCCAAACTGGATTCGTTTACATACTTATTATGGCACGACAAAGTTTTACGATGATGCAGTTGCAAATAATGAAACTGAAATAACATCTATTGGAGCTGCAACGAATTTAGCTTATAATTTTGATATTGCTGCTCTGCAGTTACTCGACGGCAATTATGAGATTAGGGCTCGAAGTACTTGTACAAATGATACAGAGTTTATATCTGATATCATTACTGGAAGAGTAGATTTACACGCACCACAACTCTTTGGTACACCTTTGCCTATTAATGGTATTTTAGGTATCGGAGAGGATTTAAAAGTGAGTTTTAATGAAAATATCTTTTATAATTCTGCAGTAAGTACAATCGAAATAAAAGGACAAACAAATCAATTGCCTATTGATCATAATGTTTCCCTACATTTTGAAGGAACCGACAATACTGCTGTAATTAATAATCCGAAAATTGCTTCAGGAGATTTGACTTTTGAATTTTGGATGAACAATGACACTACGGTTTCTGCCCCTGCTACAATCCTTTCTCAAGAAGGAGGATTAAAAATTGGACTAAGTGCCACTAATACTATTTCGTTTACATTAGGAGATATTATCGCCCAGGGAGCATTAAAAAAAGACAACTTGTTTCATCATTATACATTTACCTATAAAAGTAGTAATGGTGATTATCGAATCTTTGAAGATGATACTGAAATTGCTACTAAAACAGGAAATACCAATACACAATTTACCAATAACAATCCTTTAGTAATTGGAGGAAACACCTTTGCAGGAAACATACATGACCTTCGTTTATGGAATAAAACGGTTACGAGAGAAGAATCGTATGCAAAAATGTACGCTCAACTTATAGGTAATGAGGCTAATTTAATTGGATACTGGCCAATGAACGAAGGTAGAGATAACCTGGCTAAAGATTTGGCAAGATTTAAACATGCAACCGTAAATGCTTCATGGGACATCAAACCAAAAGGAAATTCATATGATTTTAATAACGGACAGTATCTTATTATGGACAACGTCAATTTTGTTCAATTAACTAAAGAAATGGATGCTACAATGGAGTTCTGGGTAAAAACAGATACTACTCAGGAAGCCACTTTATTTTCTAATGGTAAAGGTGATGGTTCTGATATTATACAGAGTAATGGTCTGGCAAATAAATGGTCTGTTGATATAAGTAGTAGTGGCTTGTTACTTTTAAAAAGCGAAGGCGAATCTTATCCCTTAACAACTAAGAGTGTCACCGATAATAATTGGCATCATGTTACTTTATTATTCAATAGAATTGGCTCATTAAGAACTTATGTTGACAAAGAACTTGTTTCTTCAAATCAAATGACAAAAATTGGAGGTTTCTCCGGAAATAAAATTTGGTTGGGTGCCAGAGGCTCAAAAGATTTATCAGGAAAAGAAACTGTTGATCGTACATTCAAAGGTAAGATCGATGAATTCCGTTTGTGGAATACCTTGCGAAATATAGAACAAATTAACAGAGACAGTTATAATGAAGTTGATATCGAAAGCATTGGTCTATTGTTATATGCAAAAATGAATGCCCCAGATCCGGCTACAGCAAATGGCCCAAGGTATTATCATGCAGATACGAATCAAACTGTAGTAGTGAACAACGCAACTTTAAGCAGCGGAAGTTTACATTATTCAAATGATGTTCCTGCAATAAAACCAGAACGCCAGCTTATTAAATTTTTAACAACTAATGTTATTAAAGACAGCGAAATGATTATAGCGCCTGTCGTTACTGACTGGGCATCATTAGAAGGTCAAATATTAGACATTACCGTACACAGAATGTCTGATAATGCTAATAATATGCAACAATCTCCAATTACCTGGACTGCCTATGTTAACCGCAATGAGGTAAGCTGGTTTGCTGACGGATACAATGATATTGTTGATATTGTAAAGTATAGCGAAGAAACAAAAACTTTTGAATTAACACTTGTGAACAAAGGAGGTAAAAGACATCCTTATACGATCAACAATATCCCAAATTGGTTAAATTTAAGCAAAACATCAGGTACAATTGAACCTAATAGTAAAGTAAGCATCACTGCAACAGTGGATAAAGAAATTACTGTTGGGGAATATCTTGAGAATTTGTCTTTGCAAACCGATTTTGGGTACGATCAAAAATTACAGGTAAAGGTAAGAGTATTGGCTCCTGAACCTAACTGGACAGTCGATCCTACTCGCTTTGATTATAGCATGAATATTATTGGAAAAATAAAAGTTGATGGCGTGCTATCAACAGATTCTTATGATAAAATTGCAGCTTTTCACAATGACGAAGTTAGAGGCACTGTCAAGCTTGTATACAATGAATTGTATCGCGAATACTTTGCTTTTTTAACGGTTTATAGCAATACTAATTCTGGAGAAGAACTGAAATTTAAAATCTGGGATGCCTCTCAGGGTAAAATTATGGAAGCCAGTATAGATTCTAATTCAGCGATTACTTTTATGGATAACGATGTATTAGGAACTTTAAGCAAGCCAGGTATATTTAGCAATTCAGGCCTAATAGAACAGGAAATCACTCTAAATAAAGGTTGGTCCTGGGTATCCTTGAATATAAATGATGAAAATTTTTCAAATATTAATAAATTAACTAAAAGTCTAAGTTTAGAAACTTCTAACCGTATCTTAAGTAATTCTCCTGCCCAACTCGAAACTTATTTTAAAGATCAATCAACGCCTTCAAACAGTGGATGGTCTGGTACAATAAGCGCTAATGGAGGACTGTCATCATCAAAAATGTATAAAGTCAATATAACAGATGAGCAGACTTTAAGAATTAAAGGTAAAAGTGTTGACCCTACAAATTGGAGTTTTTTAATCAAAGAAAACTGGAATTGGCTCCCTTATCCTTTGGCTTATAATCAAACTACAAATGAGGCTTTGGCTTACTTTGAGGCAACAGATGGAGATGTAATTAAATCTCAAAATTTATTTGCGATTTATGATCCAATCATTGGATGGAATGGAACTTTAAAATATTTAGAAGCAGGAAAAGGCTACATGATTAAGTCTAAGAACGAGCAGAATTTTAAATATCCGTACTATGCAGGGAATTATTCTAAGTCAGTATCAAAATCAATTTCAATTGGCGAGCAGGAAACTATTAAATCGGAGTTTAAGCAGTATTCGCAAAACATGAATGCAGTTGTTTTACTGCCTAAAGGGTTCAACGAGTTGTTTGTTTACGATTCCAAAGGGCTTTTAAAAGGAGTAGCAACAAATCAAATGGTAAACAATCAAGAACTAAGTTTTATTACCATTTTTGGTGAAAATCCTGAAACATTATCATTCTCTGTGGGCGATGGATTCAGTAAAAAAACAACCACGAAATCATTTGTTTTTAACGAGAATAAAGTGCTTGGAACAATTGCTAATCCTGTTATTTTAGAAGATATCACATATGGTGTTACGATTTATCCAAACCCATTTCAATCGACGTTAGCTATTAGAATTAATGCTAGTAAAAGTCAAGAAGCAAAAATTCAGATTTTCTCATCAACAAGTCAGTTAGTGTTTAGTAAAAATATGAATATTGAACGTGGCGAAAGTGAAATTAAAATTTCTCCAAATGTGGCACAAGGCGTTTACATTATAAAAATTGAAGTTGATGGACAAGTGACAACAACTAAGATAATCAAGAATTAAATAGTCAAATTATTATGCTCCTAAAACAAGTCTGAAAACTCATTTTAGGAGCACATAATCAATTAAATATGAAAAATTATATATATAAGACATTATTACTTTTTTTCATAAGTATAAATGTATTTGGAGAATCTCCAAATTGGTCGGTAAAGGAAAATAATTTTCAATATACCATGTCATTTCAAGGTTTTATTAATGTTGATGGAAAAACGCTATCTAGTGTAAATGATAAAGTGGGTGCCTTCGTAAATGGCGAATGCCGTGGCAGTGCTAACTTACTGTATGTAGCTAGTGAAGATAAGTACATTGTTTATTTAACAGTTTTCGCTAATGTTGACAATGAAATTATTAGTTTTAAAATCTATGATTCTGCAAACAATACCATTAGAAATGTAGCAACCACAAAAGCATTTGAAAACAATAAACATTACGGAAACTTATTCCAATCTTATAGCTTTGCCAGTCCTTCGTTGCGAAACAATGCTGAAATTTTAGATTTTGGATTTAAGAATCTAGCGGTAAAAACTAAAACTATTGCAGGATCTCAAATTACAATCTTCCTTGATAAAGGAATAAATGTTTCGGCGCTAAATGCCTTATTTGAGTTAAGTCCCGGAGCTAAATTATTTGTTGGAACAGTGCAACAAACTGCTGGATCAAATACTATAGATTTTAGTACTCCCATTCAATTTCAAGTACTCTCAGAAGACCAATCAGTTTTAAAACAATGGACTGTAACAGTCAAACTTGGGACAGCACAATTTTACAAGAAAGATGCGGTATGTTACACTGGAGGAGTTATTAAAGTCCTGTACGGCGAAAATAATACAGCCGTAACTTTGACTAAATCGGGACTTCAACTTACCTCGCAAAACATTCTCAATGGCGAAACTATTTTTAGCAATTTAGAGGTAGGAACATACAGCATAAACATAGGTACTATCAACAAAGAGATAATCATTAACCAAAAGCAATAATCATGAGAATCAAACATTATTCTATTTTAGCATTAATTTCGATATTTATTTTTAGTTGTTCACATGATTCAGACTCTACTCCTGTTGCTCCAACAAAAATTTCGTTCGCACATGCTGACGGTTCAATTATTTCTGAAAATGAATGCATAAATCCTAATAGCAAATATGTCATAAAAATAGAAACCAACTCTAAATTTACCAGTAATAAGAAAGTCAAAAAATTAGATTATACCGTCAATGGAACAGTATATAGTATGACACTTTCAAATAACGATATTCAAACTAATCCAATCAACCTTGTAGATGGTGATAATTTCGCCCAAATAGTAGGTAGTGATAGTAAGTGTAACCTAAAATATATCGATCAGGGAGATTTTAAGTTGGTTGAATAAAACCTTGTTTTAGTAAGTAATGTCTAATTATTTCTAATAATTAAATATTGTTTTAATATTTTTTTCCTTCAGCCTACTGAGAGTGCTAAATCAATTGATTCGGCACTCTTTTTTTTTATTTTATAGCCATTTTTTATAATCACTAAAGTAGAGATAATCAACAATTATTCACGAGTTAACAAAAGCATTACTTAAAGTTATTAATTCTTAAATTAATTTCTACAGGACAAACCTACTTTTACTTTCATCATAAACTATTGATTTTCAACAAACATAATTACAAATACTCATTAAAAATATTAAATTATTTAAAACAATATCTTAAGAAAAGTATTCTTTTTTTTTTATTTTTACCATTCCAGACAAACAAAATCCTATGTAAGCCTAATGTTATTTAGAAAATTATATTGCACCCTTATAGTTCTTATTGTATCGCAATTAAATGCACAAAAAAATCAAATAGTTTTTTCTTCTTCTGAAAATAAAATCAAAAAAATAGAAGACCTGGTTCTTCAGGAAAAACCTTTTGATACTGATACCTTAGGTCTAAAAACATTTCTTCAGCCTTTACAAACAAAAGAAAACGGCGTTATTTACGACGCTTTACTTGCCAACGGCTATAGTAACTTTTACAACACATTAAACAAGCAAAGTAAATCCTATTACATTCAATCCCTAAAAAAGGCAGCTTTATTAAAAGATACGTCAATTGAAATTTGGGTGCAACTTAATTATGTAAGCTATCTTTATCATTACAGAGATTATGTAAACATGACACCTCTTTTGATAAAAATAATTGATGGTATATCAAGACTTCCTAAAGATCAAATAATTTTGCCTGGACAATCTTTCAAGAAAATTGGCTGGATTATGCAGACTTTTGGAGATTACAAGGAGGCACTTGAATTCCTAAATCTTGCAAAAAAATACACTCCTAAAAACACTCCTGAATATGCTGAGATCACAGATGCTTTAGGCTTAAATTATTTTAATGTTGGAAATATTAAAACAGCTGAGTTTTATTTAAATCAAGCCCGTGTTTTGGCTAAACAAATTAATGATGAGGTTCGTTATGCAAAAATTTTAGGGAATTTAGCCCTTCTGCAACGACAAAAGGGAGATTTAAAAACGGCAATTTCTCTTTTGAAAGAAGATATTACTATTTCTGAACGAAAAAAAAGCTATCAAAATACAATGTATGCATGTATACTTTTGGCAGAATTGTATTTGGCTGACAATAATCTTGATAAAGCTGAGGAAACACTTAAAAAGGGTGAAAAAATTGCATATTCGCAATCTTATTTTGAAAAATCAGAACTGCAAATTATCAAACTAAAATTAGAAGTTTTAAAAAAACAAAATAAAACCGATAATGAACTAATTCTGAGAAGAAGGATGATTGTTCTTGAAGATTCATTACAAAATAAAGATGGTGATATAGCGATAAGCAAAGCAAACTGGATTCTTGAAAAAACAAAATTTCAGGAAAGCATTAAAAAAACTAAAAATCAGTACAGACGTGAAGTAGCTAAAAAAAATATTTATGCTTACATTACTATTCTGGCTTTTCTATTGGCCTTTTTACTAGTCTTTTTTATTTTAAAAAAATATAAAAAACAATTAAAAACCAGAAAGATTGAGTACAAGCAAAAAGTCTCTTTACAAGAATTAGAAAAAGCAAAAATAGAACAAAAACTAGCTGAAGCTAATAATAATCTGAATGCTCAAGTTGCTTATTTGAAAGATAAAAACATCCAAATCAAGAATTTAAAAGTTGAAATTGATAAGATTAAACAGTCATCATCTTATTATAATCAAAAAGAAACAGGAAAACTAAACACTTTGCTGGAATCACATTTAATGACAGAAAATAATTGGAATAACTTTAAAAGAGAATTTAAAAAAGAACATCCCGAATTTTATAATCGTCTTCAAAGTGATTTTCCTGAAATCACCGATTCGAACATGAGAATATTATTGTTGCAAAAACTAAACTTTAACAACAGTGAAATAGCTGAATTATTAGGCATTACGACCGAAGCTGTTAAAAAATCAAATCAGAGGCTTAAAAAGAAGCTCGGCGAAAAATTTAATATTCTCTTTGAGCACATCTATTTGTAATCAGCCATAGCCAGCCTAAACTCCGCTTGCTTTTTATGGTTCTGTAGAAAGGCTGGAAGGAGCACCAGTAGTTAATGCAATTATTCTAGAATTTCTTACTATTACAGATGCCAAAGAATTTTATAAACAACACTTAGTAAAACCCGCAAATCGTATTATTCGCAGGTTTTTTGCATTTAAGGCAATTTTCAATCTTTATAAAAACAGGGTCAAAAACCTAGAATCATCTAACAATCTATTTTTTAAGCACATACATCAAAAAATATTATTTTTTTTCTTAAATTTGATATGCATCCATTCTATTAATCTCCAATTGAAATAGTAAGAAAATAACATTCTAAATATTTTTTTTATTATTCTAATTCTTCTAATGATTAATAAATAAATTGACACTTTTTAACGTGTACAAATGCGTTTGTAAAATAATAATTCCAAAAAAATTAATGCTATTAAAACGTATCATAGCCCATGTTAAAATCTATATTTCAATATATATACACTACCAAAAACAATACTGACATTAGTGGGAAAGCTATTTTCGTTTTTCTTATTTTAATTTCCTTTTTTTCGGTCAATGCTCAAAGCCTTAAAAAAAATGCGGATACCATCGTTAAAGATATTGGAATCAATAATAAAGTAAGCCATCTTCTACTTGAAAGCAAAGCAGAAAACGAGAAGAAAGAGAGACAGAATAAATACATAAATTACCAAAAAGTCCAAAAACAAAATAGAATCTTCAACTTAATTGAATTAGAAGTTCAAAATGCAAAGTTCCTATTAACAAAAGGATATGCATACAAAGACATTACTGCAGAGATCCATCAATTGAAAGAATGGGAAGAATTTGCAGTTAAGGGCATTGTTGGGAGAAAATTCAGGGTTTTGACCGACAGAAATCTTAGCTCAACTTCCATATTACTTGATGAATTATTAAAACGCACCAGCAATCGCTTAAAAAAAATAAGCATTGAAAACCAACAGCTAAGCAGAACCCAAGAAAAAATTGATTCTCTGGTTGCTGAAAAAAACCTGTATTATGTCCCAATCGATTCTGTTGCCAGGGAAAATTATCGACTGCAATCACTAAAGATGAATACGGATATCAATCTAATCTCTGAAAAATTAAAAAATGCAGTAGATAGTATCCAAACATTGGAAATTATGGGGGACCAATTAAAATTTAAAATTGAGTCGGACATAATTGAAAATGACAGACTGCGAAAATTAGAAGCCGACCAATTATTTACCAAAAAAGTTCCTGTTTTTGAACGCCCTGACATTAAAAAGTTAAGGATTGAAGATCCTTTGGCTTTTTCATTAAAAACAAACTATCTGGTACTGTATTTTTATCTTATAAACAACCGAAATTCTATTCTTCTGATGCTGATTCTAATAATAGGCACAGCGATATTTTTTAAATTGCAAAAGAGTAAATTTCTTGATTTAGGTTATAAAAAAGAAATGTTATTAAATATTTATATTCTAAACAGCCCAATTTCCACAGCCATTTTAGCTGTTCTGAATTTGTACCAATTCGTTCTTCCTATGCCACCGCTTATTTTTTCAATTTTAGCCTGGACAATATCGACTATTTCATTGACCATATTAATGTGGAAATCAATCAATACATTTGTTTGGAAAATCTGGGTAGCAATTTTTTTATTGAATTTAGTTACCTTTTTTGACATTACAATTTTAATTCACTTTGTTGGTGAGTCCTTTTTAATTTTGGGAATTAATTGCTTAGGCATTGCAATAGGCATTTATGCTGTCATTAACAGAGCACAAATTCAAAGAAAAGTATATTTATGGTATATCATTATAGCAACCATTCTTCAATTCTTATCGTTCTATTATTTATTAAATGGGCATTATAATTTAGGTAAATTTCTAATGACAAAAGGAGTTTACACAATTATAGTGATATTCTCTCTGTATAGCACTTTTATTGTAGTCAAGGAAATTAATTTGATCTCTAAAATTTTAGAAGCGGATAATGAAGATGAGCCAAAGAAAACTTTAAATGGTATCTCTCACCAATTTACCTTTGGTTTTTATCTCATTCTATTTGTCTGTTGGGTACTATTAATGATAAGAAACACCTTTACTTTTCAAAGTTTTGTTGATCCTTTCAGAAATACCATATCCGAACCCAGAAGTATTGGAAACGTCACGTTCACGTTTGAAAATATTCTAACATTCTTTGTTGTAATTTTATTGTCCACTTTCCTTTCAAGAGTCGTTTCTTTTTTAGCTTCAGACAATCAAATAATCAAAAATAAAAACAAAACCAAAAATTTTGGAAGCTGGCTATTTTTATCCCGAATAGCTATTGTAACTCTAGGTGTATTAGTTGCTTTCGGGTCAGCAGGTATCCCGCTAGATAAAATAACTTTAATCATTAGTGCCTTGGGAGTTGGTATTGGTTTTGGTATGCAAAGTCTGGTCAACAATCTAATAAGCGGATTAATCATCGCCTTTGAAAAACCAGTGAGCCTGAATGACATTATCGAAGTTGGTACACAATCCGGCACAATGAAATCTATCGGAATTAGAAGTAGCGTGGTCACAACATATGACGGAGCCGATGTAATTATTCCGAACGGAGAATTATTAAACCAAAATCTAACCAATTGGACTCTTGGAAGCAGTAGCCGCAGATCGGAAATCCGAATTGGTGTCGCCTACGGAACTGACTTGGAATTAACAAAAGAATTGCTTCTCGGAATTCTTGAAAAAAACGAAAATGTACTCATTAGACCTCTGCCTAAAATTTGGTTTACAAAATTTGGCGACAGTTCTATTGACTTAGTCATGAAATATTGGATAAGCCATTTTGATTTTGATTTTGACACAAGGAGTGAACTAATAATTGCCATTGACAAAACATTCAAAGAAAACAATATTGTCATACCATTTTCACAACACGATATCCATTTAATAAATAACATCATCGAACCTGAATCCGAAATTGATCCTAATAAAGAATTTTAAATAAACATATCTTCTTTAAGATGCGATGAAACAAATGTTAATTAAATCACTCTGCACATAAAGTGCAGGGTGATTTATACCTTAAATGATGTTTGATGCTAGAGAATATTAGATGAAAAATTACTGTTTGTTATCGAATTCTCTTCGGTTATAAAAAGTATCATCATCACTATAATAACCAGAGTCAGGGTCACTTTCAGGATAATAAGACTTCATTACTCTTCTTTCATAATCCCTGTCAAAATTGACTTGTCTGTCATACCTGCTTGTATTTCTAAATGTATCGTATCCAATACTATTAGCCATAACAATTTTTGTATCTTTATTTATATTGACAGACCCAATTGGTATGATTATATGGCTGTCTCCTTCTTTATAGATAAACTCCCTTCCATTGTCGTTCGCTATCACATCACGCACTTCACTATGATTTTCTTCTAATAATCCTTTATCTAATTTGACATCCAGATAGACAACACGTTGCATATCTTTATTAACCCATAGATTGTCAATTTTTCCTATCGTACGGTTGTCAGCGTCTACTATCTTCCATCCTCTTACGTCAGAATAATTTGAAGCAATTTTATAATTAGATAGTTCATCCAGTCTGTATAAGTTTTTGTCTTTATTTTCCATAATTTTTATAAGATTATATTTTTTACTAACGTTAATAACTGCATTATTTCCGCAGTTTTCCGTTATTATGTCCTATTGCGCAGTTGTAGTGTTTTCGACTTCCACGCCGTTTTCACTGTGAACTTCATGATCCATTACAAAGATGTAGTATACAATTGCTCCGATTATCAGCAGTGCTGCAATCCATGGCCAAATAGGTTTCTTTTTCTCAATTTTAATTTCTGCCATAACTTATTTTTTTGATTATAAAATAGATTTAAAATACAATTAAAGATACAACTGAGAAGAGACTAAAAAGTATTTAATTTCAGGATGATGTTATACAATTCCCAGTACATTCATTTGAATTTTTTTTTTTCATCAAACAAAAAAACAACTCATTTTACAGCGTTTTATTAATACTATAAAAAGGTTGCATTATCTTAGAAAATCTTATACTGATTTAACTTTTATCAAAGGTCCAATAAAATAGGAGTATAAAAATATCTTCCTAAAAAATTAGGGTGTTAAACATTATCGCATCATTCGCGAAAGATAGTGAAGTAAAAAGATTAGATAATTTAATAAATAGGAGTATACATCTTACTCCTCTAAATTGCATACTATTTTGTATTAGTCTGATACAGTTTCCAAATTATCTAAGTCTGATAATTTATAAAATTTCAGTCCATTAAGTTTCATGTATTTGCATATAAACTCTAAAGTTTCAATTCTTGTCTGATAATTTCCAGTCAATTTTCTAACCGGTCTATGGCTACATAAAATCAATATCTTATTCTTCTTTTTTGCATAGTCTAATAATTCTAAAAGATAAGGAATACTAAAATGTATATGGCTATCATCGATATCAAAAGCGTAAAGAAATTTAGAATTTCTAAAATAGCACCCTTCCTTTTCAGGTACATCTCCACAAAAAGCTCTTCCTCTAATAACTTTATATTTTGGTGCCAATGTTTCATCAAGCGCATCAGACCGTTCACCGTAAGGATATGCAAACGACGTCACATTAAAGGATAATCTTTTCATGGAAGCCGTCATAGGATCTATTTCCTGTTTCATGTATTCGTTAATTCCATTTGCTGCTACATATTTGACAGCATTATAATGGTGATATCCGTGACCCGCAATTTCTTGGCCTCCCTTTTGCAATTCAATTAGTTTTTTGATTTGTGGTGTACCAATAGAATCAATTCTGCAAACACAAAAAGTAGCTTTCCAATTGTATTTTTTTAAAGCTTTATCTGCATCAAACCATTCATCTACATAAGCATCATCAAAAGAAATCACTACCCCAGCTTGATATGGTTTAGTTTTTTTTACTTTATTTTCGCAAGAAACTAAAGTGAAAAATGAGGATACCAGTAAAATTTTAAAAAAAGATGCTTTCATTGATTACTTTGTTTCATTAAAGAATAAAATCGATATTCAAATATAATCTATTTTACTTCTTTGTTTTTATTCGCTTTTTAAAGAATCCCAGATAGTTTTATAATATTAAAAACGAGCCAAATCTCTGCTGGCTTTCCAGACAATCCACCAAAATGGAATAGATATCTTTTGCTAAAAAAATAAGACAGGAAATTTTACAAAAAATCTCTTTAAAAAAAAATTGAAATAATACGCCAAAACATAGGGTTCGAATATTTCTAGATATAATTTAATGAATTTTTAATTTGGATATTTTATCGCTTAATAAAAAATATCTTTATACTTTAAAATTTTAAAAGTGAACACTTTTTTTGTTTTAATTCAGCCACTTTTTACGTTTAAACCAGATCAAAGGTCCAACAAAACAGGCAACTATTAAAGTGATGGCAAAAGCATATCCATATTTCCAATCCAATTCAGGCATATTCTCAAAATTCATCCCATAAATTCCGGCAACAAGCATTGGCAATGAAATACACATTGTAATAATAGTCAGCGTTTTAAATATTTTATTTTGTTGCAAATCTATTCTTGTTGATACATAATCCTTAAGATCCTCTAATCGTTCAAAGTTATTCTGAACATATTCATTTATTACAGTTAAATCCGTTAGTTCCATCAAAATTGCCTCTTTAACTTCTAATTGCAACTTATCACTTTTTCTGAGTAAAAGTAAAATTCGTCTAAATTCATTCAAAGATTCTTTCACTATAAAATTATTAAACTTTAAAGCCGTAATTTCATTTAATCCCTGCTCTGAAAAATCATTCTCTTTTTGCAATCTCAAATAGATTGTTTTAATATTCTTTGAGATAATTTCCGTTAAATCTGCAAAGTAATCCGGTACAATCCCAATCATCATTTGGAGAAATGAATCAATTGTAAAAGGACGATTTTTGGTTTTATCAAAATGTTCCTGTTTTTTATTTTCAGGAATAAATTTTTCAAAATTAATGTCCATGAAAGAAAGCATAATTTTTTCCTTGAGAATAAAAGACACAATCACTTCTTCAATTTTATTGTGAGAAGAAAAATAAGGAAATGAAAAATTAAAAGCCAATTGATCTTCTTTTTCCAGATAATGAGAACTTATTTCGATGTCCTCACTATTATCGAGTATAGCAGCATCAATACTAAAGAGTTTTTCAAAAACCGGAATGTCTTTTTTAGCATAGTTTATAATTTGGACACTATTTATGCCCTGTAGATCTTTAGGTATTTCATCAATACTGTTTACTTTCGTAATATTTCTGTTGGTATCTAAAAGTTCAATAGTCATGATGAAGTTTTTTTTGCTTTAGCGTATTTGAACAACTTTACTAGTGCAAGTATGGAACTAAGTTAAATCCAATATTCGGATTAGCCAATAAACTATCTTAAAATTAAAAACTTTTCGATTTTTCATAAAATTTATTAGTAAAACCTTTTATTTCGGCCAAAAAAAAAACTTCAATTAGCATAGCCAATTGAAGTTTTTAGTACTCAGAGCGGGACTTGAACCCGCACGAACATTGCTGTTCACTGGATTTTAAGTCCAGCGTGTCTACCAATTTCACCATCCGAGCATTATAGTGGTACCTCCAGGGATCGAACCAGGGACACATGGATTTTCAGTCCATTGCTCTACCATCTGAGCTAAGGTACCTTTATATTCAGATATTATCTGAAAATAAGAATAAAAAACCCTGTTTCGTTAG